>NZ_CP130832.1:0-305714 GCF_030549615.1 Stenotrophomonas sp. 610A2
TTGCTGATGGATGCCTGGACACGTTGTCTCGAACGTCTGGAGGCGGAATTCCCGCCCGAAGATGTCCACACCTGGTTGAAGCCGCTGCAGGCCGACCAACGCGCTGACAGCCTTGTGCTGTATGCGCCCAATGCCTTTATTGTCGACCAAGTGCGCGAACGCTACCTGCCGCGCATCGGCGAACTGCTGACCCATTTCGCCGGTTTCGGCGAGGTTGTGCTGGAAATCGGCTCGCGTCCGCGGGCGCCGGAACCGGCCCCGCTGGTCGCACCAAGCGCCAGCCATGTGCCGGCCGCGCCGGTGGTGCCGTTCAACGGCAACCTCGACGCGCATTACACCTTCACAAATTTCGTCGAAGGCCGCAGCAACCAGCTCGGTTTGGCCGCGGCCTTCCAGGCGGCGCAGAAGCCGGGTGATCGTGCGCATAACCCGCTGCTGCTGTACGGCGGCACCGGTCTGGGTAAAACCCACTTGATGCTGGCCGCCGGCAATGCCATGCGCCAGGCCAATCCGGCGGCAAAAGTGCTGTATCTGCGTTCGGAACAGTTCTTCAGCGCGATGATCCGTGCGCTGCAGGAAAAGACCATGGACCAGTTCAAGCGCCAGTTCCAGCAGGTCGACGCGCTGCTGATCGATGACATCCAGTTCTTCGCCGGCAAGGACCGCACCCAGGAAGAGTTTTTCCACACTTTCAACGCCTTGTTTGACGGCAAGCAGCAGATCATCCTGACCTGCGACCGTTATCCGCGCGAAGTGGAAGGCCTGGAAGCCCGCCTGAAATCGCGCCTGGCCTGGGGTTTGTCGGTGGCCATCGAGCCGCCGGACTTTGAAACCCGTGCTGCCATCGTGCTGGCCAAGGCCCGCGAACGCGGCGCCGAGATTCCGGACGACGTGGCTTTCCTGATCGCCAAGAAGATGCGCTCCAACGTGCGCGATCTGGAAGGTGCGCTCAATACGCTGACCGCCCGCGCCAATTTCACTGGCCGCGCGATCACCACCGAGTTTGCCCAGGAAACCCTGCGCGATCTTCTGCGTGCCCAGCAACAAGCCATCAGCATCCCCAATATCCAGAAAACGGTTGCCGACTACTACGGCCTGCAGATCAAGGATCTGTTGTCCAAGCGGCGCACCCGTTCACTGGCCCGTCCGCGCCAGGTCGCCATGGCGCTGACCAAGGAACTGACCGAACACAGCCTGCCGGAAATCGGCGACGCCTTTGCCGGCCGCGACCACACCACGGTGCTGCACGCCTGCCGGCAGATCCGCACCTTGATGGAAACCGACGGCAAGCTGCGCGAGGACTGGGACAAGCTGATCCGCAAGCTCAGCGAGTAAGCCCCGGCGCTGCCCTGTGGAAATGCTCATCGATGAAACAGGTGGGAAAACCATTGGGGCAGCGAGGTCTGGGCCGGAAGTGGAGCGAATGATGCACCGACGCCACTGCGGCGTCATCGCACAAAACGGTGCATGATTCGGGGGCAGGTTTTGGAGAAGTTGTGGATAAAATTGGTCGGCAGATCCGCATCAAAATTATCCACAGGTTCACCCACCAGCTCAGCGGTAGTAATACATGGGTTTCAGCTTCAAATAAACATTTAAAAACAAACACTTAGGTGTGTTTTAAGCCAAATCTGGCTCTACCAGCACCACCAAGCTTTTGATTTAATCCACATCTTTTAAAAGCATAGGGGCACGAAACCACATGCGTTTCACACTGCAGCGCGAAGCCTTTCTCAAGCCGTTGGCCCAGGTTGTCAACGTGGTTGAACGCCGCCAGACCCTGCCGGTTCTGGCCAATTTCCTCGTCCAGGTCCAGGGCGGCCAGCTTTCGCTGACCGGTACCGACCTGGAAGTCGAAATGGTCTCCCGCATCGCGGTCGAGGATGCGCAGGACGGCGAAACCACGATCCCGGCGCGTAAGCTGTTCGAAATCATCCGCGCCCTGCCCGATGGCAGCCGCATCACGGTTTCGCAGACGGGCGACAAGATCACTGTCCAGGCAGGCCGTAGCCGCTTCACCCTGGCAACCCTGCCAGCCAACGACTTCCCCTCGGTTGACGAAGTTGAAGCCACCGAGCGCGTCGTCGTGCCGGAAGCCGCCTTGAAGGAACTGATTGAACGCACTGCCTTCGCGATGGCGCAGCAGGACGTGCGTTATTACCTCAACGGCCTGTTGTTCGACCTCCGCGACAGCATCCTGCGCTGCGTTGCGACCGACGGCCACCGCCTGGCGCTCTGCGAAACCGCACTGGAAAACGATAATGGCGCCAAGCGCCAGATCATCGTGCCGCGCAAGGGCGTGACCGAATTGCAGCGTCTGCTGGAAGGCGGCGAGCGCGAGGTTGAGCTGGAAGTCGGCCGTAGCCACGTGCGCATGAAGCGCGACGATGTCACCTTCACCTCGAAGCTGATCGACGGCCGCTTCCCGGATTACGAAGCAGTGATTCCGATCGGCGCCGACCGCGAAGTGAAGGTTGAGCGTGAAACCCTGCGTGCTTCGCTGCAGCGTGCGGCAATTCTCTCCAACGAGAAGTACCGCGGCGTTCGCGTCGAAGTGACCCCTGGCCAGCTGAAGATCAGCGCGCACAATCCGGAGCAGGAAGAAGCGCAGGAAGAAATCGAAGCCGATACCGTGGTCAGCGATCTGGCCATCGGCTTCAACGTGAACTACCTGCTCGATGCCCTGTCGGCACTGCGCGATGAGCACGTTGTCATCCAGCTGCGTGATTCCAACTCCTCGGCACTGGTGCGTGAAGCCAGCAGCGAGAAATCGCGTCACGTGGTGATGCCGCTGCGTCTCTGACCTGCAGGTTCCACGTGGAACACGAAGAAGCCCGGCCTGATGCCGGGCTTTTTTGTGGCTTGGATTCTGACTGAGGTTCCACGTGGAACAGCCGGAAGCGGCCCCGAGTTCGCCGGCCTCTGGGCGATTACGCCCTATCAGCCTGCTTCTTGGCGAGGTGCAACGACGTGGTGCCAGATCTTGGACTGATGCGAGTCTCGCGATTTCCTTCAGCTAGCGTGCCAGGTGCTGATTCCGGTAGCAGAGCCCAGACACCTGGTCCCGGCTCATACCGATCGCTCTTGCCACTGTCTCCGGAGCTCACTGAGATCTTTGCACTGGTTTTCTATCTGGACGATCGCATCAGCACTTAGCGGAAGGGCTTTGATCTGCAGCACTCCTTCCCTGCCTGGCTACGTTGGCGGGCAGGACCTGGCTGGATGCCGTTGAACTTTGGCGTTAGCCAAGCTGATCGAAGATCAGCAACTCAAATTCCTCGATGCTTCGGACCATGACGCCCGATACCCATGCGGAACTCGGTTCGCAGATCAAAGCGAGCAGCTCAATCCGTGAAATCCGGGGGCAGGGACCTTGATCGGCCGATCAGAATTCAAGAAATCAGCAGCCTTTCCGGACCATCTCCAAAGGACGAGCAAAGCGGACGGGTCAGGAAGCTCAGATCGACCTCGGATTTCTTGAAATCTGGATCCTGCTGCTGGATCCCAGCACCCAGAATTCAAGGATTCACAGCTCTGGTTTTTCGCCCTTTCTGGCGGCCTGTTTTCTCAGCTCTATGCTTTAAATCTGAGAATAAATCAAAAGCTTGGTGGTGATGGTAGGAGCAGATTTTATGTAAAACTAGCTTAAGTGATTGTTTTACATTGAGTTGTTGGTATTGAAACCCCCTGTAAAACAGGGCTCCTAGCCTGTGGATATCTGTGGATAAGGTCGGATAGGCCTTTCGGGGCCTCTTTTATCCACAGATTGCCCCACTTATACACAGGGTTTGTACCCGGACCTATACATGCTCCAAAAAACGCCACATTTCGTGAAATCTGCAGAGCTGCTGCCTTGGCCGCTACTCAGATTTGAAGAAATCCTGTGGTGTTCCACGTGACAGAGAACGGGGTTGTTCCAGCGAACCCGTTTGGCCTACTCATCAGGCTGCTCGAATTTGGCGGATGCTTTAAGCTGCGCATGGCCAGCCACGGCCCCCGTGCTGGCGTCGTGCTTTCTTTCGAGCGTCAATGCATATCGTCCGTGTTGCCCTGAACCGCGTGCGTCGGTTCGACTCGGTGGAACTGGCTCCCCGCCCCGGCATCAACCTGATTACCGGCGCCAATGGCGCGGGCAAGACCAGCGTGCTCGAAGCGCTGCACCTGATGGCCTATGGCCGCAGCTTCCGAGGCCGCGTTCGTGATGGGCTGGTGCAGAAAGGTGCCGAGAATCTGGACGTTTTTGTTGAATGGCAGGAACGCAGCGACGCAGAACTGGGCGTTTCAACGCGTCGGGCAGGCTTGCGGCACAGCGGACAGGCCTGGAAAGGCCGTTTGGACGGCGAAGACGTGGCGCAACTGGGCAATCTTTGCGCCGCACTGGCCGTGGTTACCTTTGAACCGGGTAGCCATGCCTTGGTCAGTGGCGGCAGCGAACCCCGTCGTCGCTTCATCGATTGGGGATTGTTCCACGTGGAACCTGACTTCCTTCCCCTGTGGCGGCGCTACACGCGGGCCTTGAAGCAGCGCAATGCGCTGTTGAAGATGGGCGCGCCCGGGAAACAGCTGGATGCCTGGGATTGGGAGCTGGCTGAAGCCGGAACTCCCCTCACCTCCCGTCGCCAGCACTATCTGGAACGCCTGCAGGATCGGGCGGTCGGGATCGCTGCAGATCTGGCCCCAGGCCTGCAATTGAGTGCTTTGGAACTGCAACCGGGTTGGCGCCGGCACGAAATGTCGCTGGGCGATGCCCTGTTGCTGGCCCGCGAGCGCGACCGAAGCGCGGGCTATACCTCGGTGGGACCGCACCGGGCTGATTGGAGCGTTGGTTTCACGCAGATCCCCGGCCGTGATGCGCTATCGCGTGGGCAAGCAAAGCTCACTGCCCTGGCCTGCTTGTTGGGGCAGGCCGATGATTACGCCAGCCAACGCGGCGAATGGCCGGTAATCGCCCTGGATGACCTTGGCTCGGAGCTGGACCGCAATCACCAGCAACGCGTCCTGCAGTATCTGGCGGCAACGCCTGCACAGATCTTCATCACTGCAACGGAAACACCGGCGGCACTGGAAGCAGAACTGCAGCCGGCAGCTGTGTTCCACGTGGAACATGGCACCATCAGTGTCGCAAGTTGAGCCTTCAGGGCGGAAATTCCCCCGGCAGGTATAATCGGAACGTCATCCCCTATCTCTCATGCCCGTTCCACGGAACGGCGCATGACCTGCGGAGCCTACGGCAAGCGCAATGAGCGAAGAACAGAACACCCCGGTCAACAACGGCAATTACGACGCCAACAGCATCACCGCATTGGAAGGCTTGGAGGCTGTTCGCAAGCGTCCCGGTATGTACATCGGCGACGTCCATGACGGCACTGGCCTGCACCACATGGTGTTCGAGGTTGTCGATAACTCCATCGACGAAGCCCTCGCCGGCCATGCCGACAACGTGCTGGTCACCATCCATGCTGATGGCTCGGTGTCGGTGGCGGATAACGGCCGCGGTATCCCGGTCGGCAAGCATGCGCAGATGAGCCAGAAGCTCGATCGCGAAGTCTCCGCTGCCGAAGTGGTGATGACCGTCCTGCACGCAGGCGGCAAGTTCGACGACAACAGCTACAAGGTTTCTGGCGGTCTGCACGGCGTCGGCGTCAGCGTGGTCAATGCGCTGTCGCAGAAGCTGCTGCTGGATATCTTCCAGGGTGGCTTCCACTACCAGCAGGAATACGCCGACGGCGCAGCGGTAACGCCGCTCAAGCAGCTTGAAACCAGCGACCGCCGCGGCACCATGCTGCGCTTCTGGCCGTCGGTGACTGCGTTCCACGGCAATGTGGAATTCCACTACGAAATCCTGGCGCGTCGCCTGCGCGAACTGTCGTTCCTGAATTCCGGCGTCAACATCACCCTGGTGGACGAGCGCGGCGAAGGCCGTCGTGATGACTACCACTACGAAGGCGGCATCAAGAGCTTCGTGGAGCATCTGGCGCAGGTGAAGACCCCGCTGCATCCGAACGTGATCGCGGTAACCGGCGAAGCCAATGGCATCGTGGTCGAAGTTGCGCTGCAGTGGACCGATTCCTATCAGGAAACGATGTACTGCTTCACCAACAATATTCCGCAGAAGGACGGCGGTACCCACCTTGCTGGCTTCCGTGCTGCGCTGACCCGCACGCTCAACAGCTACATCGAGCAGAGCGGCATCGCCAAGCAGGCCAAGATCAGCTTCACCGGCGACGACATGCGCGAAGGCATGATCGCGGTGTTGTCGGTGAAGGTGCCGGACCCGAGCTTCTCCAGCCAGACCAAGGAAAAGCTGGTCAGCTCCGACGTCAAGCCGGCGGTGGAAAGCACCTTCGGCGCCAAGCTCGAAGAATTCCTGCAGGAAAACCCGAACGAAGCCAAGGCCATTGCCGGCAAGATCGTTGATGCTGCCCGTGCCCGCGAAGCCGCGCGCAAGGCCCGCGATCTGACCCGCCGCAAGGGTGCACTGGATATCGCAGGCCTGCCGGGCAAGCTCGCCGACTGCCAGGAAAAGGATCCTGCGTTGTCCGAACTGTTCATCGTCGAGGGTGACTCGGCAGGTGGCTCGGCCAAGCAGGGCCGCAACCGCAAGAACCAGGCGGTGCTGCCGTTGCGCGGCAAGATCCTCAACGTGGAACGTGCCCGCTTCGACCGCATGTTGGCGTCCGACCAGGTCGGTACGCTGATCACCGCGCTGGGCACCGGCATTGGCCGTGATGAGTACAACCCGGACAAGCTGCGTTACCACAAGATCATCATCATGACCGACGCCGACGTCGACGGCGCGCACATCCGTACGCTGCTATTGACCTTCTTCTACCGGCAGATGCCGGAGCTGATCGAGCGTGGTTTCGTGTATATCGGCCTGCCGCCGCTGTACAAGATCAAGCAGGGCAAGACCGAGTTGTACCTCAAGGACGACCCGGCACTGGATGCGTATCTGGCCAACAACGCAGTGGAAAACGCGACGCTGATTCCGGCTGCCGGTGAGCCGCCGATCGAAGGCGTGGCCCTGGAAAAGCTGCTGATGACCTACGCTGCTGCGCAGGAAACCATCAACCGCAACGCGCACCGCTACGACCGCGGCCTGCTGGAGGCGCTGGTCGATTTCACTCCGATGGACCTGGAACACCTGCGTAGCGCAGCGCCGGGCGAAGGCCTGGAGGCTTTGGCTGCACGCTTGAACCAGGGCAGCCTGGGCACGCCGCGTTTCAGCCTGGTGCTGCAGGAGCCGAACGAACAGCGCCCGGCCGCCGTGCTGGTAACCCGCCGCCACATGGGCGAGGAACATACCCAGGTGCTGCCGCTTGCTGCATTTGAATCCGGCGAGCTGCGTCAGCTGCACCTGGCTTCGCAGTTGTTGCATGGCTTGGTACGCGAAGGCGCCACCATCAACCGTGGCAACAAGTCGTCCGAGATCACCGGTTTCGCGCAGGCACAGGCCTGGTTGATGGAAGAAGCCAAGCGCGGCCGCATGATCCAGCGCTTCAAGGGCCTGGGTGAAATGAACCCGGAGCAGCTCTGGGACACCACGGTGAACCCGGATACGCGCCGCCTGTTGCAGGTGCGCATCGAAGACGCGGTCGAAGCCGATCAGATCTTCAGCACCTTGATGGGCGACGTGGTGGAGCCGCGTCGTGACTTCATCGAGAGCAATGCGCTGAAGGTCATGAACCTGGATATCTGATCCAGGGCAACCGCAAGTGTGGGCGCCGACGATGGCGCCCACGTTTTATCCGCGTCACTCCCAGGTCCGCGATGTCCAGTCTCCCCGACGTACCGCTTTCCTCGCCCTCCTCGCCTTCGTCCAGCCCGGGTTCGCCGCTGCTGGGGTTTGGCCTGGATCTGTTGATCGGCGTTGCCACACTGCTGTTTCTGAGTGTGCTCGGTGGTTTGGCCTGGGGTTTATGGCGGGGTTTTGAGGTTGGCCTGCAGGCTGCGCGCGATGGCACCGCACCTGCGGCAGCTGATCTGGCCAGCTCGCTGGGTGCGCCGGGCGCGCTGGCACAGATGCTGATTGCCTTGTTTTCAACCGGTGGTGCAGCGTTGCTGCTGTACTTCCTGCGCCGTCGTGCCAGCTCGGCCGAACGTGCAAGCTCGCATCAGGCGTTGGGCCGCACATCCACCTGGGGCTGGATAGCGCTTGTCGCCACCGGCGTTTTCCTGGGCAGCAGCGGCATTGGCTGGGCCGCCAAGCAGATGGGCGTGGAGCCGGTGCCAACCAACCTGGTGTTGATGCAGCAGGCGTGGGCGCAATACCCGCTGTTCCTGATCGCTTTCGCGGTGCTGTTGGCACCGGCCTACGAAGAGCTGCTGTTCCGCCGCGTGTTGTTTGGGCGCTTGTGGGCAGCTGGCCGTCCGGCCTTGGGCATCGTGCTCAGCAGCTTGGCCTTCGCGCTGGTGCATGAAATCCCCGGTACCAGCCCCAACAGCTTTGCGGCGATGCTGCAGCTATGGCTGATCTATGGCTGCATGGGCGCAGCCTTTGCCTGGGTATATCGCAAGACCGGCACACTGTGGGCGGCCGTCATCGCGCATGCTGTCAACAACGCAATCGCCTTGGCGGCGATGGTCCTGCTCGGCGTGCAATAAGACCGCCAACGGTTGACGAAAAATTAAGCAAGACACTCGCACACTGCAGTTGTGAACGAGGGGGATCCCGAATGAAGGCTGTCGGACTAGCTGTTGTTGCCGCGCTGTTGCTCAGCGCCTGCGCCACCACCACCTCCCCTACCGGGCGGCGCCAGGTGGTAGGCGGTGTTTCGCAGCAGCAGCTGGATCAGCTCGGTGCCCAGGCCTTTGCTGAAACCAAGGCCAAGGAAACGCTCAACCGCGATGCCAAGCAGAACGCCTACGTGCAATGCGTGGTCAATGCTTTGGTCGCGCAGCTGCCTTCTCAATACCATGGCGTACGCTGGGAAACCGCGGTGTTCGTCGACAAGGAACCCAATGCCTTTGCCCTGCCCGGTGGCAAGGTCGGGGTGAATACCGGCATCTTCACAGTGGCCAAGAACCAGGATCAGCTGGCGGCTGTCATCGGCCATGAAATCGGCCACGTGATCTCTCGCCATCACGAAGAGCGCCTGACCCGCCAGCAAGGCACACAGGTTGGGCTGGGGATTCTGGGCGCGCTGGCAGGCGCAGCCTACGGCGATACCGCCGCCAGCGCGGTCAACCAGTTCGGTGGAATGGGCGCACAAGGCCTGATCCTGCTGCCTGGTTCCAGAACTCAGGAAAGTGAGGCTGATGTGGTGGGGCAACGTCTGATGGCCCAAGCCGGCTTTGACCCCTCACAGGCAGTGAATCTATGGCAGAACATGATGGCAGCCAGCGGAAATCGCTCTCCGCAATGGCTTTCCACCCATCCTGACCCGGCCAATCGCATCCGTGAATTGCAACGTGACACCCCTGCGCTGGAGCCTGTATATCAGCAGGCGAGGCGTTCTGGTGTAGTCCCACGCTGTGGTTAGTTGTAGGGTTTTTGTGCACTACAGCATCGGAAATTATTTCTCAGGCAAATGATTTCTGATACGTTTGTGAGCTCGGTTCCGTTCCGAGAGTATGAATTTCTACCGCCATGGCGGCTCCTTCGAGGTGAAACATGATCTTCCGCAGCCAAAAGCACGCCGTGCTCTCCCTCCTCATCGCCACTGCATTGGGTGGTGTTGTCGTCGCTGACGCCGTGGCGCAGTCGCGTTCCTCCGAGCGTCGTGGCAACAAGGGCAGTGCCAAGGCTGAAGTGCTGTTCCCGGAAGCCACCCGCGTGGAGCCGAAGGGCAAGGCCTCCTCGAAGATGGGCAGCAAGCTCAACAAGCTGTTCGCCGCCTACAATGACAGCGAATACGCCGAGACCCGCAGCCTGGCCGATGAAATCCTCGCTTCGCCGGATGCCAACGATTACGACAAGGCCGTCGCCAACCAGCTGGCCTCGCAGGGCGCATACAACCTCGACGACAATGCCGCTGCCAAGCAGTACCTGCAGCAGGCGATCGCGCTGAACCAGCTGGACAACAATGGCCACTACCAGGCGATGTTGATGCTGGCCCAGCTGCAGCTGCAGGACGACCAGTTCGCGGAAGGCCTGGCCAACCTGGACAAGTACTTCGCCGAGTCCAAGTCGAACAAGCCTGAAGAACTGATCATCAAGGGCCAGGCCCTTTACCAGAGCGAGAAGTACGCCGAGGCGATCCCGGTGCTGAAGGCGGCCATCGCTGCCTCGCCCGAGCCGAAGGACAACTGGAACCAGCTGCTGATGGCGGCCTACTCCGAAGCCGGCCAGACCGGTGAAGCAGTCAAGGAAGCCGAGGCACTGGCCGCCAAGAACCCGGCGGACAAGAAGGCCCAGCTGAACCTGGCCAGCATGTACATGCAGGCCGACCAGATGGACAAGGCTGCCGCAGTGATGGACAAGCTGCGCACGGCCGGGCAGCTCACCGATGAGCGCGAGTACAAGCAGCTGTACTCGATCTACGCCAACACCGACAACAAGGAACGGGACGTCATTGCGGTGATCAACGAGGGTATCTCCAAGGGCATCCTCAAGCCGGACTACCAGACCTATCTGGCGCTGGCACAGTCGTACTACTACACCGAGCAGGTGCCGCAGGCGATCGACGCCTGGAAGAACGCGGCCCCGCTGTCCAAGGATGGTGAAACCTACCTGAATCTGGCCAAGGTTCTGCACTCGGAAGGGCGCATTCCAGAAGCCAAGCAGGCAGCGCGTGACGCATTGGCCAAGGGTGTCAAAAACCCGGCAGATGCAAACAAAATCATCAACCTGAAGTAAGCAGGAATAACGCCTGAACGGCTGCATTTTAGATGCGCAGCTGGTCAGGATTGGTATAAGCTTGGAGGTTCCTGCGGTGTCATGCACCGCTGAATCAGGGGCGGCTTCACACCACCGCCCCGACCCCACTAAAGAGTTCTTGGCGCATGACGGAACAACTGGTCTTCCACCACAGGTATGACACCCAGAAAGAGACGGGCCTCAGCTGGCCGCGTATCGCGGGTATCGCATTTGTAATCGCACTGCATCTCGCAGCCCTGATGATGCTCCTCATTCCGGCCGTTGCCCCCAAGGCAGCTGCGGAAAAGGAACGCAACGTCATGGTGACGTTGGTCGACGCTCCGCCGCCGCCACCGCCGCCGCCGCCGCCGCCGCCGCCGCAGGACACCCCGCCGCCGCCGGTGAAGAACCTGGCGCCGCCGAAGCCGTCGCCGCTGCCGCCGCCGCCGGAAGCACCGGTGATCGACGTGCCGGAACCGCGTCCGAACGACGTGGTCACGCCGCCTGCCCCGCCTGCTCCACCGTCACCGCCGGTTGATATCCAGGCCAGCGTGGACATCTCGTCCAAGGCCATGAACCCGCCGCGTTATCCGCCGGCAGCGTTCCGTGCCGGTATCCAGGGCGAGGTCATCCTGATCATTGATGTCGATGCCAGCGGCAACGTCACCAATGTGTCTGTCGAGAAGTCCAGCCGCAACCGCGACCTCGACCGAGCTGCAATGGAAGCGGCGCGCAAGTGGAAGTTCAACCCCGCCCAGAGCGGTGGATCGAAGGCAGCTGGTCGCGTCCGCGTCCCGGTCAACTTTGCGCTGAGCTGATCCACGTGGCGGCTTCGATAGCCGCCACCAGGTCAGGTCAACATTAGCTACACCCTTTAACACCACACACAACAAAGGTAAGCGTCATGCTGCAGGAAATTTTCATCGCCGCTGCTGCCGGGGGCAACGCAAACAACGCTCTCTCGCAGATGGGCTTCGAGCATCTGATCCACGAAATGACCACCAAGCCGGGCGACTTCGCCGTTTCCTGGGTTGTTCTGTTGACCCTGGTGATCATGTCGGCCATGTCCTGGTACTGGACCGTCATCAACATCTTCCGTACCGCTCGCCTGAAGTCGGCGGCTGATCGCGTGCCGTCGCAGTTCTGGGATGCCCCGAACGCACAGGACGCCATCCGCGCCATGGAAGAGCAGCCGGCTTCGGAGCCGTTCTCCAAGATCGCTCTGGACGCAGCCCAGGCTGCTGCCCACCACCAGCAGGCTGGTGCTTCGGAAACCCTGAGCCGTTCGGAATTCGTTGACCGCGCCCTGCGTCAGGCCGTGACCCGCGAATCCAACAAGCTGCAGGGCGGCATGATCCTGCTGGCCACCGTCGGTGCAACCGCTCCGTTCGTGGGTCTGCTGGGTACCGTGTGGGGCATCTACGGCGCGCTGATCAAGATCGGTGCAACCGGTTCGGCCTCCATCGACGCTGTTGCCGGCCCGGTGGGTGAAGCACTGATCATGACCGCTATCGGTCTGTTCGTTGCTATCCCGGCCGTGTTCGCCTTCAACTTCTTCAGCAAGATCAACAGCGCGACTGTCAGCAAGTTCGACACCTTCGCTCACGATCTGCACGACTTCTTCGCCACCGGTTCGCGCGTTCGCTAATCCGGTACGTCGAGTAAGTCTTCGCAACGATATAGACGGAGCCCGTTATGGCTTTCAGTAGTGGTAACAGCAGCGGCCCAATGGCCGACATCAACGTCACTCCCCTCGTGGACGTGATGCTGGTGCTGCTGATCATCTTCATCATCACGGCTCCCCTGATGTCCCATAAGGTCAAGGTGGAGTTGCCGGAAGCCAACCTGATCCAGAATCCGGAAGATGCGCCAGATCGCAAGAATCCGATTACGGTGGCGGTCAAGGAAGACGGCAAGCTCTACTGGAACGACGAAGAGGTCTCGAAGGAGACCTTGGAGTCACGTTTCGCGACTGCTGCCCAGCAGACGCCGCAGCCGCCGCTGAATCTGCGTGGTGACAAGACCACCAAGATGAAGGTGATCAACGAGGTCACCAAGATCGCGCAGGGTCAGGGCATGCTGGACGTCGGTTTCGTTGCCACCAAAGAAAAGGGGCAATAAGACATGGCATTCAGTAGTGGTGGAAACAGGGGCCCAATGGCCGACATCAACGTCACGCCCCTCGTGGACGTGATGCTGGTTCTGCTGATCATCTTCATCGTTACCGCGCCGATCATGACGTATCCGATCGCCGTGGATCTGCCGCAGCGTGTGATCAACCCGCCGCCGCAGCTGCGTGAGCCGCCGCCGCCGATCGACCTTCGCGTCGATTCCAGCAACCAGGTTTTCTGGAACAACAGTCCGGTGAACGTGGGCGACCTGCAGCAGAAGATGGAAGAAGAAGTACAGAAGGATCCGACCAACCAGCCGGAACTTCGCATCGAAGCAAGCCCGGATTCCGAGTACGACGTCATGGCCAAGATCCTGGCCCAGGCGAAGAACGCTCAGATGAAGAAGATTGGCTTCGTGCAGTAAGCAATACTGCAATACCAAGTCATGACGCGACTGGAAAACGCCCTCCTTGTGGGGGCGTTTTTTTTTGCGTTTCGTCCAGACCTCTATGTATCGCGGTGATGGTTTATCCACAGGGCTCTGCGGGCAATTTCAGCATGGCGCAGCGCAGCTAGCAGCCGGATAGCCGCAGCTGTTTACGAAAAACTGGAACCCTGCTGAGTCCCTGCCCCGGCGCACTTCGCCTCCCTGGGCTACGGCATTTGAAGAAACCCGCAGATCGAAGCCACAAACAGCTGGCTCAAGTCGTCCCGCATACGCGCGGAGAAGGCTTGCTGTTGTTGCTCCCCTATCCTTCCTTCGCCTGGCCTTGGCGCGCATCACTTGCGCGTAGTGTCTTGGCAATGACTTACCCACAGCTTTCTGTGGATAAGGCCTGGCTGTACTCAAGATGGTGGGGTAAGCCCGAAGCCCGGCTGTGGATTACTGTCGTGTGATCCACGTGGAAACCCAGAAGCAATGAGTCGGGAGCGATTTAAGGCGTTCACTCTGGGCTGTGGATATCTCGGAAGAGAAAGATGCCAACGTCGCTTGGGCAAGCCTGCCCCGCCCTTCACATGCATCGTGTGGATAACTCCCGCGGCCAGCGGTCGGCGATGCCCGCACTAGACCAGGCCGCGGAAACAGCACGCTGGTTCCCATCGACACGACAGGTCCAGCCAACCACTGCTTTCTTCGCGGTTGCATGGCGGAGCCAAAGCGCAGAAATACGATATTTTCTCGAAAATGGCTGCAAAAGACGGACTATAGGCAATTATAGGGACGCGTTATGGACGTTGAAGACCCGTCAGTCTGGCCGGGGAGCTTGGTCCTTGCTGTGACCAATCTGATTGGCCTGCAAGTACCTGCTCTCAGCTCCTGCTGGGAAGGACCTGCAAATCGCAGCCTGCGAGCGGCACTTCGAGGGAGCTGCCGCCTGTGGATAAAGCATGAAAAGCATGCGGTTGGAGCCCCCAGGAAACCACACGCTGAGCGCATCCAACGCACGCTCTCCAGCCTATCCACAACGCTGAGTCGTTCAGCAAAACCCCTACGAAATGCTGTGCAAACGTATGTGGATAAGTGTGTGGATGCTATTTCGACGGCAACGCCTGCGATGGCGCCCTGAGGCGATGGGATGCGCCCACGCCGCGGCAGGGATGCGCTTCCCGGCCAAGATCCAGCGCGGCGTTGACCGTGGCTGCAAACAAAGCGAACCGAGGCAGGCTTAGCTGCTGAGGCCCTCGGCTTCAGCTATCGCCGCAAGATAACCGCCCACGCTGGCTTCCAGGCCGGTGTACAGGGCTTCGCTGATCAAGGCATGGCCGATCGAGACTTCCAGCACGTTGGGTACGTGGGCAAGGAACGCGGCCAGGTTCGCCTGCGACAGGTCATGGCCAGCATTGACGCCGAGTCCGGCCGCCTGCGCGCGGCGCGCGGCATCGGCAAACAGCGCCAGCGATTCCCAGGGATCGGCAAGGGCATGCGCTTCGGCGTATGGACCTGTGTACAACTCGACGCGATCTGCGCCTAGCACTGCCGCCTGGGCAATATCCGGATTGCCGGCATCGACGAACAGGCTGACCCGGCAGCCATAGGATTTCAATGTGGCAATCAGTGGGCGCAGCCGCTCGCCATCGCGAGCGAAATCGAAGCCATGGTCGGAGGTGAGCTGGCCGTCACTGTCGGGCACCAGCGTCGCCTGCGCCGGGCGGGTCTGTTCGCACAGTTCGAGCAGGCCGGGGTAACCCTCACGTGCTGGTGCAAACGGATTGCCTTCGATGTTGAATTCGACGCCGTGCTGCTGGGTGAGCGCAGACAGCAGCAGAACGTCCGCAGCACGGATGTGGCGCTGGTCGGGGCGTGGGTGCACGGTGATGCCATGCGCGCCTGCGCGCAGGCAGGTCATCGCCGCGCGCACCACATCCGGATCATTGCCGCCGCGCGAGTTGCGCAGCACCGCGATCTTGTTGACGTTGACGCTGAGTACGGTCATGGCTGTGGCAACTCGCGGTCGCCAGCAGCAGCTGGCGGGTTCACAGGTGGGGGAGTGGCAGTGGGCGGCGCGGCGGTTGTGGCGGTCGCGGCAACGCCTGGATCGTTCTTGGCCTGGAATTGCGCACGCAGGGCCTGCAGCTCAGCGGCATGCAGCGGACGCGGCACCGAACTCACACCGCCGAAGCGGGCCACGTACAAGCCTTTTGCCCACAGCAGCAGGAACACCAGTGCCGCCAGCAGTGCCAACACCAGCAACCAGGCCTGCGTCGTGGAGAAGGCAAACAGGAACGCGCCCAGCGCGAGCAATAGAAACAGCCAATACATGACGATCTCCCTATCAGAGGCCTGCAGTGTAACGGCGCTGGCAGCGCCGATTCCATGCATGAACAAGGGTTTGGGCGCAGTACCGGACAGCCGGTAGGTTCAGTGAAACAAGCGGGGTATTTCTCACGGCGATATTGGCCGGGCAGCTACAAGCTGGCAGGGGATCGACTGATGTTCTTGCCTTACAACAAGGGCGAAGCCAGGCGCGCGAAGGCCTCCGGCAGGCGCTTGCGCCACAGTGAACGGTCGCGGATCGGCTGCACTTCCTCGGCGCTGTCGAATTCAGCCTGCAGGATGGCTTCCAGTTCGCCGGTGAGCTTGTGGTCGGTGTACATCATCGACAGCTCGAAATTGAGCCGGAAACTGCGGTGGTCGAAGTTGGCCGTGCCGACGATGCAGGTGTCGTCATCAGCGATGAACGCCTTGCTGTGCAGCATGCGTGGGCCGTACTCGAAGATGCGCACACCCGCTTCCAGCAGCTCATCGAAGTAGGAGCGCGCAGCCAGGGTGACGAATTTCGAATCGCTTTGCTTGGGCACCATCAGGCGCACGTCTAGGCCACCGAGCGCCGCCGAAGTCAGCGCCATGCGTGCAGCCTCGCCGGGCACGAAGTATGGCGTCACCAGCCAGACTCGCTGCCTGGCTTCCTGGATGGCTGCCACGTGCAGGCGGTGGATTGGCTCCCATGCCGAATCCGGACCGGACACCAGTACCTGTGCATCGATGCTGCCCTGCGCGCGGGTGGGCACATCGGCCGGGAACAGGTCTTCGCGCTCGAAGAGTTCCGGACCGTGTTCGGTGGCGTAGATCCAGTCTTCCAGGAACACCAGCTGCAGGCTGTGGACAACTTGTCCGCGGATGCGCATGTGCAGGTCGCGGTAGGCGTTCGGGTTGCGGCTGTCGTCTTCCTCGTCGGTGACGTTGATGCCACCAGTGAAGGCAACTTCGCCATCCACAACCACCAGCTTGCGGTGGGTGCGCATGTTCAACCACGGCCGCTTCAAGGGCTTCAGCAGCTGGCGTGGATGGAACCAGGCCACCTCGGCGCCGGCCTCCAATAGCGGCCGCAGGAACTTCCTGCCGACTTTCGAGGAGCCCACCGCATCCAGCAACAGGCGCACCTTGATGCCGGCGCGGGCGCGTTCCACCAGCGCGTCGCGCATGGCGGTGCCTGCATGGTCGGGTTCGAAGATGTAGTACTCCAGGTTGACGTGCCGGCGTGCCTTGCCGATCGCGTCGATGATGGCGGCATAAGTGGCCGCGCCATCCAGCAGCCAATCGACATCGGTGGCGGTGCTCGGCGACAGGCCGGTGGTGGCCTGCCCTACCCGCGCCAACTCGGTGCAGTTGGCGTCGGGCGGACATACTGCGTCATAGGTGCTCATGCCCTCGCGCGAACGGCCGCGGCGCAGGCGCTGGCGCACGATCTTCTGCGGCCCGAACAGGTAGAAAACGAACAGGCCGATGTACGGCAGCGCCGCCAGCGACAGGATCCAGCTCAGCGTCGCCACCGGCTCGCGCTTCTGCAGCACGATGTAGCAGGCCAGCACCAACAGGTAGGTGACATAGGCGGCGGCCAGGATCTGGGCGACGTGGGGGATGCTGGACAGACTTGTCCACAGCTCATGGAGGGTTTCGCGCATCCGCCGATTCTAGCCATGGCCGATGACGGCAGGGGCCGGTCTGTTTTTGTAGGAGCGGCGTCAGCCGCGAAGCCACGGCTGGATCCGGCGCCGAAAGCGCTCGCCGGCCATGGAATCGGGTATGCGCTTTGCGCAGCGGGATTGCCAGCTTCGCGGCTGACGCCGCTCCCACAAATGCCGCCGCCGCGCTTGCCGGCGACCGCGACCGTGCTGCTGGTTGTAGGAGCGGCGTAAGCCGCGAAGCCACAGCTGGCTCCGGCCCCGAAAGCGCTGGGCAACCATGTAATCGGGTATGCGCTTTGCGCGGAGGGATTGCCAGCTTCGCGGCTAACGCCGCTCCTACAAAAGCCGGTGGCGTTTGTGCATTGCATCAATTGGTACATAAATGTAATATACCGGTATGGATAAACCCATTCCCGCCCCCGGTGGCTACGCCAGCATCGACCAGAAGCTGGCGATCAGCAGTGCCCGCCATCCCGGCTTCCCGCGCGACCAGGCCATGTTGGCGCGGCTTATCAAGCTGGTGCACAAGCTGTTCTGCGATCACGGCAACCAGCTGATGCGTGAGTACGGAATCTCCCACCCGGAGTACAACGTACTGATGATGCTGGACGGCTCCGAGCAGGGCCTGAGCCCGTCGGAGATCAGCGAGGCCGCCAGCGAGAAGTCGTCCAACGTCACCCGCCTGATCGACCAGTTGCTGGCCAAGGACCTGGTCAGCCGCGAGCCCAGTGCCGAAGACCGGCGCAAGCTGGTGGTGCGCCTGAGCCCGGTCGGCGAGCAGCTGATCGAGCAGGTCATGCCGGCGGTGATCAATCAGCTGCAGCACTTCTTCAGCGGTGTCGAACCGGCCGAACTGCGCCACACCGAAGCCGTGCTGACCCGCATCCTGATGGGCCTGGAACAACAACCATGAGCACCCGACCGGCTGAGTACGCGCCGGGCGTGCGGCAGTCCCCTGCAACGAAGTCCTCCGCCAGCTGGCGGCACACCTTCGCCCAGGCCATGGGCGGCGAACGTGCGGTGTGGGCTTACATCGGCAAGGTGCTGGTGGCCTTGTACCTGACCGGCTGGATCGCGATGCGGCTGGGCATGAGCTCGCCCGGCACCGCAATGATCACCGTGCTGGTGGTGATGAACCGCAATACCGGCATGGTGCTGGCCAAGGCCTTCTATCGCGGCGTCGGCACCGTGGTCGGCTGTGCGATGGCGGTGCTGCTGGTGTCGCTGTTCCCGCAAAGCCCGGTCGCCCTGGTGACGGTAATGGCGTTGTGGGCCGGTTTCTGTGCCGGCGGCTCGGTGTGGAGCCGCGGCATGGCTTCGTACGGTTTCGTGCTGTCCGGCTACACAGTGGCAATGATCGTGTTCCCGGTGCTCAACCATCCGCAGAACATCCTCAACAGCGCGCTGGAGCGCACTGGCGAGGTGCTGCTGGGCATGGCGGTAACCAGCGTGGTGTTCGACGTGTTGTGGCCCAACCGTCTGCGCGCTGGCCTGCGCGCCGCCGATGACGGCAACCTCAATGACTTCCTTGGTTTTGTTGCCGATGCGATCGGCGGCCGCCTGCACGGCTTTGACGTGATCGAGCGCACCCAGAGCCGGGTGGTACAAGGCGCGACCAATTTCGAAGACCTGCGCGCCATGGCCTGGTTCGATGACCCGATCCTGCGCAGCAACAACGGCCAGCTGAAGCTGATCAACCAGCACTTCATGGCGGCGACCTCGCGTTTCCAGGCGCTGCACCACCATATCGATCGCCTGCGCCGCAGCAAGGAGGAGGCCTTGGTCGCAGCGGTGCGGGCAAGCCTGAAGCCTTTGTCGCAGCTGTTGGATGACAGCGCATTGCGCGATGACATTCCCGCCCTGGCAAAGGCCTTGCAGCATTGGTGCGGACAACTCGACGGCGTGTTCGCCCGTGAACGTCGCGCATTGCCGGTCGACCTGCAGCTCGGCTTCGACGCCAGCACGCTGCTGGTGCGCCGTTTCGCCGAAGAGCTGCAGGCCTATCTTGCTGCCAAGGCGCGGATGGAAACCGGCACTGGCCGCCTGCGTGCCCGCGCGCCGCGGCTGGGCAAGGTGGGCTTCACCCGCGCCAACGACTGGTACGCGATCGTGCTGGCCGGCGTGCGTTGCTTCGTGGTGATGCTGGCCTTGTCGCTGCTGTGGTTGAGCAGCAGCTGGAACCAGGGCGGCTTGGCGGTGTTCGGCATGGCAGCGCTGGTGGCGATGTCCTCGGCGGCGCCGGATCCGTCCTGGGTCGTGCGCCGCGCCACCATCGGCCATGTGATCGCCCCGTTCTTCGCGATACCCGGTTTCATCGCCATGGCGCTGGGATCGAACTTCCCGATGCTGGTGCTGCTGACCCTGCCGTCGATGATCGCTTCGCTGTACATCTCGACCCGGCCGCGTTTCGCGGTGACCGGCATGGCCTTGAATGTTGGCATCCTGGTGTCGTGGAACTTGGGCCCGCATTTCCATCCCAGTGCGCAGGCCTATCTGGACAATTCGCTGACGCTGGCAGTCGGCGCCTGCATCGCCACCGCTGTATTCATGCTGGTGCCAGGCCTGCCAGGCAGCAAGCAACGCCAACGTCGCCTGCTGGAGCGTTTGCGTGCGCAGGTGCAGCTGGCAGTGAGCGCACCCTTGCCCGGCCTGCTGCCGAAGTTTGAAAGCGTCAGCCGTGAATTGTTCCAGCAGGTTGCCAGCCGCACTACGCCGGGCAGCCGACCGTCGCGGCAGCTGTTCGAGTGGGCACTGCTGGTGCATGAAGCCGGTCATTGTGCGATCGACCTGCGCCATGACCTCACCGACCAGCAACTGCCTGCGGAGTTGCATGCACGCATCGAGCAGGCGCTGGCGCTGCTGGGCCAGCTTTACCGCCGGCCGCGTGCGCGCACCCTGCGTGATGCCAAGGCCAGCGTAGAGGCCGCACTGAGTGAACTGAGGGGTCCGCAACCGCAGGCATTGCGCGCGGTACGTGATCACCTTTACCTGCTGCAGATGAGCCTGGACGACAGCGCCTCGGTGCTGGCCGCCTATGTGCAGCGCTCGCGCCGTCAGCAACGCCTGAAGGAGGCCCGCCATGCCGTTTGAAGTATCCATCGGCGATATCTATTTCCCCGGTTCGCTGGTGCTGGTGGTGCTGTTGCTGCCCGTGTTCGGCCTGCTCGATTACGGCCTTGGCCGGGTCGGCCTGTACCGCCGCGCGCTGCACCCCTCACTGGTGCGCGTTGCCCTGTTTGCCAGCGTTTACTGCATGGCCTTGTTGTTGTTCCTGCCGCACTTTTCCTGATTGAGGATGTACCGATGAAAACCGCCAGCCTGATACGAGGCGGTGTCACCAGCGTGGTGGTGCTGCTTGCCGCAGTGCTTGCCTACGTGGTCTGGCACCAATACATGCTTACGCCGTGGACGCGCGATGCGCGGCTGCGCGCCGAGGTGGTGCGCATTGCGCCGGACGTGTCCGGCCTCGTCACCGAAGTGGCCGTGCATGACAACCAGTTGGTCAAGAAAGGTGAACTGCTATTCGTCATCGACCGCGATCGCTATGCGCTGGCGGTAGCCAAGGCCGAAGCCGATCTGCAGGCCGCCGAAGCCGCTGCGCGCGCTGCCGGTGCATCGATTTCAGCCGCCAGCGCCGGCGCGAGCGCCAGCCAGGCCGAGTTCCAGATGCGCCAGGAGCAGGCGCAACGCCGCGCCCAGCTCGACGGCATCGTCTCGCGTGAATCGCAGGCTGATGCACGCGCCGTGGCACAGGCCGCACAGGCCAGCTGGAAGCAGGCACAGGCCAGCGCGCATGCCGCCAGCGCCAGCAGCCAACAGGCCAGTGCCGCCCTGCAACAGGCGCGGGTGACACTGCAGCAGGCGCAGCTGGAACTGGCTCGCACCGAAGTACGCGCCAGCGCCGACGGCACCATCACCAACCTTGACGTGCGTGTAGGCGACTACGCCGCCGCCGGTCAGGCGCGGATGGCGCTGGTCGCCAGCGAAGGCATGTGGGTGTACGGCTACTTCGAGGAAACCAAGCTGCCGAAGATCCACCGCGGTGATGCCGTGGATATCCGCCTGATGGCCGGAGGCGTACACCTGCAGGGCAAGGTCGAAGGCATTGCCACCGGCATCGCCGATGCCGCCGGCCCCACCAGCAGTAACCTGCTGGCCGAGGTCGAGCCGACCTTCAACTGGGTGCGGCTGGCGCAGCGCGTGCCGGTGCGGGTCAGCATCGATCCACAGTCGGTTCCCGCCGATGCCGTGCTCAGCGCCGGCATGAGCGCCACCTTGGTGATCAAGCCCAAGGCCGGCTGAAGCAGGCGCCAGGTGAATACGGCTTGTCGCACATCCTGCGACAAGCCAGGGTTAGGGTAGGCGCATGCCTACCCCGATCAAGGGCCGCGGTGCCAGCACCTACCTGCCCGGCCGTTTCGAAACCCAGACCAGCGAAGCCGTCGATGACGGCTGGGCGGTCGATGAGAGCGAGGAATTCGCCGCCGCCAGGCTGCGCACCGACGTGCGCCCGGAAACCGCGCGCAGCATCATCAGCCGCAACAACTCGCCGGACGTGGGCTTCAGTCAATCGGTCAATCCGTATCGCGGTTGTGAGCATGGCTGTTCGTACTGTTTCGCGCGGCCGACGCATGCCTACCTGAACCTGTCGCCGGGGCTGGATTTCGAAACCAAGATCTTCGCCAAGACCAACGCCGCCGAAGTCCTGCGGCGTGAGCTGTCCAAACCTGGCTACGTACCGCAGCCTATTGCTTTGGGCATCAACACGGATGCCTACCAGCCGATCGAACGCAAGCTCGGCATCACCCGCCAGTTGATCGAGGTGATGCAGGAAACCAGGCATCCGTTCTCGCTGATCACCAAGAACGCACTGGTCGAGCGCGACATGGATCTGCTCGCGCCATTGGCCGAGCAGCAACTGGTCAGCGTGCACTTCTCGGTGACCTCGCTGGACCCGCATCTGTCAGCCAAGCTCGAACCGCGCGCATCGGCACCGCATGCGCGGCTGCGCGCAATGCGGCGCTTGAGTGATGCCGGCATTCCGGTCGGCGTGATGGTTGCGCCAGTGATTCCGTGGATCAACGACGCCGAACTGGAATCGGTGCTGGAAGCCTCACGCGATGCCGGCGCCAGCAGCGCCGGTTACGTGTTGCTGCGCCTGCCTTATGAGGTTGCCCCGCTGTTCCGCGATTGGCTGGATGCGCATTACCCACAGCGCGCGGAGCACGTGATGAGTACCATCAACCAGCTGCGCGGCGGCAAGGATTACGACAGTCAGTTCGGCAAGCGCATGCGCGGCGAGGGTGTGTATGCCGACCTGCTGGCAAACCGTTTCAAGCTGGCCAGCAAGCGCCTGGGTTTCAACGCATCGCGCCAGCAATGGCCGTGGCTCGACTGCAGCAAATTCATAGCACCACTGCCGCCGAAGAAGCCATCGCTGCAGGGCGAGTTGTTCTAAGCCCCATCGGTAGTGCCGAGCCATGCTCGGCAGCAGACAATGTCACTTGTGGGAGCGGCGTCAGCCGCGAAGCCGATGGAAATGAAATTGCAGGTATCCCCATCACGGATCGATTCTCAGCTTCGCGGCTGACGCCGCTCCCACAAGGGAGTGCTGGTAAAGCCCCAGCGGAGCATGGCTCCGCTCTACAGGTAGTGCGCTACGCTGTCGCCCGACTTTCTTGGGCGAAGAAGCCATGCGCAGGCAATACCACTTCCGTAAAAGCGAGGCAGGTTTGTTGGCCTGGGACGTGCATCGTTTGATCGCACTGAGCCGTGATCTTCCGGTTTCCAACATTGCGCTATCAGCGGTCGCTGAGCTGGACGAAGCCTATTGGTGGGATGCCGATTCACCGCCCCCGACATGCAGGCAGGTCATCGAACACTTGCAGCTGGTGGAAGCCGCGGACCTGCAGTACCCAATCATCCTGTGCCCGCAGGGACGGGTGATGGACGGCATGCATCGCGTGGCCAAGGCGCTGTTGTTGGGAAAGAGCGACGTCGCGGCAGTACGCCTGCCAGAGCTGCCTTCGCCAGATCATGTTGGCGTTGACCCGGACGATCTCTGCTACGACGAGTTCTGAGGCGCACTGATCACCGTAGTGCCGAGCCATGCTCGGCAGGGGCTCTACCGATAACACCTAAGCAGAGCATGGCTCTGCTCTACCCGCATGGATGCTGCATCAGGATGCAGGACGCATCTTGGTAACGCAGAGACTGCCCGACCATTGACTGAGGTGACCCCTGGATTGCTGTGTGTAGACACCGGTCAAAAGCAGATGTGTTTCCTGCAGGCCGGCGGAGCGTGGCACGCCATTGATCCAGATACCTTTGCTGAAATCGTGTGCATACATATCCACGCCCGCGTCTGCATAGAGTGCCGAGTGTTCGAACCCATACGAGTAGTAGCCTGTAACCGACACCGCGCGTCCTTCGTACGCGCGTCCGTTGGAGATGAGTTCGCTGAGCGCGACTGACTGAGGAACACCGATATAGCGCTTGCAAGGGTTCTCCAATGCAGCTGTTGCAGTATTCATCGCCAGCGGCGCAGAAGGACAACCGCAGGCTGACAACAACAGCAAGGGCAGGGCCAGCAGCAGGACGCGAGCACCCGCACGTGTCATGTCGCATTTCCATACAACCGCTGCGCTGACTGGAACAAGATCCAACTCGTCGCAATGAACTTATCCCCACCCTGCGGGCGATTGCCGCGATGGGTATGGGTGAATGCGGTAGGCGCAATCAACAGGCTGCCGGTGCGCGGCACAACCTTGCGTTGCTGGAACAGGAATTCGGTTTCGCCTTCTGCGAATCCATCGTTGAGGTACAGCGTCCACAACAGATGTCGGTGCAGGGTTTCGCCGCCGGGGTCGCGTGGGAACAGCTCACAGTGCCAATAGGGATAGCCGCCCTCGCCCGCCGTATACCACTGCAGGTTGATCGCGCCAGGACGCAGGCAGGTGCGCGCGAGTTCGGATAGGGCGGCATCGTCCATACCTTGGAAATCATCTGCGCTCAGGCGCCGCGCCTGTCCCTCCGCATCAGGTACTTGCAGCATCAAAGGCGAAATCAGCACCTGGGGATAACGGCGCAGGTAATGCAGCATGCCGTTGAACACTGCCTGCTGCAGGCGCTGCTCGACATCGCGCCAGCCCTCATTGCCGCTGATGCGCAGGTCGCGGCTGCGCTTCAGCTCCGGGAATACACCGCTGCCGACCTGGCCGGGTTTGAGCTGTGTGCTGTGTCGCAGACGTTCGACGATGACCGCGCAGTCGTCGGCGGACAGGGCGTTGTCGTAGACCTCGATGAAATCGACAGCAGTCATCAGCAGCCTCGCAGTGAGTGTCCGCCGATGGTGACCTGAAGCGCCCCGCATGTGTAGTGCCGAGCCATGCTCGGCATGGGCTTTCCAAGCAATACCCAGGTAGTGCCGAGCCATGCTCGGCAGCGGGGCTTTACCGGTAATGCTCCTGCCGAGCATGGCTCGGCACTACAGGAGGGCTCCCCCTGCCGAGCATGGCTCGGCACTACAGGAGGGTTCCCCCTGCCGAGCATGGCTCGGCACTACAGGTGAAGCGGTGGTCAGCCCTGCAGGTCGTGTTCGCGGTGGTAGCGGGTGGCTTCGGCTACTTCGTTCTTCGAGCCGAGGAATACCGGCACGCGCTGGTGCAGCTGGGTCGGGGCGATGTCGAGGATGCGTTCGCGGCCATTGGTGGCGGCGCCGCCGGCCTGCTCCACCAGCAGCGACATCGGGTTGGCTTCGTACATCAGGCGTAGCTTGCCGGCCTTGGTCGGGTCCTTCTTGTCCCACGGGTAGATGAAGATGCCGCCGCGGGTCAGGATGCGATGCACGTCGGCCACCATCGAGGCGATCCAGCGCATGTTGAAATCCTTGCCGCGCACGCCGTCCTTGCCGGCCAGCAAGTCGGCCACATAGCCCTGCATCGGCGCTTCCCAGTGGCGCTGGTTGGACATGTTGATGGCGAATTCCTTGGTGTCCGCCGGCACCTGCATGCCGCGCTGGGTCAGCACGAACTCACCGGTTTCGCGGTCCAGGGTGAAGGCGTGGGTGCCATGGCCCACGGTCAGGACCAACATGGTGCTGGGCCCGTAGATGCAGTAACCGGCTGCTACCTGCTGGGTGCCCGGCTGCAGGAAGTGCTCGTCGCCCGGCTTATCCACACCCTTGGGCGAGCGCAGCACCGAGAAGATGGTGCCGACCGAGACGTTCACATCGATGTTGGAGCTGCCATCGAGGGGATCGAACAGCAGCAGGAAGTCGCCCAGCGGGTATTCCGACGGCACCGGCTGGCTGTGGTCCATTTCCTCGGAGGCGCAGGCGGCCAGGTGGCCACCCCAGGCATTGGCTTCGAGCAGGATCTCGTTGGAGATCACGTCCAGCTTCTTCTGCGCCTCACCCTGCACGTTGCCGGTGCCGGCATCGCCAAGCACGCCGCCCAGGGCGCCCTTGCTGACGGCGATCGAGATGCTGGTGCAGGCGCGGGCAACCACGGCCACCAGCTGGCGCAGGTCGGCGTTGATGCGCTTGGCATGCTGTTCTTCGATCAGGAAACGGGTCAGCGACGTACGGGACATGGAAGGCAACTACCTTCAGACGAAAGGGGCGCTATTGTCGCGGGTTGTCCGTTCTTTTACGAGCTGATGGCTTGGAGTTGTCCTGTTCAGGACAGAACTGGTCATCCGCGAGCGGGTCGCCGGCAGCGTGGTATTTCGTCAAACTGCCGGACTACCTCTGTTTCAAGGAAGAACCTGCGTGATGAATGTAGTTTCCAGATCCTGGCGCCACACCGCACTCAAGTTGGCGGCCGGCGCCGCGCTGAGCCTGTGGACAAGTGTGGCCCTGGCGGCCCCTTCCCTGTTTGAAGGCCTGCAATGGGGAGCCACCGAGGCACAGCTCCGCGAGGTCTTCGGCGACAAGCTGAAGTTGCTCCCCTGCAGCGACGCGCAGCGCCAGGCAGAGACCGGCACCGACAGGAAGGGCGCCTGTGACAGCCCGTATGTCGAGGACTACACGATCGACGGCATCACCTTCCTGGTGGTCTTCAACATGGGCGGTGAAGGCAAGACCCTGAACACCATTTACCTGGATCGCGGCGCTACCGTCACCAATGCGCAGATCCGCAAGGGGGAAGGTGCCGAGTTCCGCTACAACCGGGTGAAGCGGGTGCTGGCCCAGCGCCACGGTGAGCCCAGCGAGATAAACGAAACCAGCCGTCGGCCGAAGAATGAGCTGGTGACGCTGCACGTCAAATGGATCATCGATGACACGGTGATCAGCATGACCAACACCATCATTCCGGACCCGCGCGGGCAGATGTATTACCTGGGCCTGGTCTACAAGCCCTTGGCCGAGGCGATGAAGCCGTTGGCATCGCTGGAGCAGCGGTAAGCTCGCTGGAAAGCGCGCCATATCGCGAGCGCCTGCATTTCGGCAAGTCTGTGGACAAAAGTGGACAACGCTTGCGGACTGACGCGCCAAGTGGACGCTTTGGGAAGGGAAAAGCCCGTAATAGCGGGCTCGATCGAGGTTATCCACAAGCGTTTGGGGATAATTTCCTTTGGGAATGAGATGTGGATAAGTCCGTGGGTAGTGGCGTTATCCACAGGCTGCTTTTCATGCACTGCGTGGGTGGATTGGAGGCCGCCACATACAGGTGTTGAAGCTGGAGCAAAAGCAAAAGCAGGAGCAGGAGCAGGAGCACCCCTCCCCAACCCTCCCCTGCGCGTAGCGCAAGGGAGGGGGCTGTTCCTGCAGGTCGGCACCATCTTGCGCAACCGCAGCTCTTGCCCCCTCCCTTGCGCTACGCGCAGGGGAGGGTTGGGGAGGGGTGCTTTTTAGCCCTTAAGCCCCGAGGCCCCGAGGCCTCCGAACCCCCACTCCACAACCTTATCCACAACCCACAGCCCACAAAAAAGCCCGGGTTTCCCCGGGCTTTTCATCACATCAGCAGCAACGATCAATCAGCCGCGGCTGACGTCGTAAACCGCCTTTGCCACGTAGTCCAGGTTGTTCTGGCTCAGCGCGGCAACGCAGATGCGGCCGGTGCCGACGGCGTAGATGCCGTAGTCGTCACGCAGCTTGTCTACCTGCGCCTTGCTCAGGCCCGAGTACGAGAACATGCCGGCCTGCTGCTGGATGAAGCCGAATTCCGGCGCGCCCAGGGCGGCCAGCTTCTGCACCATGCCGGCACGCAGGGCGTGGATGCGCTCGCGCATTTCGGTCAGCTCGGCTTCCCATACGCCACGCAGCTCGCCACTGTTCAGCACGCCGGCGACAAGCGCGGCGCCGTGGGTGGACGGGCTGGAGTAGATGGTGCGGATGATGCGCTTGACCTGCGACTGCACGGCCTTGGTCGAGGTCGCGTCCGGGCCCACCACAGACAACGCACCGACGCGCTCGCCGTACAGCGAGAACGACTTGGAGTACGAGTTGGCGACGATGAAGCTGTCGATACCGGCATCGGCGACGATGCGCACGGCCTGGCCGTCCTCGGTGATGCCCTTGTCGAAGCCCTGGTAGGCCATGTCGATGAAGGGGAACAGCTGGCGGTCCTTCATCAACGCGGCAACCTGCTTCCACTGCTCGGTGCTCAGGTCGGCGCCGGTCGGGTTGTGGCAGCAGGCGTGCAGCAACACCACGGTGCCCGGCTGCAGCTTCTGCAGGTCGGCCAGCATGCCGGCGAAATCCAGGCCATGCGCGGCGTTGTCGTAATAGGTGTAGTCGACCACGTCGAAACCGGCGGCGCCGAACACGGCGCGGTGGTTTTCCCAGCTCGGGTTGCTGATGGCGATGGTGGCGTGCGGCAGCAGGCGCTTCAGCAGGTCGGCGCCGACGCGCAGCGCACCGCTGCCGCCAACGGTCTGCGAGGTCGCGACGCGGCCAGCGGCCAGCAGGTCCGACGCTTCGCCGAACACCAGCTTCTGGGTGGCCTGGGTGTAGGCCGGCAGCCCGTCGATCGGCAGGTAACCGCGCGGTTTGGCCTCGGCGGCAAGCGTCTGCTCGATCTGCTTGACGGCGCGCAGCAGCGGAATGCGGCCGCTCTCGTCGTAGTAGATGCCCACGCCAAGATTGACCTTGGTGGTGCGGCTGTCAGCGTTGTAAGCCTCGGTCAGACCCAGAATCGGGTCACCAGGAACCTGTTCGACGTTTGCAAAGAAGGACACGGCGATACTCGTATCAGTGGCGGGGAGTGGGGGTGTTTGGCGCGGGATGCAGCAAAAGCGCGCTCAGAACCGCATCATCGTAACAGGGCTGGAGCCCCGTGGCCGTAGGGTTTCAGCTGGAACTTCAGCGCGCGGGGCGATGACGCTGCCTGCGTGGATCGGAGATGATGGCCGGATGCGTACTTGTAATCGTTTTTTGGCGTTTTTCGGGCTGATGCTGGCATTGCCGGCGCTGGCCGACGAGTTGCCCACCGCAACGCTGGATCGGGTGCAGGTCCAGGCCGCCAAGGTCCACGCGGTGGATGATTTCGACCTGCCCGCTTCCAGCACCACGCTGGCGCTGGACGCCGACGGCAATGGCCGTGGCGCGCAGCTGTCCGAAGTGTTGGGCGCGGTGCCCGGGCTGCTGGCACGGGATCGGCAGAACCTTGCACAGGACACCCAATTGTCGCTGCGCGGCTTTGGTGCCCGCTCCACCTTCGGCGTGCGCGGGGTGCGGCTGCTGCTCGATGGAGTGCCGGCGACCATGCCCGATGGCCAGGGCCAGCTCTCGCACTTCAACGCGTTCGGCGCCGACCAAGTGGAGGTGCTGCGCGGGCCGTTCTCGGCGCTGTACGGCAATTCCTCCGGCGGCGTGCTGCAGCTGTGGAGCACGGACGGGCAGGACGGCGATCCGTGGCGGCTGCGCAGCAGTTACGGCAGCAATGGCAGCTCCAGCACCGGTGTGCAGCTCAAAGGGCTGGCCGGGGCCATGCACTACAACGTGGCAGCCAACCATTTCCGTACCGACGGCTGGCGCGAGCACAGCACGGCCCGGCGTGAATCGGTGAATGCGCGGCTGGGCTTTGATCTGGCGGCCGGCCAGCGACTGGAACTGCTGTTCAACGGCTTTGATGCACCGCATGCGCAGGACCCCTTGGGCCTGAGTCGCGAGCAGGTGCGCGAGAACCCGCGTCAGGCCACCGCTGTCGCCACCCAGTACAACACCCGCAAGTCGGTGCGGCAGACACAGCTCGGTGCGGTCTACAGCGCCGAGCGTGATCAACAGGCCTGGCGGTTGATGGGCTATGCCGGGCAGCGCGCGGTGGAGCAGTTCCTGGCGATCCCGCCGGGGCCGCAGAACAGTCCCCTGCACTCGGGCGGGGTGATCGACCTGGACAGCGATTACGGCGGCGTGGACGCGCGCTGGGCCTGGCATGGGCAACTGGGCGGCAAGCCGCTGGAGCTGGTGATCGGTGCAAATGCCGACCGGCAGCAGCAGCACCGCACCGGCTATGAGAACTTCATTGGCAGCACCTTGGGTATCAAGGGCCGGCTGCGCCGCGACCAGAACGACCGCGTGCAGAACATCGACCAGTTCGCGCAGGCCTGGTGGCAGTTCAGCCCGCGCTGGTCGGCATTGCTGGGTGCGCGCCATAGCGAAGTGCAGTTCCGTTCGCGCGACCGCTACGTCACTGCCAGCAACCCCGACGACAGCGGCAGCCGTGATTACTCGGCGACCACACCGGTGGCGGGCCTGGTGTTCCGTGCCAGCGATGATCTGCGTTTTTATGCCTCGGCCGGGCGCGGTTTTGAAACGCCGACCTTCAACGAGCTGGGCTACCGCGCCGATGGCGGCGCCGGCTTGGCGCTGGATCTGGCCGCCGGCAGCACCCGCAATTACGAGATCGGCAGCAAATGGCGGGCGCAGAGCGGTGCGCGGCTGGAGCTGGCCTTGTTCCGTGCCGACAGCGACGACGAGCTGGCGGTGGCGACCAACAACGGCGGCCGCAGCAGCTACCGCAACATCGGCGCGACCCGGCGGCAAGGTGTCGAGCTGAGCTGGCAGCAGCCGATTGCCACCGACCAGCAGCTGCAGCTGGCCTATACCTGGCTGCAGGCCAGCGTGCGGGATGCCTACCTGACCTGCACCGGCCTGCCCTCGCCCTGCACCCAGCCAAACAATCTGGTGGCGGGCGGCACCAGATTGCCGGGCGTGCCACGCCAGCAGTTGTTCGCACGCTGGCAATGGCAGCCGGGGCCGTGGCAGTGGGCGGCCGAAGTGGTGGCCGCCAGCGACATCGGCGCGAACGATCTGGGCAGCGCCAACGCAGCCGGCTATGCCCTGCTGAACCTGGAGATGGCGCGGCAATGGGCCACCACACGCGGGCCGCTGCGCGCCTTCGCCCGTGTGGATAACCTGCTGGACCAGCGCTACATCGGCTCGGTGATCGTCAATGACGGCAACCAGCGCTATTACGAGCCAGGCCCGGACCGTGGCTTCACCCTTGGCCTGCAGTGGCAATGGGCGCGGTGAGCGGCTTCACCGCAAGCTGAGCGCGCGCCCTTGCCCCCTCCCTTTGCCGCAGGCAAGGGGAGGGCTGGGGAGGGGTGCTTTTGCTTTTGCGTCCGCCTCTGCTTTGCCGTCGCACCCAGCCCAACAACCATCTAAACACCCCGCTCACCCCCACCTAACAGCACCGGGCGTATCTGTGAGCGCCCAACTGGGAGGGTTGTGCCATGTACCGCCCCGATCGCATCGAGCATCCCGCTGCGCCAACCTTGTTTGCCGCCGATCCCACGCTGATGCGTCGCGGCCGGCTCAGGCGCAGCCAACATGCGGCTGACGAAGTGGCGCAGGATTTCGTGCAGTACAGCCTGGATGACTATGCGCGGCGCCGTCGTGGCGCGCGTGGCTGGCTGGATCTGCAGCCGGCTTATGCGTTCGCGCTGGCCACACATGCGGCGGACTGGCCACGTGGCAGCGGTGATACCGACGTCGAGCTGGCCGAGCATTGGGAACAGGCACGCGGCGGCTCGCGGCTGCGCTGGGAACAGGTACGGGATCTGGTCGAAGACGCATGGCTGGCGCTGGACCGCATGCCGGTGGCAGCGGTGCATGCACGCTAGTCGAAACGTGGGGAAGCTTTTGTAGGAGCGGCGTCAGTCGCGAAGCTGGCAATGCTTGGCTACCGATGGGTATGTAATCTGGAGGTGCATGAGCTCTTGCGGCTTCGCCGCACCCTCTCCTGCCTTCGGCACTCCTGCTTTTTGTAGGAGCGGCGTAAGCCGCGAAGCTAGTAATGCCTCGCTACCGACTGGTATGCAACCTGACTGTGCGTGAGCCTAGCGGCTTCGCCGCTTCCCCTCTCCTGGCTTCGGCATCCTCTCCCGCAAGGGGAGAGGAGGAAAGCCACAGCCAAAGCCAAAACCAAAACCCTCAAAAGCAATCCAGCCAGCACACCCCGGGGGAGGTGCGGATGTGCTGGCCGGTTGCGATCAGGCGTTGAAGTCCAACACCACGCGCCCTTCAATCGCACCTGCATGCATGCGCTTGAACACGTCGTTGATGTTCTCCAGCTTGTCGGTGCTCACCGTCGCGGCGACCTTGCCATCGGCAGCGAACTGCAGCGATTCCTGCAGGTCCAGGCGAGTGCCAACGATGGAGCCACGCACGGTGATGCCGTTGAGCACCATGCCGAAGATGTCCAGCGGGAAGTCACCCGGTGGCAGGCCGTTCAAGGACACCGTGCCGCCACGCCGCACCATGCCCAGTGCCTGTTCGAAGGCCTTGGGCGATACCGCCGTCACCAGCGCGCCATGCGCGCCGCCGATTTCCTTCTTCAGGAAGGCCGCCGGATCAGTGTTGCGGGCATTGACGGTGATGCTGGCACCCAAGCGCTTGGCCAGGGCCAGCTTGTTGTCGTCGATATCCACCGCGGCCACGTTCAAGCCCATCGCCTTGGCGTACTGCACCGCCATGTGGCCGAGGCCGCCGATACCTGAGATCGCCACCCAGTCGCCGGGCTTGGTGTCGGTGACCTTCAAGCCCTTGTAGACGGTGACACCCGCGCACAGGATTGGCGCGATCTCGACGAAACCCACTTCCTTGGGCAGCAGGCCGACGTAGTTGGCGTTGGCCAACGCGTACTCGGCGAAGCCGCCGTTCACCGAATAGCCGCTGTTCTGCTGCGCTTCGCACAGGGTTTCCCAGCCGCCCAGACAGTGCTCGCAATAGCCACAGGCCGAATACAGCCACGGAATGCCGACGCGGTCGCCTTCCTTGATGTGGGTAATGCCTGCACCGACCGCAACGACATGGCCGACGCCTTCGTGGCCGGGAATGAACGGGGGATTGGGCTTCACCGGCCAGTCGCCTTCGGCGGCGTGCAGGTCGGTGTGGCAGACGCCACAGGCCTCGATCTTGACCAGGATGTCGCCCGCGGCCGGACGCGGCACGGTTACTTCTTCAATCACCAGCGGCTTGCCGAATTCGCGGACCACGGCCGCCTTCATCGTCTTGTCCATCAATCGATCTCCTTTGCGGGGGATAAGTCCAGCTTGGCGCCAAGCCAGGCCTGGCGCCTTGATCCAGATCACGCCCGGCCAGTTGCGGCCGGGCGGATCCGCTCTAGGTTCAGAAGAAGCCCAGCTTTTTCGGCGAGTAGCTGACCAGCAGGTTCTTGGTCTGCTGGTAATGGTCGAGCATCATCTTGTGGTTCTCGCGGCCGATGCCCGACTGCTTGTAGCCACCGAACGCGGCATGTGCCGGATAGGCGTGATAGCAGTTGGTCCACACCCGCCCGGCCTGTATCGCACGGCCCATGCGGTACAGGCGTGAAGCATCGCGGCTCCACAGGCCGGCACCGAGGCCGTACAAGGTGTCGTTGGCGATCTCCAGCGCTTCCTCTTCGGTCTTGAAGGTGGTCACCGACACCACCGGCCCGAAGATCTCTTCCTGGAACACGCGCATCTTGTTGTGGCCCTTGAACACCGTCGGCTTCACATAGAAGCCATCGGCCAGATCGCCACCGAGCTGGTTCTGCTCGCCACCGATCAGCACTTCGGCGCCCTCGGCCTTGCCGATCTCGATATAGGACAGGATCTTCTGCAACTGCTCCTGCGAGGCCTGCGCGCCCACCATGGTGTTCGGGTCCAGCGGATTGCCCTGCTTGATCGCCGCTACCCGCGCCAGGGCGCGCTCGATGAACTTCTCGTAGATCGACTCCTGGATCAGCACCCGCGACGGGCACGTACAGACCTCGCCCTGGTTGAAGGCGAACATCACGAAGCCTTCCACCGCCTTGTCGAGGAAATCATCGTCCTCGGCCATCACGTCGGCGAAGAAGATGTTCGGTGACTTGCCGCCCAGCTCCAGCGTCACCGGGATCAGGTTCTGGCTGGCGTACTGCATGATCAGCCGACCGGTGCTGGTCTCGCCGGTGAAGGCGATCTTGGAGATGCGCGGGCTGCTGGCCAGCGGCTTGCCGGCTTCCAGGCCGAAGCCGTTGACGATATTGAGCACGCCCGGCGGCAGCAGGTCGCCGATCACTTCCATCAACACCAGGATCGAGGCCGGGGTCTGCTCGGCTGGCTTCAGTACCACGCAGTTGCCGGCGGCCAGTGCCGGTGCCAGCTTCCACGCCGCCATCAGCAGCGGGAAGTTCCACGGGATGATCTGCCCGACCACGCCCAGCGGCTCGTGGAAGTGATAGGCCACGGTGTCGTTGTCGATCTGTGACAGGCTGCCTTCCTGCGCGCGCAGGGCACCGGCGAAGTAACGGAAATGATCGGCCATCAACGGCACGTCGGCGTTGAGCGTCTCGCGGATCGGCTTGCCGTTGTCCCAGGTTTCGGCATGGGCAATCAGCTCGAGGTTTTCCTCGATGCGATCAGCAATGCGGTTGAGGATGTTGGCGCGCTCGGTGGTCGAACGCTTGCCCCAGGCGTCTTTGGCTGCGTGCGCGGCGTCCAGCGCCAGCTCCACGTCTTCGGCGTTTGAGCGCGCCACCTGGGTGAAGACCTTGCCGGTGACCGGCGTGGTGTTGTCGAAATACTGGCCACTGCGCGGGGTCACCCATTCACCGCCGATGTAGTTGCCATAGCGGGCTTTGAACAGGGACTGCGGTTCGGTGGCATGCGGTTTGGCGGACAGGACTGCGTTCATCTGTGGAATCTCCGGTTCAGCGGTGTGTGGGCCGCGTGTGTGGCGGTGGCTACAACAGGCGCAAGAGCGATGCCAAGTTCCGCCTGTTGCGTTGCGACACGATGAAAATCCACTGGCGGCGGAAATCCACGCGCAGATTTGCTGCGCTGCGAAACGGCAGGTGATTGCAGCGCCCGTCCGGGTGTGGTGTTAATCGGAACAGTGGTTTGAACAGCTGTCGCAAAATGCGACACAGGAGCGCTCATGGCACTGGCACTGCAACATCGCGTGGGCAACGCCCGCCGCTCGTTCTTCGAGCGCGGCACCACGCCCGTGGGCACCGTGCCCGACACCATCCTGCAGTCCTGGCGGCGCTGCCAGCGCAGCGGCCTGCTGGTGGATGCCGAGCCTGCGCTGGAACCCCTGCCCGGGCACAACCTGCGCGAACTGCGCGAGCGCCATGAACGCTTGTGGCGATTGGCGCGCGCTGAACTGGATGGCTTGGCCGCACACACCGCCAGCACCGGCAGCATCGTGCTGCTTACCGATGAGAGCGGCTGGATCCTCAATGCCGAGGGCAGCGCTGGCTTCCTCGACAAGGCTGGACGCGTGGCCTTGATGCCGGGCGTGTGCTGGAGCGAGTCAGCCGTCGGCACCAATGCGATCGGTACCGCGATCGTCGAGGGCCGCGCGGTTGAGGTGCGCGGCGGCGAACACTTCTACGCACCGCACGGCATCCTCAGCTGCTCGGCCATGCCCATCCACGATCCGCACGGGCAATTGGCCGGCGTACTCGACATCAGCGGGCCTGCCAGCGTGCAGCAGATGCATGCGATGGGCCTGGCGCGGTTGGCCGCCAACCGCATCGAGCACCGCTTCTTCGAGAACGGCCTGGGCGATTGCGAACTTTTGCGCCTGCACCATGACCGCACCTTGCTGGGTACTGCGGGCGAAGCCGTGCTCGGTTTCCGCAATGGTCGCCTGGTCGCAGCCAATGGCGTCGGCCTGCACCTGTTCGGCCTGGAGCGTGGCGACATCGGCCGCGCGTCGTATGAAGCACTTTTCGAGATGCCGCTGTCGCGGATGCGCGATGAAGGCATGTTGCAGGATCGCAGCGGTCGGGTGCTGCATGGCCAGCTGGATGCACCAGTACCTGCATCCCGCACGCGGTCAACCAGCGCCGCGCCACCGCTGTCACGACCGATGCCAAGCACGGTCGCTGCACCTGCCGTGGTGTTCGATGCCACCCAGCGCGAACAACTGCTGCGTGCCGGCCGCGTGTTGGAAGCGGGCCTGCCGGTACTGCTGCAGGGCGAAACCGGCACCGGCAAGGAAGTGGCGGCACGCGCGCTGCATGCACAAGGCAGCCGCAGCGGCAAACCCTTCGTTGCGGTGAACTGTGCAGCCCTGCCGGAAGGACTGATTGAAGCCGAGCTGTTCGGTTACGAGGAAGGCGCCTTCACCGGCGCGCGCCGACAAGGCAGCCAGGGCCTGCTGCGGCAGGCGCAGGGTGGCGTGTTGTTCCTCGATGAAATCGGCGACATGCCGCTGGCACTGCAGCCGCGCCTGCTGCGCGTGTTGCAGGATCGCGAGCTGTCACCGCTGGGTGGCGGAAAACCGGTCAAGCTCGACTTCATGCTGATCTGCGCCACCCACTGCGATCTGCAGCAGGCGATGGACGAAGGTCGCTTCCGTTCGGATCTGTACTACCGCATCGCCGATCACGTGATGCGGCTGTCACCGCTGCGTGAGGCGCAGGACCGCGCACAGCTGCTGCAGGCGATGTGGCAGCCGTTGGCGCAGGGGCGAGTGCTGAGTGTGGAGGCGGAGCGTGCGCTGGTCGCGTACGACTGGCCGGGCAATCTGCGCCAGCTTGCGGCGTGCCTGCGCACCCTGGTGGCGTTGACCGAGCCGGGTGCGGTGATTGATAGGGAATTGCTGCCGGAGTACCTGCATCAGGCTGCGCGACGCGTTGCTGCCGAGCCGGTGGTGGATGGCAGCCTGCAGGAACTGGCCTTGGATGTGATGCGGCAGACCTTGGCGGCCTGCGATGGCAATGTGAGTCTTGCGGCGAAGCGACTTGGGGTTAACCGCAGCACCTTGTATCGGCGGTTGAAGCTTTAAAGCTGAGCAACAGCAACAGCAACAGCAACAGCACCCCTCCCCGGCCCTCCCCTTCGCTGCGCGAAAGGGAGGGGGTATTTCCGGCGGCTTGCAGCATCCTGCGCAACTGCAGCTTCAGCCCCCTCCCTTTGCCGAAGGCAAGGGGAGGGCTGGGGAGGGGTAAGCTTTTGATCTTGATCGAATCCCCAATCCCCAATCCCAGCATCAACCCGGCAAAACAGCCGCAGCCCGCGCCAGCTTCTCAATCCCCGCCCAATCACGCGCCTGCAGCAGCTCACGCGTGGTCAACCACGAGCCACCTACGCACAGCACATTCGGCAGATGCAGGAACTGCGAAGCAGTCTGCGCGCTGATGCCACCGGTCGGGCAGAAGCGCACGTCACCAAACGGGCCATTCCAGGCGGACAACATGCCCACACCGCCAGCCTGCACAGCCGGGAAGAACTTGAACGTATCCAGCCCCTGCTCCAAACCGCGCATCAGTTCGGATGAAGTCGCAACGCCGGGCAGGAACGGCAGATCGGTATCGCGCGCCGCTGCATACAGCGTGTCGGTAGCGCCCGGCGACACCGCAAAACGACCGCCCACCGACTTCAGCTTCTCCATCTGCGCCGGGGTCAGCACGGTGCCGGCACCAACCACTGCATCCGGCACGGCCTCAACCATGGCCTTGATCGCATCCATCGCGTTTGCGGTGCGCAGGGTGACTTCGATCACCGGCAGTCCGCCGTTGAACAGGGCCTGCGCGACCTGCACCGCATCGTCGACATTGTCGGGGGTGAACACCGGAATCACCGGGGCCAGTTTGAGCACTGCGCGTACGCGCGGATCAGCGCCGGACATCGAACTTTCCTTCGCCCATCAGGGCCATGACGTCGGCAACGCCGACTGGGTTGAAATCACCGGGAATGGAATGCTTCAGGCAGCCAGCGGCGAGGCCGAAGCGGATCGTGGTTTCCGCATCCATGCCTTCGATCAGGCCGTGCAGCACGCCGGCTGCAAACGCGTCGCCGCCGCCGATGCGGTCGACGATATCGGTCAGCTCTTCGGCGGGTGCCAATGCACGGGTGCCATCACGGCCCAGCAGCATCGCGCCCAGCGAGTGGTGGCCGACGCTGTGCGCGGTGCGCTGCGTGCAGGCCATGTACTGCAGGCGCGGGAACGCGGCGAATGCCATTGCCGCGGCAGCATCGACGCGCGCCTGCGGTTCGGGCTGGTGGAATTCGCCGCCCAGCACCACACCGATGTCGCGGTAGTCGGCAAACACGATGTGCGCGCAGTCGAACAGGTCGCGCAGGATCGCCTTGGCGTCGCCGCCCCAGCGTTCCCACAGCTTGGGCCGGAAGTTGCCGTCGAAGGACACCTTGATGCCGCGCTCGTTGGCGGCGCGCGCGGCGGCCAGGGTCGCCTGCGCGGCTTCCAGGCCGAGGGCAGGACTGACCCCGGACAGGTGCAGCCACTGCGCGCCCTGCAGCAGCGCCGGCCAGTCATAGCTGTCGGCACGGGCGCTGGCAAAGGCGGAGTCGGCGCGGTCATAGACCACTTCGCTGGGCCGGTGGCCGGCGCCGGTGGTCAGGAAGTACAGGCCCATGCGGCCATCGCTGCGGCGCACGCGCGAGGTGTCGACGCCGTGACGGCGCAGTTCACCGGCTACCGCCGCACCCAGCGGGTTGTCGGCAACCACGCTGATCATCGCCACGTCGTGGCCGAAGTGCGCCAGCGACACGCCGACATTGGCCTCGGCACCGCCGGCATGCACGTCCAGCGTGGGCGACTGCAGCAGCAGTTGATTGCCGGGCGCGCCCAGGCGCAGCAGCAGCTCACCAAAACAGACAACACGGGGGGAAATCATCGCCATTCCTGTCTCCTCGTCGATCGGCGCGCATCATGGCACGGTTGATTGACTATCGGTGTCATTTGCTCGCCACTGTCCCTCCGGCTGCCCGTGTTACCGTCCCCTCATGTCCATCAGACAATGGTTTCCGCCCTGTTTGAGTCCTGCTGCACTGCAAGATGCTCCCTCTCCACACAGCTGTTACTTTCCGTTTTGACCAGCGGTGTCATCCAGCGCAAAGCACAAGCCGGAGCCACTGCATCGCTTGCAAACCTTGGAGAGGGGAAGCACATGAAACCAAGTAACTCGCAGAAAAAGACACCGGTTACCTTGCTCGCGTTGGGGATCAGTTTGGCGCTGCAGGCAGGCGTTGCCATGGCCCAGGATGCGTCCGCGCCGGCCACCGGCGGCACCGCTGCCACCGAACTGGATGCAGTGACCGTCACCGGTTACCGCGCCAGCGTGGAGAAGGCGCTGGACATCAAGCGCGGCGAAGCCGGCATTGTCGACGCCATCGTCGCCGAGGACATCGGCAAGTTCCCGGACAGCAACCTGGCCGAGTCGCTGCAGCGCATTCCCGGCGTGGTGATCACCCGTGATGGCGGCGAAGGCCGCAACATCTCGGTGCGTGGCCTGGGCCCGGACTTCACCCGCGTGCGTATCAATGGTCTGGAAGCACTGAGCACCGTCGGCAGCAGCGACGGCCAGGGCGGCACCAACCGTGGTCGCGGTTTCGATTTCAATGTGTTCGCCGCCGACCTGTTCACCCAGCTGATCGCGCGCAAGACCGCATCGGCTGATGTCGAGGAAGGTTCGCTTGGCGCCACCGTCGACCTGCGCACTGCGCGTCCGTTCGACTATGACGGCCTGACCATCGTCACCAACGTGCAGGCCTCGTACAACGATGCCTCCGAATCGGCGATGCCGCGCTTTGCCGGTTTGATCGCCAACAGCTGGGCCGATGGCAAGTTCGGCGCGCTGCTGTCGGTTGCCTACTCCGAGCGTGAAACGGTTGAGGAAGGCAGCGGCACCGTGCGTTGGGCTGGCGGCACCACCAATGGTGGTTTCAATGCTGCCTCGCCGTTCAAGGATGCCTTGAAGTCGGACGTGTACTCGCCGCGCTTCCCGCGTTACACGTTGACGGAACATGACCAGAAGCGTCTGGGCGTGACCGGTGCGCTGCAGTTCAAGCCCAGCGACCGCACCACCTTCAGCCTGGATGCGCTGTACTCCAAGATCGATGCCAAGCGCGATGAGAAGTACATCGAGGCCAATGGACTGAGCAAGTCCGATGCACTGGGCAAGCGAGAGATCATCGTCAAGAACGGCGAAGTGCGTAATGGCGCACTGGTCTATGCGGAAATGGACAACGTCGATATCCGCGCGGAAAACCGCCACGACGAATGGACCACCGAGTTCTACCAGCTCAGCCTGGACGGCGAACACCGCCTGACCGACAACTTCACCATCACCGGCAAGGTGGGTACCTCGCGCTCCAAGCATGAGAACCCGATCCAGGCCACCATCATGATGGACAAGCTCAACGTCGACGGTTACAGCTACGACTACCGTGGCAACCCGAACAAGCCGGTCTTCAACTACGGCGTCAGCCCGACCGATCCCACCGGTTGGACGCTGTCCACCATCCGTCTGCGCCAGAACTACGTCACCAATGATTTCGACAACGGCCAGCTGGAGTTCTCCTGGCTGATCGGTCCGTCCTTCACCCTGGAAGGTGGTATCCAGGCCAAGAATTTCAGCTTCGATTCAATGGAGCGCCGTCGCGTCGGCAACGAAACCACCGTGCCGAACTTCAGCAATGGCAGCAAGATCGTCCCGGTCAACATGACCGAGCTGGCCAGCCTCAACGGCATGTCCGGTTCGCCCGGCAAGTGGGTGGTACCGAACTTCAACGGCATCGCCAATGAGTTCGGTGTGCTCAGCGGCGAAGGCATCTATGCGTTGGCCGACTACGCCGCCAGCATCCGCAGCGTGCAGGAGCAGGACCGCGGTGGTTGGTTGATGGGCAAGTTCGGTTTCGACATCGGCTCGATTCCGTTCAGCGGCAACATCGGCGGGCGCTACGTCAAGACCAAGCAGACCTCGACCGGTATCGCCACGGCCAGCGGCACGCCGGTCAGCACCACGGTCAGCCGTGAGTACAACGACTTCCTGCCGTCCTTGAACGTGGTGGCGGAAATCACCCCCGACTTCCTGATCCGCTTCGGCGCCGCCAAGGTGATGTCGCGTCCGGGCCTGGGCAGCCTGACCCCGGGCGTCACCGTCAGCGTCAGCGGCAGTGCGCGCACCGTCAGCGGCGGCAACCCGACCCTGGACCCGATCCGCGCCAAGACCGCCGACCTCGGCTTTGAGTGGTACTTCTCCGAAGGTGCGATGGTGGGCGTCGGCCTGTTCTACAAGGACATCGAGAGCTTCATCCAGGCAACCCGCGAAAGCCGCGTGTATTCGACCAGCGGCCTGCCGGCGAGCCTGCTCGACAACCTCAACGCGACCGTCAATGACGAGTTCGTGTTCAGCACCCCGGTCAACACCCCCGGTGGTGACCTGACCGGCGTCGAGTTCAACTACACCCAGCCCTTCACCTTCCTGCCGGGCAAGTGGGCCAACTTCGGCACCCAGCTGAACTACACCTACGTTGACTCGAAGATCCAGTACGTGACCTCCACCGGCGTGATGGCACAGAAGGCCGACCTGACCGGCCTGTCGCGCAATTCCTGGAACGCCACCCTGTTCTACGAAGGGACCAACTGGTCGGGCCGCGTGTCGGCAACCAACCGCGATGATTACCTGATCCAGGTGCCGGGCACCGAAGTCGGCTTCGACAGCGCAGGCCTAGGCGTGCACGGCCAGAGCGGCACCACCTTCCTCGATGCGTCGATCCACTACCGCATCAGCGATCAGCTGGAAATCAGCCTGGAAGGCGCCAACCTGACCAACGAAGCACAGGAATCGTGGGTGTCCAACCCGTCGTTGTCGCTGCCGCTGGAATACAGCGAGACCGGTCGCCAGTTCACCCTGGGCCTGCGTTACAAGTTCTGATAGCCGCTGTTTGGCGGGGACCGGAGCGCACTCTCTCCGCAGCTCCGGCCCTGCTCTTTCACTCACCGCAGGCCATGGTCGACCCATGGCCTGACGGCTGTCCACGTGCGGCCGCAACGGCCCGACAGCACGTCTGAATCACTCGCCAGGGATATCCCCACACCCCTTCCAGTCCGCTTGATTCCCCGTCCGGGGAAGGAGCCCACCGCATGGATCGTAAGCGCCGTTTTGGAAAGACACCGGTTACCTTGTTGGCAACCGCCATTGCTTCGGTTTTGACTGCTCCCCTCGCCTTCGCCCAGTCCGCACCTGCGGCCGCCGAGGCCACCCAGCTGGATGCAGTGAATGTCACTGGCTACCGCCAGAGCCTGCAGAAATCGCTGGACGAGAAGCGTTACACCACCGAACAGGTGGACGCGATCTTCGCCGAGGACATCGGCAAATTCCCCGACCAGAATCTTGCCGAGTCGCTGCAGCGCATCGCCGGCGTATCGATTGATCGCGAAGGCGGCGAAGGCCAGCGCATCTCGATCCGTGGCCTGGGCGCGGATTTCACCCGCGTGCGCCTCAACGGCCTGGAAGCATTGGCCACCGCCGGCAACGGCAGCAGTGGCGTCAATCGCAGTCGAGGCTTCGATTTCAATACCTTCGCCTCCGAACTCTTCAGCCAGGTCAAGGTCAACAAGACCCAGTCGGCGCAGATGGATGAGGGCTCGCTGGGTTCGACCGTCGACCTGCGTGGTTCGCGTCCGTTCGACTTCGCTGGCTTCCAGGCCTCGGCCTCGGCGCAGGCCGGTTACGGCGAGCTGGCGGAAAAATTCGATCCGCGTTTCTCCGGCCTGATCAGCAATACCTGGGCCGATGGCCGCTTCGGCGCCTTGCTGTCGGGCTCGTACAGCAAGCGCAACGTCTACGAGGAAGGCTACAACCCGGTGCGTTGGGAGCACGGCAACCACCGCAACTCCAACCAGTCCACCGCCGCCAACAACGGCACCTACGGCTTCTGTTCGCCGGTGGGCTACAACCCGCAGACGCCACGTAATCCGGCCTCGAATGAAACCCCGGCCGGCAGTGGCAGCCAGGCCAACCAGGACCGCAACAACGGCTGGGGCAGCTATGGCATCAGTGCCACCCATTGCGGCAACGGTCTGCCGCGCCCGGCCAATACGCCGGAGAACATCGCCGCCTACGAGACCGCGACCAATGCCTGGATTCCGCGCTACCCGCGCTATATCCGCACCGCGCATGAGATCGAGCGGCTGGGTGTAACCGGCGCGTTCCAGTTCCGCGTTTCCGATGACACCTTGCTCAGTTTCGATGCGATGTATTCGAAGCTGGACAAGGAGCAGCGCGAAGATTCCATCGGCGCCAACCTGCACCGCGCCGCCAACCTCGGTGGCAAGACCCAGATCGTGGTGCGCGAGGCCGAAGTGGATGCGCAGAACCGCCTGGTCTACGGCGTGTTTGACAACGTCGATTTCCGCACCGAATCGAGCCTGATCGAGGAATCGACCACCTTCCAGCAATACAGCTTGAACCTTGAGCATCATTTCAACGACGCAGTGAAGCTGGAGGCTGTGCTCGGCCACTCCAGCTCGGATTACGAGCGCCCGGTGTTCTCGCTGGTGAGCTTCGACAACAGCAATGTCGATGGCTTCGTGATGGACATGCGCAACGGCGGCGACATGCCGAACATGACCCTGCCCTTCGCCTTGAACGACCCGGCGGCATGGTCGTGGCTTGGTTACGGTGCAGTGCCGGTCAACAGCAATGGCACCGCACGCGGCAGCAACATCAGCGAAGTGCGCTTGAACCCGAGCTACGTCAACAACGCCTTCGATACCGCCAAGATCGACCTGCAGTTCAACATCAATCCGACCTTCACCCTGCGTACCGGCCTTGCCTACAAGGACTACGACATGGAGTCGGAGGAGTACCGCCACATCAGCTACGGCCGCCTGGCCCAGGCCTTGCCGGCGGGCGTCACCGTCGGGGACCTGAGCACCACACTGACCGGCTTCGGCAAGAACCTGTCCGGTAATGTGCCCAGCGGTTGGCTGATACCGGATTTCGGCAAGATCGCCGAGCTGCTCAACATCAACTGCAATTGCGATACCGGCGTGCAGGGTGGCGATTACCGTCTGGCCGGCATCGGCCACTTCGGCGCTTCCAACAACAACTTCGAGGTCAATGAGCGCAGCCTCGGCGGCTACCTGCAATTGGACTTCAACACCGAGCTGTGGGACCGCGCCCTCCGCGGCAACCTCGGTGTGCGCGTGGTCAATACCCAGATCAGCGCCTCGGGCTGGGCGCCGTGCAACGCAGCCACATCGGGCAACAACTCGGCCAACTGCGAATCGTTCTTCGGTGTCGCCAGCGCGACGGCTGCCGCGGGTGAACGTTCGCTGGTGCGCTCGGTGGTCAACCACAGCTACCAGGACGTGCTGCCATCCTTGAACCTGGCCTGGGACGTGGCCGAGAACGTGGTGCTGCGTTTCGGCGCGGCCAAGACCATGGCACGACCGACCCTGGCATACCTGTCACCCAGCGTCAGCGGCGGCCCTACCGGTTACTTCGATGATGGCCGTGTGTTCGCGATCAACCTTGGCAATCCCAAGCTCGATCCGTTCCGCTCGACCAACTACGACCTGAGCGCGGAGTGGTACTTCGGTGATGGCGGCCTGTTGTCGGCTGCATTGTTCTACAAGGACATCGACAGCTACGTGCAGCGCACCCGCCTGCTGACCACCTGGGGCGACATGGGCTACTCGCTGGACCTGCTGCCGGCTGGCTTCACCGCCGACACCGTGTTCAACGTGCAGAGCTACTACAACACCCCGGGCGGCCCGCTGAAGGGCTACGAGTTGAGCTACCAGCAGCCGTTTACCTTCCTGCCCGGCATCTGGAGCAAGTTCGGCATCCAGCTCAACTACACGCACGTCGAGTCGAGCATCAAATACATGTTCAGCTCGGCCGGCAACAGCAATACCAGCATCACCACCACCTTCACCGACAACGACCTGGTCAACCTGTCGCCGAATTCGTACAACGCCACTTTGTACTATGACGATGGCAAGTTCAGCGCACGCGTATCCACCAGCTACCGAGACGGCTACATCGGGGAGATCCTCAGCCAGGAAAGCGTCTGGGACCTGGACGGCAACCAGTTCGCAACACCGGACGTGACCGGCAAGAACAGCGTGCGCAACGTCGACTTCAACATGTCGTACAAGGTCAACAAGAAGCTGTCGCTGACCTTCGAGGCGATCAACCTGCTCGACACGCCGGACCAGCGCTACGTGGACTCGGCGCTGCAGATGTCCGATCGCTACACCGTCACCGGTCGCCAGTACTACGTCGGCGCACGCTACAAGTTCTGAGATGAAGCATACGCACGGCCAATGCAATAACACCGGGATGCCAGCACGCTGGCGTCCCGGTGCATGCAGGAGAATGCGATGAGGCGATTATGGTTGTCGACCGTGCTGTTGATCGGTGCGGGCTGGAGCTTCCCGGCAGCGCATGCGGCCACGCCGCGCACCGAAGCAGAGGCCGAGAACATGTTGCTGCTGCAGACCGCCTCCGGCGGTTGGTCCAAGCAATATCAGGGCAAGGCGGTGGATTACCAGCACGTGTTCAGCGCCGACGAGCGCACGGCGTTGCAGGCCCCGGATCGGCTGGATGACGCCAATATCGACAACAAGTCGACCACGCGTGAGATCCGCCATCTGCTGCAGGTATGGAAAGACACCGGTAACGCTGCTTACCTGAGCGCCGCACAGCGCGGCGTGGACTATCTGCTGGCCGCGCAATACGCCAATGGCGGCTGGCCGCAGTACTACCCCGAGCGCTCGTTGTACCGCCACCAGATCACCTTCAACGACGACGCGATGACCCGCGTGCTGGACCTGCTGCAGGACATCGCGGAAGGCGCACCTGCGGTTGCCGGGTTGCCGTCCGACTATCGGGGCAAGGCCAATGCAGCCCTGCAGCGCGGTTTGCAGAACGTATTGGCCACGCAGGTACGCATGGATGGCCGGCTTTCCATCTGGGCCGCGCAATACGACGAGGTCAGCCTGCAACCGGCCAAGGCGCGTTCCTACGAACTGCCATCGCTTGCCGTATCCGAGTCGGTAGGCGTGCTGCGGCTGTTGATGCGCCAGCCCGAGCCTTCACCGCAGGCCATCGAAGCCATCGAAGCCGGCCTGCAGTGGCTGCAGGCCAATGCCTTGCCAGATCTGGCGATGCGCAAGGTCGAGGCACCGCAGCAGCCCAGTGGCAAGGACGTGCTTGTAGAACCTTTGGCAGGCGCACGGCTGTGGGCGCGCTTCTACGATCTGGAACAGGGACGGCCGATGTTCGTCAATCGCGAGGGCGAGCGTGTGGCGCGCTTCGCGGATATTCCGAACGAACGCCGGGTAGGTTATGCCTGGTATGGCGTGTGGCCAGAGCAGTTGCTGGTGCGGGAGTGGCCGAAGTGGGCGCAGCGGCATGGGCGGAAGATGCCGGAGCGAACGTGAAGTCTGACCCTTCTCCCTCCGGGAGAAGGTGGCCCGAAGGGCCGGATGAGGGTGAGGGCGAAGCCCACGCAATCCTGCATTGCGGATGTGCTCGACCCTCTCCCCAACCCCCGCACCGCGCCCCGGCCCTCGCGCCAGCGCAAGGGCGTTCGTAGCGGCGCGAACCTTTGGTTCGCGAGCGCCCCTTCTCACCCCGGAGGGAGAGGGGCTTAAGCAAGGCAGTCAACCGATTTGGAACGAGTTAGACAATGAACCAGAAAACCGTGTTGCGTCCCACCCATCTCGCCTGCGTGCTGGGCCTGCTGTTGGCACCGCTGAGCGCAGTCGCGCAGTCGCCTGAGCTGTTGTTCCGCGTATCGGCGGACAAGGGCTTCGTCGCCGACAGCGCAGGTGGCGATGCCACGCCGAACTTCCAGGACAAGGTCAGCCTTGTCGATGATGGTGCGCATGGTCGTGCGATCCAATGGCAGGACGATGGCGTGCTGTCGTGGAATGCGCCCGGCAACATCCAGGCCGAGCGCGGCACCCTGTCCTTCTTCTGGCGCTCGCGTTACGCAGTGGGCGAAACCCCGTTCGTGATCTTCCGTGTCGGCTACGCCGACCACAGCAGCTGGGACATGGCGTGGCTGCGCATCGACTGGAACGGGCACGGCTTCGATGCTTTTGTCACCGATGCCAACCTGGCCCGCACCCGCGTCTCGTTCAAGCTCGACAAGAATCCATCGCCCGAGCAATGGCAGCACATCGCCTTTGCCTGGGACGAGGACAAGGGCGTCAAGCTGTTCGTCGATGGCCGTGAAGTCGCGCAGGCGGCAACCACCGGCGACTACGACGCAGCGCTGGACCAGCTCGGCCTCGCTGGCCGGGTGATGGCGCCCTACCAGGTGCAGAGCCGCTACAACTTCCTGCGTGGCAGCGACTTCGACGAGATCCGCGTCTATGACCGCATGCTCGATGGCGCCGGTGTGGCCGCGCTTGCGCGCAATGCCGAGCCGCGCAGCGCCGAGAGCGGCAGCGCCTCGCAGCGCGCCTGGTGGCACCGTTATGGCTGGGAAGGTGCCGCACCGCCGGTACTGAGCGCGCCGACCACAAGCATTCGCAAGGTCGAGTTCGCCGATGTAAAGGACAAGCTGCAATGGATGTGGAAAGGCACCGACGGTATTGCCGAAACCACCTGGCCCGGCGTCTATAACCGCTCGCGCCTGCCCGGCCGCAATGATTACTTCCAGCTGCCGGACTGGAATACCTATGTTGAAGGTGGTCAGCAACTCGACCTGACAGTTCCCGAAGGCGAGCACATCAATCGCATCGAGATCCGCGGCGCCGCCTACGGCGAGCTGAAAGGCACGGCCGGCACTTTGTTCAAGCGTCCGCAAGGCGTGGTGCGCAGCGTCGACAGCTTCGCCGACCAGGTCGGTGGCGCGCTGCATTTCCACAACACCGCGCAGGAAACGCCGATCCAGGAGATCTGGGGCTACCAGGTCAGCGACGCGGCCGAGCCGGAGGGCACGGTCAAGCAGCGCTATCAGATCGACAGCAGCGTATTGCCGGATTACACCAACATCGCAAGCCTGCGCGACTACATCGACGGCCGCTTCGCGCCGGATGAGCGCAGCACGGTGATGGCGCTGCCCAAGGGCGCAGGCTCGCGCAAGCGCGCTGCCGACAGCCTGCCGGCCAAGCCGATGCCGATCGTGCACGTGCTGATTCCATCCGGCGTCGGCGACGCACCGGCCGCACAGCCACTGATCCGCAGCTGGGCGCACAGCTGGGAGAACATGTACGACGGCCTGGATGGCGTGGCGATCGATATTCCCGCGCTGGACCTGCCGGCTACGCATGACGGTCTGATCCCGCTGAACATCCGCATCAAGGACCCGATCTGGCCGGCGCGCGACATGATCGATGTCTCGGTGTCGGTGAAGCCGGGTGAAGCACGCACGCTGTGGCTGGACCTGCGCGACCGTATCCTCACCGCCGACAGCCTGTGGATCTCGGTGGCCTCGGCTGCGCCCGGCTTCAATGCCTCATCACTGGACGGCGCCGAAGTGCGGCTGGTGTTCAAGGAACGCAAGGAGGCGATCAAGCAGCACGTCGCAGATCGCTTCAACCAGGTGCGTGACAACTGGGGCTTCCTGGTCGAGGAGCACACCACCTCCAAGCGCCAGCGGCTGTACTCGCGCGTCTATGCCGATCTGAGTGATCTGCTGAGGGTCGATCCGGACCATGAGTTGGGCCGCCTGTATTGGAATTACATCAGCTACAACAGCCAGGGCAAGCCGCCGTTCGAGCAGCCGCAGGCGCCGAAGGGCGTGCCGTTGTGGGCGTTCCGCCAGGTTGAAGACCTGAAGTACGTGCGCCGCTTTGTCGACTGGTGGATCGAGAACCGTCAGGTCGCCTATGGCGATTTCGGCGGCGGCATTTCCGACGACAGCGACCTGACCCAGCAGTGGCCGGGACTGGCATTGATGGGCGTGGAGCCCGAGCGCCTGAACCGCTCGCTGACCGCACTCTCCGATGCGGTTTATCGCAACGGCATGTTCTCCAATGGCCTGAGCACCATCGAGACTGATGAGCTGCACGCCTACGAGGAGGGCATCAACACCAACAGCGCGATGCTCTACCTCAACTGGGGCGATCCGCTCACCGTCGAGCGCCTGATGGAGACGGTGAAGGCCTTCGACGAGCACATCATCCTGCGCAACCCGCAGGGCAATCTGCTGTTCTCCAGCAACTGGTTTGGTGGCAACAAGGTTTACCGCGAACCGAACTGGCAGTGGCAGAAACCGTATTCGTTCCCGGCGCTGCATCCGGCCTTCCTGATGGGCGAGTACAACGCCGATCCGACTGGCCGCAAGCTGGTCACCGGCTTGGCTGATGGTTATCTGGCCCACGCCTACAACGACGACAAGGGCCGCTTCACCCTGCCCAACGAGATCAACTGGGCCACCGGCAAGACCCGCGGCGGCGAGTTGAACCAGGGCTCGGGCAGCGGCGATCTGATGCACACCTTCTGGGCCGCGTGGCGCTGGACTGGCGATGCCAAGTACCTGCAGGCGCTGGACTACCGCGTAGTGCGCGGCGGGCCGGGCGTACTGTCCAACCTCGGCGAGAATTACGTCGATGTGCTGGGCAGGCAGCAGGACTGGGGCAAGCAGCTGGTGGCCGATGCCGACAAGGGCGGCAGCGGCTTCGCCGCGATCAGCGCCTGGCAGCAGACCGGTGACAAGAAGTACCTGGAAACGCTGCACGCCGACGGCATTCAGGCCAAGGCGCAGCGCGAGTACATGAACACCGAGGGCCACTGGTGGAGCGACCGCGTCGAAGCCCCGAGCGAGTTCCTGCAGCGCCTGCGACTGGGCGGCATTGGTTTGAAGCGCAACCAGAGCTGGCCGGGGCATACCGTCAGCTGGCAGTTCGCCCAGCCGGATGGTGCCGAGCAGGTCGCCCTGCTGGTGCATGCGCCGTCACGGGAGCGCTTCAAGGTGATTGCCTACAACCTTGGCAATACGCCGCTGGACGCGACCATGACCGGCTGGAACATCGCCGCCGGTACCTGGCGGATCCGCAGTGGCGTGGATCGCGATGGTGATGATGTGATCGACGGCAAGGCGGAGGTTCGCGAGGTGCTGCTGGAGAAGAGCGTCGGCACCCAGCTGCGATTCGCGCCGAAGCAGAGCCAGGTAATCGAGTTCGAGCTGGTGACGCCGGGCACGCCGGTGGAGACGCGCGCGGACCTGGGCATTGGTCGCGGCGACCTGAAGATCGACGGCGAGCGTGTGCTGTTGACCGTGCACAGCCTGGGGCATGTCGGGACTGGCGTTGGCTATGCGGTGTTGGAAGATGCGCGCGGTCGTGAAGTTGCGCGGGTTGCAGTGCCTGCATTGGAAGCGCCGTCGGATCTGTCGCCGCGGACGACGACGGTGGAGCTGGTGATGCCGGCCGGGTTCAAGCGCGAGGGAGCGAATGTGCGGGTTGGTCTGGATGGGGATGGGGCTGAGGTGACGAAGCTAAATAATCGCTTGCCGCTGCAGTGATTGTTCAAGCCCCTCTCCCAAAGGGAGAGGGGCTTTGCTTGCGGTAGTGCCGAGCCATGCTCGGCAGAGGCTTTACCGGTAATGCCTCTTGCCGAGCATGGCTCGGCACTACCGGCGTTGGTTGGATTATCGGCTTCGCGGCTTACGCCGCTCCTACAAAAGCCGCCGGCTCACGCGTCCAGCCCCAGCTCTTTGCACTCACGCGCATACCAGCGTGGCGCATCATCGATCGGCTGGAATACGTGGCTGCGCTCCATCACGCGCTGGTAGACGTGCACCGAGATCGCAATCCGGTCGGTGTCGCTGTTGCGCAGCGTGTGGAATTCATCGGGTGGAATCAGGTTGCCTGCACTGCCTTTGCAGCCCAGCAGGCAATCGCGTGGTGCAAACCGGTAACGCTCACCATCGCGCTCCAGCATGCGGTACGGGGTGATCTCCAAGCTGCCCTGCCATACGCCCTCCACGCACCACAGGCCATCGTGGTCGTGCAGCGGCGTGCCCTGCCCCGGCCCCCAGGTCATGGCGATGATGCTGTAGCCATGTTCCGGGCTGCGGTAGATCTCGCGGCGTGCGTAGTGATCGTGCACGGGGGCGTGCACGCAGGCGGGCAGCACGATCTGCGGATCGCGGATGGCGCGTTCCAGCACGGCCTGCACCTGGGCGACCGTGCTGTGGGTATCGCTGGCCTGCAAGGCGGCGTCGATACCGTCCAGCAGGCGCTGACGGCCGGCGAATTCGGGATGCGGCGATTGCAAATTCATCGCTGCAGTCTAGGCAAGGCAGGTAAAGATTCCGTTGAAACTATCTGCCGGCGAGCTCAGAAGGTACCGCGCTGGATGAAGGGCGCCTGCTGGTAGAGACGACGTTCGCCGCCGCGCGGGTCGTCCATCTGCCGGCTTTGTGTGTCGAACAGCATCGTTTGTCGGCGTTCCAGTCCGTATTGCTGCCAATGCGGCAGACCGGCGTGGTTGGGATCGCCGCTTCGCGCGAAGGCCAGCAAGGCATCACTCATCGTGTCGGCAAGCTGTTGCATCGCCGCACCGTTGCCGGTGCGGGAACCGGGCTGGGTGTTGTTGTGGAACACCAGCGGGATGTCCAGGGTGTGGAAGGCACGCAGCTTGGCGGCGTCGCCATCACGGTCATAGCCATCCAACTGGTACGCCCAGGTGGGTGCGCCCTGGCGCGCACGTGCTTCCAGTTCTTCGACCGCACCGCGCCAGGAGCGGCCGGCGGTGGTGGCGGCGAAGAACACGTCCGACGGCGTGTACTGCGGATACAGGCGGCGGTACTCGGCAATCACCACCGACGGCAACAGATCCACGTATTGCTGGGCTTCGAGCTTGGCTGGCAATTCCTCCCAGCTCAGTTCGAAATTCTTCGGATCGTTGCCGAGGAAGGCGCGGGTTTCGTCGTGGGTATTGCCGATCACCATCGGGATGGTCGCCGATTGCTGCGGCGCCTGCGGCCAGAACGGATGCACCGGCAGGTTGCGCGCATCCAGCACCGGGCCGACGTAGAGGCTGCTGTTCTCCACGCGCGAGGGGTCGCGCACTTTCACTGCCTCCAGCAGTTGCTGCATCGGCATGCGCCGCAATGCCTCGGGATCGGCCTTGAGGTGATCGAGCACCAGCTGCGCGCGTTGTGTGGCCGCGCGCGGGCCGGCGGCGGTGGCCTGCTGGCCGCTCATCGTCCAGGCGCGGTGGAACAGGCCCTTGGCTGCCGGCATCGCCATAAGCGTGGCGATCTTGGCGCCGCCGCCGGATTGGCCGAACACGGTGACGTTGTCGGCATCACCGCCAAATTCGGCGGCGTGCTGGCGCACCCACTGCAGCGCCTGGATCAGGTCGAGCTGGCCGACATTGCCGGAGTCCTTGAAGGTCTCACCGCCGAGCTGGGCCAGATACAGGTAGCCGAACAGGTTGAGGCGGTGATTGACCGTCACCACCACCACGTCGCCGCGTCGGCTCAAGTTGCCGCCGTCGTAGAGCGGGTCGCTGCCGGAGCCGTTGTTGTAGGCGCCGCCGTGGATATAGAACAGGATCGGCCGCTTGCCGCCGTCGCGCAGTGCTGGCGTCCACACGTTGAGGTAGAGGCAGTCCTCGCTGCCCGGGCCTTCGCTGCCGGTTTGTGGAGCAGCTGCGGCGTAATCGAGCGCATCGCGTATGCCGCGCCAGGCTTGCTCCTGCAGGGCGGACTGGAAGCGGCGTGGCGCGGTGTCGGCGCCGTAGGGGATGCCGCGGAACACGTGTGTGCCGGCTTCGGTCTGGCCGGCCAGGCGGCCGCTGCGGATGCGGACGATCGGGCTGCTGCCGGTGTTGGCCCAGCTGGTGTTGCTGAGTGTGGCAAGGCTGGTTGCTGCGGCCAGCAGGGTGGTTTGCTGGAGGAAGCTGCGGCGGGCGGGGTTGTTTGGGGTTTGCGGCATGGTGGTGTCCTGGGGTGGTGGGGATTGGGCGCGCTTTGCCCTCTCCCCAACCCCTCTCCCGGAGGGAGAGGGGCTTTAAAGGCTGGGTTTGGGCTGGATTGGCTGTTGCGATGCCATCCAGCTCAGGGCCAGTTGTGGCCATGCCGCTGTTGTCAGGCCCACTGTGCCGCGTGTGCCGAAGCCGTGGCCGCCGTGTGGGAACAGGTGCATTTCGCTGCTTACCTTTGCACTGCGCAGGCTGTTGTAGAACAGGAGGCTGTTGCCTACCGGTACTACCTCGTCATCGGCGGCATGCAGCAGGAAGGTCGGCGGTGTGTCGGCGCGGACCTGCAGCTGCATCGAGTATTGCTGCAGCAGTTCGTCGTTGGGCGCGCTGCCGAGCAGGCGATCGCGTGAGCCTGTATGCACGTCGTCGCCGCGCATCGTGATGACCGGGTACATCAGCAATTGGAAGTCGGGACGTGCGCTCTCAGCATCGATTGCGTCGCCGTGTGGATAGACATTGCGGTCAAAGCCATTGCCCAGCCGCGCAGCCAGATGTCCGCCGGCGGAGAAACCCATCGTGCCGATGCGCTGCGGGTCCAGGCCCCATTCCTTGGCGCGGTGGCGGATCAGCCGCAATGCACGCTGCGCATCGGCGAGTGCCGCTTCACGGTCGGTACGGCCTTCGCCGGGTAGCCGGTAGCGCAACACGAACAGGGTTACTCCACCCTGCTCCACCAGTGCCGGCACCAGTGCCGTGCCTTCCTTGTCCAGCACGACGCGCTGGTAGCCGCCGCCGGGGATCACCAGCAAGGCGCTGCCATTGGGCTTGGCCGGACGATACGCCACCAGATACGGCGCGCTGACATGGTCGGTATAGCGGTCAGGCAAGGCGGGGTCGCTGCTGCGTTCGACGATGCGCTGTGCTTGTGCCAGCGGCTTGTCCCCCGGTGCCATGCCCTGCGGCCATAGCGCGATACGGTCGGGTGACGTCGCTGCGGGTTCACCATCGGTGGCGGCCAATACGGTTGCCGGGAGCAATCCGACAAAAGCGGCGAAAGCCAGTTGCAGCAAGGGTTTCAAACGGATCATGGGCGTAGCGGTCAGGTCTTGGCTGAGGGCGTGGTACAGCTTCTGGTGCAGTGCACATTGTCAGATGACACCGGTTTACCTTATACAGCCAGTCACAGCACTGTCGATGGGCAGTGCAGCAAAGTCACCAGGAGACGCACTTGAGCAACGACCAAGGCAGCCAGCCGCAGGCGCCAGCCGCGCTGGACGAGATTGCCCGCACTTTTGTGGAAGCACGCCGCGATGGCCGCTCGCTTCCGGATTTCCCCGGTGCGATTCCGGACGACCTGGTCACCGCCTATCAGGTGCAGGATCTGGCGATCGGCCGCTGGGATGACAGCGTGGTCGGCTGGAAGGTCGGCTATATCGCCGCCGAACGCCGCGACAGCTCCGGCGACGACCGCCTGCTCGGCCCGATTTTCAAACGCAATCTCTGGAATGCCACCGGTAGCATTGTGGAGATCCCGGTATTTGAGGCTGCTGGCGGCTTCGCCGCGGTGGAGGCCGAGTACGTGCTGGAACTGCTGGCCGATGCACCGGCCGACAAGCTCGACTGGACCCCGGAAGAAGCCGAAGCGCTGCCGGCCAAGCTCTACATCGGCGTGGAAGTGGCCAGCAGCCCGTTGAAGACCATCAATATCCTTGGTCCGCGCGTGGTGGTGTCCGACTTCGGCAACAACAACGGCCTGGTGCTGGGCGGCGAAGTGCCGAACTGGACCCGCTGCGATGAGCCGGAACTGCGTGCGCAGACCGAGATCGACGGCATCGTGGTCGGCACCGGTGGCGCCACCACCCTGCCCGGCGGCCTGCGCGCGGCCTATGCCTTTGCACTGTCGCGTTCGGCCAAGCGTGGTCGGCCCTTGAAGAAGGGCGAGCTGATCGCTACCGGCAATGCCACCGGCATCCACGACATCGCAGTGGGCCAACAGGCATTGATTCGCTTCGCCGGTTACGGCGACATTTCCTGCAAGGCCGTGCCAGCCGGGTAATCCCGGCGGCCACGGTAGCAACGCGTTGGAGGGCGCTATGGTTACTCGAAGAGGCTTTCTCAAAACCGGCATGGGGGCATTGGCCATGCCGGTACTCGCCGCCTGCTCTGGCGGCGGCAAGGGTGCGACCGCCGGCAGTCAGCTGCTGACCGCCACCGATGTGCACGTGGCGGACTATCCGACGGTCACCGCGGTGAAGTGGATCGGCGAACAGCTGCTGCGCGAAACCGGTGGCCGCCTGGGTTTGAACCAGTTCCACTCCGGCCAGCTCGGCCGTGAGTCCGAGGCGATCGACATGGCCCGCTTCGGTGCCATCGACATCACCCGCGTCTATTCCGGCGCGCTCAACAATGCGTTCCCGCTGACCCGCGCGCTGTGCCTGCCGTATGTCTTCGACTCGGTCGACCATATGCGCCGCGCGCTCGATGGCAGTATCGCCGATGCGGTGCTGCAGGGCTTTGAGAGCCGCGAACTGGTTGGCCTGGCGGTCTATGACTCCGGTGCGCGCAGCTTCTACAACACCAAGCACCCGATCATCACGCCCAAGGACCTGCACGGCTTGAAGCTGCGCGTGGCCAGCTCGGACATCTTCCTGCAGCTGATGCGCCTGTTCGGTGCCAATCCCACGCCGATGTCGCTGGGCGACACGTTCTCCGGCATGGAGACGCACATGATCGACGGCGCCGAGAACAACATGCGCAGCTTCCATTCCAGCCGTCATTTCGAGGCTGCGCATTACTGGTCGGAAAGCCAGCACTCGTACGCGCCGGACATCCTGCTGATGTCGCGCCGCAGCCTGGACGCGCTGACCCCGTCCGATCGTCGCCTGCTGATCGATCTGGCGCGGCAATCGGTGCAGGTGATGCGCACCGCCTGGGACGCATCCGAAGACAAGGCCCGCGAGGCGGTACTGGCTGCCGGTGTGAAGTCGAACGCGGTCGACATGCCGGCGTTCCGCGCCGCTGCCGAACCGCTGCTGCGTGACTACCTGCAGCAGGCCGATATCGCCGCGCTGCACCGTCGCATCCGCGACTTCGCCTGAGGGGGCCGTACCGATGTCTGATTCCAACGTACAAGCGGCCCCGGCAGGACTCCAGCGCGTGCTGGAGAAAGTTGCCGATGTGGTCATCTATATCGCCGTCGCCGCCCTGCTTGGGCTGGTGGTGGTGCAGGGCTGGCAGGTCTTCGCCCGCTATGTGATCAACGATTCACCGAGCTGGACCGAACCGGTCACGCTGTTGCTGCTGAGCACCACGATGAGCATGGGCGCTGCCGCCGGTGTGTATACCAATCGTCACTTTGGCTTCTTCCTGTTGGCCGAGCAGATGCACCCGCTGGTCAAGCGCCTGATCGATGCGCTGGTGCCGCTGATCGTCGGCACCATCGGCGGCTTCCTCGCCTGGTGGGGTTGGGTGTTGTGGCTGGACGGCCTGCATATCAAGACCGCCGGTGCCAACCTGCCGCAGAGCGTGAACTACCTGCCGCTGAGCATCGGTGGTGCGCTGATGGCGGTGTTCGCACTCAATCGCCTGCTGTTGTCGCTGCGCGTTGGCGCCGGCACTGCTGTCAACGCTGCCGAAGGGGACCGCTGAGTCATGGGTATCGCAATTCTTTTCGCCGTATTCGGCGTGCTGTTGTTGATCGGCGTGCCGGTGGCCTATGCGCTTGCCGCTGCAGCGTTGGCCACCCTGCTGTATCTGGATATTCCCAGCATCGTGCTGGTGCAGCAGATATCCGCCGGCACCGGCTCGGCCTCGTTGATCGCCATTCCGCTTTTCATCTTTGCCGGTGAAATCATGATGCGCGGCGGTATTTCCGAGCGTCTTATTTCCCTTGCGTCGTCGCTGGTTGGCCGCATGCGCGGTGGCCTGGGCCAGGTCTCGATCCTGTCCTCGCTGTTCTTCGGCGGTGTGTCCGGTTCGGCTATTGCCGACGTGTCGGCGGTGGGCGGCACGATGATTCCGCAGATGGTCAAGCGTGGTTACGACCGTGATTTCGCGGTCAACGTCAGCATCACCGCCGCCTTGGTGGCGCTGCTGGTACCGCCCTCGCATAACCTGATCCTGTTCTCGGCTGCGGCCGGTGGTGGTCTGTCCATTGCCGACCTTTTCGCCGCAGGCATCGTGCCGGCCTTGTTGATGACGGTGGTATTGATGATCACCGGTTACGTGGTCGCGCGTCGTCGTGGTTACGGCGTGGAAGCCTTCCCGGGCTGGCGCGCGGTGCTGCTGCGGTTGGTTGCCGCCCTGCCCGGCCTCGGCCTGGTCGGCCTGATCTTCTTCGGTATCCGCGCCGGTATCTTCACCGCGGTGGAGTCGGCGGCAATCGCCGTGGTCTACGCCTTGCTGGTGACCACCGTGCTGTACCGCCAGCTGCGCATCAAGGAGTTCTTCGAGACCGTCATCCATGCGGCGCGCAGCACCGGTGTGATCCTGTTCGTGATCGCCACCGCTGCGGTGTTCGGCTGGTTGCTGGCCTACCTGCAGGTACCTGCGGCGGCGGTGGATTTCCTGCAGTCCTTCGCCCACAGCAAGTACATGGTGTTGTTGATGATCGTGGTGATGCTGCTGTTGCTGGGCACCTTCATGGACCTGGCGCCGATGATCCTGATCTGCACGCCGATCTTCCTGCCGGTGGCCAAGGCTTATGGCATCGATCCGATCCACTTCGGTCTGGTGCTGGTGCTGACCGGTGGCCTCGGCCTGGTCACGCCGCCGGTGGGCTCGGTGCTGTTCATCGGTACCGCCATCGGCAAGATCAGCGTCGGCGAAAGCATGAAGACCATCTGGCCGTTCTGGATGGCCGGCCTGCTGGTGCTGTTGATCGTGACCTTCTTCCCCGAACTGTCGCTGTGGCTGCCGGCCCTGCTGCGTAGCTGATGCATGCACGCTGCGGACAGGCTCGTGCCTGTCCGCAGCCGTGGTTTGACGCTGGCGTATCCGCCGCGCCTTCAACCTGGAGATGTCGATGAACGTGACCCGTACCCTGGCCGCGCTGGCCACCGCATGCCTGTTGGCCGTCGTGCCGGCCTGGGCCGCCGATGCACCGATCAGTCCGAAGCGTGGCATCGAGCACCAGCGCATGGCCGATCTGGGCAATGGCAGCTTCCTCAACCCGGTGCTGGCCGGCGACCACCCGGATCCGTCGGTGCTCAAGGACGGTGATGATTACTACCTCACCCTGTCCTCCTTCGACGCCTATCCCGGCCTGCCGATCTGGCATTCGCGCGACCTGGTCAACTGGCAGCCGCTGGGCCATGCCATCACCACCAACGTCGGCGCGATCTGGGCGCCGGACATCATCAAGCACAAGGGCCGCTACTTCATCTACTTCCCGGCGCGCACCGGTGATTCGCGCAGCAATTTCGTGGTCTGGGCCGACGACATCAAGGGCCCGTGGAGCGAGCCGATCGACATCGGCCTGTCCGGTTACATCGACCCCGGCCACGCCGTGGGCGAGGACGGCAAGCGCTACCTGTTCCTGTCCGGTGGCGACTACGTGCAGATCAGCGATGACGGCCTGAGCGTGGTCGGCAAGCCCAGGCATGTCTATGACGGCTGGCGTTACCCGGAAAGCTGGGACGTCGAGTCGTACGCCCAGGAAGGCCCGAAGATCAGCCAGCGCAATGGCTGGTATTACATGACCACCGCAGTCGGCGGCACCGCCGGTCCGCCGACCGGGCACATGGTCATCACCGCACGCTCGCGCTCGATCCACGGGCCGTGGGAAAACGCACCCAACAACCCCATCACCCGCACCGTCGATCGCGCCGAGCCGTGGTGGTCGCGTGGCCATGCCACCCTGATCGAAGGCACCGATGGCCGCGGCTGGATGATGTACCACGGCTACGAGAACGGTTATTGGACGCTGGGCCGACAGATGCTGCTGGAACCGATCGAGTGGACCGATGATGGTTGGTTCGTCGCCAAAGGCGGCGATCTGGGCGCGCCGCTGGCCAAGCCCTCCGGCGAGGCGCTGCCGCATGGCATGGCGCTGTCCGATGACTTCAAGGGCGGCAAGCTCGGCCCGCAGTGGTCGTTCTTCAACCCGGCCCGTGACGAGTACCAGCGGCTGTCCTTCGACAAGGACGGCATGAGCCTGCAGGGCAAGGGCACCACCCCGCGTGACAGCTCACCGCTGACTGCCATTGCCGGCGACGTCGCCTATCAGTTCGAAGTGGAAATGGACATCGAGCCGGGTGCCTTCGGCGGCGCCCTGCTGTATTACAGCGACCGCCTGTATGCCGGCGTGGGCAGCAACGGCGAGCAGTTCATCCTGCACCGCTACGGCGAGGAGCGCCCTACCCGGCCCCAGCCCAGCACCACTGGCGGCAAGCTGTGGCTCAGGGTCACCAACAACCGCCACATCCTCACCGTCCACACCTCCAAGGACGGCCACAGCTGGCAGAAGTATCCTGTTCAGATGGAAGTCTCCGGCTACCATCACAATGTGGCGGGGAAATTCCTTGCACTGAAGCCGGCCATCTATGCCGCCGGCAACGGCAAGGTCCACTTCCGCCAGTTCCGCTACCGTGCTCTGGATTGAGTGCGGCCCGATAGAATGCCCGTCATGAACGGTTTCAAGGACATCGCCTTGCGCAAGAAAGCCGACGCCGCCACCACGCCCCAGTCACTGGGGCGGCCCGCAACCATCAACGACATCGCGCGGCTGTCGGGTGTTTCCAAGAAGACGGTCTCGCGGATCATCAACAACTCACCGTTGGTGCGCAAAGACACCCGCGACAAGGTTGAAGCGCTGATGCGCGAGGTCGGCTACACGCCCGACCCGCTGGCCCGCGGGCTGGCGTTCCGGCGCTCGTTCCTGATCGGCATGGTCTACGACAACCCCACCGCGCAATACGTGGTGGACATGCAGAACGGTGCATTGGATGCGCTGCGCGGTTCCAGCTTCGAGCTGGTGGTGCACCCCTGCGATACCCGCAGCCCCGGCTACATCGAGGGCGTGAAGCGCTTCGTGCAGCAGCAGAAGCTGCACGGCGTGATCCTGGTGCCGCGCGCGTCCGAAGACCAGGCGCTGGCCGACATGCTGGACGAGATCGGCTGCCGCTTCACCCGCATCGCCTCGCTGCCGCTGGATGAAACCTCGCAGATGGTGATCACCCACGACCGTGACGGCGCCGCCGAAGCGGCCGATTACCTGCTGTCGCTGGGCCACCGCGACATCGCCCTGATCACCGGCCCCACCGCCTACCGCTCGGCCCATGAGCGCACCGCGGGCTTCCTTGAGGCCTTGGAGCGACGCGGCATCGAACTGCCGCCGGCGCGCATCATCGAGGCCGGTTACACCTTCGAATCCGGTGTGGCCGCGGCCGAGAAGCTGCTGCTGGGCAAGCAGCGCCCGACCGCCATCTTCACCGGTAACGATGAGATGGCTGCCGGCGTCTACAAGGTCGCCATGCGTGCCGGCATCAGCATTCCGCGCGAGTTGTCGATCGTCGGTTACGACGACAGCCCGCTGGCGTCGCGCCTGTGGCCATCGCTGACCTCGGTGCGCCGCAACACCCGTGACACCGGGAGAACAGCGGCTGCGATGCTGATCCAGCCGGAGGGCAAGACCGCCATGCCGATGGCCAGCGTGCGCCCGCATCTGATCGTGCGCGATTCCTGCCAGCCGCCGCAGGACTGATAGATCCCAAGTTTTTGTTTTGTAACGGAAACTACTTATCTTGCAGTGCAAAATGACACCGGTTTCCATAATTGGCTAGAATCGCCCGGCAGGCCCGCGGATTGCAGCGGCGGGCCACTGGACAGATGTGCTGACCGGGACCGACCCGGCGCCATCGCCCCGCTCCGGCACCCGCCGCCGGCAGCACTACCGAACTACCGCTCTGGGAGAGGAACAGCATGACGAATCCATTCAGTCTCGAAGGCAAGGTCGCCCTGGTAACCGGTGCCAATACCGGTCTGGGCCAGGGCATCGCGCTGGCGCTGGCCGCCGCCGGTGCCGACATTGCCGGCGCCGGCATCGTCCCGGCCGACGAGACCGCCGAGAAGGTGCGCGCGCTGGGCCGCCGTTTCCTCAACATCGAAGCCAACCTGATCAGCATCGAGCCGGTCGAGCGCGTGGTTGCCGAGACCGTTGCAGGCCTGGGCCGCCTGGATATCCTGGTCAACAACGCCGGCCTGATCCGTCGCGCCGACGCAGTGGATTTCAGCGAGAAGGATTGGGATGACGTGATGAACGTCAACATCAAGTCCGCGTTCTTCATGAGCCAGGCAGCCGGCAAGCATTTCATCGCCCAGGGCAGCGGCAAGATCATCAACATCGCCTCGATGCTGTCCTTCCAGGGCGGCGTGCGGGTGCCGTCGTATACCGCTTCCAAGAGCGGCATCGCCGGCATCACCCGCCTGCTGGCCAATGAGTGGGCAGGCAAGGGCGTGACCATCAATGCCATCGCCCCGGGTTACATGGCGACCGACAACACCGCGCAGCTGCGTGCTGACGAAGACCGCAACAAGGCGATCCTGGACCGCATCCCGGCCGGTCGCTGGGGCAAGCCGGAAGACCTGGGCGGTACGGCAGTGTTCCTGGCTTCGAGCGCGTCGGATTACGTCAACGGCGCGATCATTCCGGTGGATGGTGGTTGGTTGGCGCGCTGAGGATTGAAGGTGGTGAGGCGCAGTTGAAAGGCTGGTAGGAAGCGTAAAGCTGAAGAGCCAGAAGCGCTGAAGAGCCAGGAGCGCCCTCACCCCTACCCCTCTCCCGCGTGCGGGAGAGGGGAAAGCAAGAGCCAAGGCAGGAGCAGGAGCAGGAGCAGAAGCAACAGCCAAGGCCAAAGCAACAGCCAAAGCCAAAGCAACAGCTGAAGCAACAGCTGAAGCAGAGGCAAATGTAGAGGCAAATGTAGAGGCAAATGCAAATGCAGAGGCAGATGCGACAGCGATAGCGAGCGGAGGCAGCCAAGCAGCAGTCGCGCGCAGCACAGATTTCCCTTCTCCCGCATGCGGGAGAAGGTGCCCCGAAGGGGCGGATGAGGGGAGCTCTTGCTTCTGCTTCCACCTCATCACCAACAACGTTTCCCCCTAATCGAGAGTCACGCAATGAAAATCGCATTGATGCAGGAGTTCAGCCAGGCCGCCAAGAACCCGGTGGTGCTGGAGCAGCTCAACACCGTCGCCGCTGCACAGGGCCACGACGTGTTCAACGTTGGCATGGACGGTGACAATGATCACCGCCTGACCTACATCCACCTCGGCATCTGCGCCGCGCTGCTGCTCAACGCCAAGGCCGTGGATTTCGTGGTCGCCGGCTGCGGCACCGGGCAGGGCGCGATGATGTCGCTCAATGCATGGCCGGGCGTGTACTGCGGCTACTGCATCGAGCCGACCGATGCCTTCCTGTTCGCCCAGGTCAACAGCGGCAACGCGCTGGCACTGCCGTTCGCCAAGGGCTTCGGCTGGGGCGCGGAAATCAACATCCGCTACATCTTCGAGAAGGCATTTGCCGGTGAGCGTGGCCAGGGTTACCCGGCCGAGCGCAAGGAATCGCAGATGGCCAACGCCGGCATCCTGGCGCAGGTGAAGCAGGGCGCCTCCAAGGACTTCGTCGAAGGCCTGAAGTCCATCGACCAGGAACTGGTGAAGCAGGCCGTCGGCGGCGAGCGCTTCCAGAAGGCGTTCTTCGACAACGCGCAGGACGAGAACATCGTCGCCTACGTGAAGAGCGTGCTGGGCAAGTAAGCCCACGCATGCAGTAGCGCCCTTGCGGGCAGACAAGGGCGCCTGCGGGCGCCTTTGTTGTTTGTCGACAGACGCGTGTATGCCTACGGGCACTCCGTGCAGCAGGATTCCAGCCCTTCTCCCCTTGTGGGAGAAGGTGCCCGAAGGGCGGAAGAGGGGAGGCGTGCATTGCACGCATGCTTCTTGGTGCTGGAACTCATCAAGCCAGCGATCTTCGATCGCGTCCCTTCTCCCCAACCCCTCTCCGCAAGGGGAGAGGGGCTTCAAGGCGCATAGCACCGCATGAAGACCTCAGCTCTTATCCTCATCCTCCTCAGCGCCTTCTCAACCAGCGCCCAAGCCAATGAGCCGACCCATCGCGTCTTCATAGCGGCAGACTCCACCGCCGCCAGCTACGGACCCGAACGCGCGCCACAAGCGGGCTGGGGTCAGGTGCTGCAGAGCTGGCTCGACGACAGCCAATGGCAGGTACGCAACCACGCCGTCGGCGGCCGCAGCACCCGCAGCTTCATCAACGAAGGGCGACTGGATGCAATCGAGAAAGAGCTGCAACCTGGCGACGTATTGCTGATCCAGTTCCGTCACAACGACGCCAAGTTGGAAGACGCAACGCGCTATACCGATCCAGACGGTGACTATCAACAGTTCCTCTCGCGCTACATCGCCGTTGCACGTGCGAAAGGCGCAACGCCAATCCTGATCACCCCCGTCGCACGCCTGCTCTACGATTTCGGTGCATTGCTCGACACCCACGGGCGCTACACGCTGGCGATGAAGCAGGTCGCCAAAGCGCAGGACGTGCAGCTGATCGATCTCAACGCCAGTTCAATGGCATGGATACGCGCGCTGGGCGAGCAGGGCGCCAAGTCCTATTTCATGTTCGTGCCCGAGCAGAACAAGGCCGACGGTACCCACTTCAGCGCAGCCGGCGCGACTGCGGTGGCCTGCCTGGTGATGCGCGGCTGGGTGGATATCGCGCCGCAACTGAAACCCTTGCTCAAGCGCGATATCGACTGTGGAGCCATCAGTGCAACGCAAGGCATTGTTGCTTCGACGCCAAGCGCGGCGGCCCCTGTTGTGGCAACGCCAAAGCAGGATCGAGGCGACACGCACGGTTCCCAGGTCGTCCGCGAACAGGACATCGGCCGCCAGCAGCCCGGCCCGCACGGCGGTGCAGGACCGACCACCGCTTACTCGTTCTTCGCCGACGTAAATGATCTGCCCTTCGTGATGCGCAAGCGCGTGCTGCACAAAGGCGCGGGCATCGGCCTGCATCCGCAGCACAAGGACGAGATCTATTACATCGTCAGCGGACGCGGCCTTTACGTGCTGGACGGCAAGCAATACGAGGTCGGCCCCGGCCACGCCTTGCTTACCCGCAGCGGCAGCAGCCACGCACTGCAGCAGGTCGGTGAGGAAGACCTGGTGGTGATGCTGGCATACCCGGCTACGGCTCCGCGTTGAGGGGACTCAGCGCAGCGCCCACGGCTCCTTCTCCAGACGCTGCGCAAGATAGTCGATCAAGGCCTGCACACGTGCAGGCCGGTGCAGGCCGGGTGGGGTGATGATGCTCAGTGCCAGTGGCTCCACCTTCCAATCGTCCATGGCGGTCTGCAGCTGGCCATCACGCAGTTGTTCCCAGACCAGGAACTCCGGCTGCAAGGCGAGCCCGAGTCCTGCCTGCAGGGCGGCATCGAATATCTCGGCATTGTTGGCCTGCAGCTGGCGCGGCACGGTCTGTGCGAACTCGCCGTGCCGCGGGTGGCGGAAGCGCCAGGTGTTGCCGCTGCGGGTATAGCTGTATTGGAAACCGCGGTGCTGGGCCAGATCGCGCGGGTGGGTGGGGCGCCCGTGTGCCTCGAAGTAGGCAGGCGACCCGACCAGCAGGATGCGGACCTGGCATAGCTGGCGCGCGCGCAGGCTGGAGTCGGCCAGCGTGGAGATGCGCAGCGCCATGTCGAAGCGCTCGGCCACCAGATCCACCATCTGGTCGCTGAGCTGGATATCCAGCTCCACGTCCGGATGCGCCTGCATGAACCCAGGCAGCAACGGCGCCAACCGCGACACGCCGAACGACATCGGTGCCGCCAGCCGGATCAGGCCGCGCAGCGCCGCTGAACGATCGGCCACTTCCGCCTCCACCGCTTCGCCCTCGTCGAGGATGCGTGCTGCCCGCTCCAGCGCAGCTTCACCGGCAGCGGTCAGCGACATGCGCCGCGAGGTGCGGTGGAACAGGCTGGTGCCGATACGCGTCTCCAGCCGGGTGATGGCCTTGGAAACGGTAGCCTGCGACAGCTGCAGCTCCTCGGCGGCGCGGGCGAAGGAGCCGGCTTCGGCAACCTTGGCGAAGATGGCCCAGGCTTCCAGGTCAGGCAGGCGGTTCATGGCAGCGGCTCGCAGGGCAGGGTGGGGCGATCATCTCACAAATGGAAAGAATGCTTTTCCATACTTTCTATTCTCGGCATCGTGGTGCAGGCCTAGACTTTCCCACATCGAAACCCCACCGCCTTCAGGAGAACGCCATGATTGAACGTCGCCCATTTGCCAGCCTCGGTGGAGCCAATCACGGCTGGCTCGATGCCAAGCACCACTTTTCCTTCGCCGAGTACCAGGACAGCAAGCGCATGAACTGGGGCACGATGCGGGTCTGGAATGACGACACCATCCAGCCTGGCACCGGCTTCCCGCCGCACCCGCATGCCGAGATGGAAATCATCACCTACGTCCGCGAAGGCGCCATCAGCCACAAGGACGACCAGGGCAACCAGGGCCGTACCGAAGCCGGCGATGTGCAGGTGATGAGTGCCGGCACCGGTATCCGCCACGCTGAGTACAACCTGGAAGCAGGCGTCACCAGGATCTTCCAGATCTGGATCTTCCCCGACCAGCGCGGTGGCAAGCCGTCCTGGGGCAGCAAGCCTTTCCCGAAGGGCGAGCGCTCGGGCCGCTTCATCACCCTGGCCAGTGGCATGGACGGTGACGACGATGCACTGCCGATCCGCGCCAACGCCCGCGTCCTGGGCGCCACGCTGAAGGCCGGCGAGAGCACCGAGTACCACTTCACCGATGCCGACCGTTACGGCTATTTGGTGCCGAACACCGGCAAGGTCGAAGTCAGCGGCGTGCTGCTGGAAGCCCGCGATGGTGCAGCCATCAGCGGCGAGACCAGCATCCGCATCACCGCGCTGGAAGACTCCGAGCTGGTGCTGGTGGACACCCCAGCACTGCAATAAGCAAAACCGGGGTCAGAGTCAGGTTTCCGTTTACCCAAGCGGAGTTGCGTTGCCCGGGTTGCGAAGCTGGTGGTGCACCGGCTTCGCGATTCGCTCAGGGTTTGTAGGAGCGGCGTAAGCCGCGAAGCTGACATTGCTGAAGTCGTGAGCGGCAGTGCCATCTGTTGGTGTATCAGCTTCGCGGCTTATGCCGCTCCCACAAGAATCCCGCATCGCTGGACACCGGCTATTTCTGCTCACGCAAACGACAAAGGCGCGGATGTCCGCGCCTTTGTCGTTGTTGTTCTCCGATCCTTGCGGCGGCCGCTCACGCCTTCTTGCGGCTGGCCTTGCGCTTGCTGGCGGCGCGGGTCGGCTCGACCACGGTGTCGGTGCCGCTGACCGGCTCCATCCAGGTGAGCACATCCACGTAGGCGATGAAGTGCTGCAGATACTCCGGTGACACTTCCTGCATCAATGCCATTGCACGGTAGGTGAGCACACTGGAGTGCAGCGGGCCAGCATCTTCGGGCAGCGAATCCAGGCATTGGCGCAGCAGGCTGTCGATGCGGATGCGGCTCCACAACTGCTGGAATTCATCCAGCGCCGGCATCAGCGCGGTGTCGCTGACGTCACTGGCATCAGAGGAATCGACAGCGTCGCTGGCGGTGTTGGTTGCTCGCAACGGTAATTGGTACTGCAATGGATCCGCCGCCAACTGCTGCAACAGTGCCTGCATTGGACTTTCGCTTGCGCTGCTCGCAGCGGGCACAACAAGCTCGGCCCCAGCGACAAGCTGCGCGTACGCATCGATCAACTGCGACAGCCGCACATCCAACTGCTCACGCGCGCTGCCGCTGTAAGCTTGCGCGCGCTGTGCCAGCGACGCGATCAGCTCGAAGCGTGATGGATCGAAACGATCAGCACCACTCTCGCGCCATGCCTGCAGTTGGGCGAGTGCTGTTGAATCAACCGGCATCATTGCGCGGCGTCGGCCTTGCCGTCCTGCTTGGGACGCGGGATCGGCGCGATCTCGACGCGGCGATTCTTTGCCCGTCCAGCCTCGTCATCATTGCTGCTGACCGGCTGCTCGGCGCCGAAGGCGGCGGCGAACACCGACTGCGACGGCACACCATCGGCGATCAGGGTGCGGGTGACGGTGAGTGCGCGCGCCGCGGACAGCTCCAGATTGTCGGCGAAGCGGCCATGGACCACACGCACCGGTTGATTGTCGGTGAAGCCGCTGACCATCAGGATCTCCTCGCGTGCACCCAGGTAGTCCCGCAACGGCGCTGCGATGCTCTGCAGCAGCTCGCGACCTTCCGGCTGCAGCTGGTCGGAGTTGAGCGCGAACAACACGCTGCCGCTGATGCCGATGCGGCCGTTGATGACGGTGACGCGGCCGGCTGCCAATGGCGCGGCCAGCGCCTGTTCCAGTGTCTTCAGCTTGGCGGTCTGTTCCTGGCGCTGCTTCACTTCCTCATCCAAACGGTTGTGCAGCAGCAACTGGATGCCGATCACGCTGGCCAGGATCAGCACGAAGGCGCCGAGCAGCACCGACATCAGGTCGCCGAACGCGGCCCAGGTGGTGGCGCTGGATTCGGCGTCGAATTCGATTTCGTCGCTCATCGCGCTCAGGCTCCGGCGTTGTCGCGGGCTTCGGCCAGCTGCTGCAGTTCGCCGATGATCTGCTTCTGCGAGAGCATGCTCAGGTCCACCACTTCGCGCGCCTGCGCGATGTAGTAGGCCAGCTGCTCATCGCTGCGTGCCAGCGACTTGTCCAATGCGCTTTCGATCAGCTGCAGGCGTTCGCCCAAGGCGGCAGTGGACTGGCCGAACAGCTGCACCGCACTGCCGAAGGCATCGCCCAAGCTGGCCATTTCGACCGCGCTGGCGGTGACGTTGGCGGCGGCGTGGTCGAGCTTGCTGGTCTCACTTTCGAGTTGGTTGCTGAAGCGGCTGCCGACGCGTTCGAGCAGATCCGCTGAAGTGCTGACCAGTGCGTCGACTGCGCTGCGTTGCTCGGTCGATGCGTGGTTGACCGCGCCGAGCAGGGTTTCCAGCGTGGACAGCAGATGGCCGCGTTCTTCCAGCATGGCAGTGTCGCGGACCATGCTGTCGGAGAGCTTCTGGCGCAGCTCGGCCACCACTTCGGCAGCGGCGCGCGGTGCTTCGGAGGCGGTTTGGACGAGTCGCGAGATCTCGGCGATGGTGTCGCGGGCCTGCGCCTGCTGCTGTTCGCTCATGGCCTGGGTGGTTTGCGCCAAGCTGTCGCAGATCTGCTGCTGGCGCTGTGCGACAGCCTCGCCATTGCGCTGCCAGCTGCTGTCCAGCGTGCTGACCATCGTCGACAGACTCTGCGACCACTGGCCCAGGCGCTGTTCGTCGCGTTCGGCGAACGCGCTCTGCAGTTGTTCGTGCGATTGCTGCAGCGAAGACAGCAGCGACTGCGCGTGCTGTTCAAACGCAGACGAAGCCGCGAGCAAGGCCTGCTCGTTGCGCTGCGCCAGTTCGTCATGCGCGCTGCGCTGCTGCGCCAGTGCATCGCGCCACGCTTCGGCGGTACGGACGACGTTGTCTTCCATGCGCGCGGCGACGCCGTCGATCAGACTGTTGGAGCGCTGTTCGAAGTTGCTGCCGAACTGTGCAAGTGCCTGCTGCAGCTGTTCGGTTAGCGCGCTGTTGCTGCGCTGCTGTTGCTCCAGTGCGCTGTTCCAGCTGCTGCCCGCAGTTGCGGCCGCACTCTGCACGGCGGCGTTGATGCCTTCCAGTTGCTTGTGCACGGCGCTGTCGATGCTGGCGTGCAACGCATTGGACTTGTCAGCAAGCCCGGCCATGGTGGCGTCGACGACCGGCTGCAGCGCAGCGCCCACCGCATTGGCCTGCTGGGTGATGCCGGCCTGCATCGATTGCTGCAGCGATGCCGCCAGCTGCGTGTAAGCCGCTTCGGTGCGCTGGTGGAACTCCTGCTGGCTGGCCTGCAGGCGTTCGTTGTTGGCCTGGTGCTGCTGTTCCAGGCTGCTCATCATGGATTGCAGGCGCTCGACCAGGGTTGGCATCAACGCGTTCTGTTCCTGCAGCAGGCGGAAGGTCTCGCCGCGCTGGAAACTCTGCGAATGCGTGCGCAGCTGGCTGGCAATACCAGCATCCAGTTCCTGCACGGCCTGCGCGCGTTCGCGGCGCAGCAGCGCCGACAACAGGCCGAGTGCGGCCGAACTGGCGACACCGGCGATGGAGGTGCCGAAGGCAAAACCAAGCCCCTTGACCGGTGCAGCCAGCGAGCTGCGGATGGCATCAAGATCGGTGGCGCTTTCCAGCGCCAGGCCGGTGCCGCGCAGGGTCGCCATCATGCCGAGCAGGGTGCCAAGCATGCCAAGCAACACCAGCAGGCCGACCAGGTACGGGGTCAACGCAGGAGCGGGCAGGCCGACGCGTTCGCCCTGCACGCGCAGGCGTACCGGGCCGCGCAGACCCGGCTGCAGGCGGGCGAGCCAGCCGTCGAGGTTGTCTGTGGCTTCACCGATGGATGGCAAGGCCTGCTGTAAGGTGCCGGTGGCCTGGCGGTAGCGGAACAGTTCCACCGCGCCGGCCAGATAGCAGGCGGCGATGACGGCGGCGACCACCGCAGCCAGCGGATGGGTGCCGGCATAGCCGATGCCGATCCAGCACACGGCCAACAGGCCAACAAGGAAGACAACGACTGCAACGAGGTTTCTGGACATGAGGTACGGATTACCGGGTGCGTAGCGCTGCAAGCAGGCCATCGATGGGGTGGAAGCGGACATCCAGTTCGGCCAGCAGCGCGATGCGCAGGTCTTGCCGGAACGTGGCCAGCCAGGGGCCGGTGGGTGCCGCGGTGGGATCCGATGCGGCTGCATCGGCGGGGTCGTGCGCGGCGGCGTCATGCAGCCGTTGGTAGTGCTGGCCCAGCAGGGCCGGCACATGGGAAAGCAGGGTGTGTTCGCGCGGGCTGAGGGTGGCTTCCATCACCGCGTCGACTTCGGCCAGGCGCGCCTTGGACACGGACTGCCGGGCCAGCATGTCACGCAGGCGGCCGCGCAGGCGGCCGCTGGCGGTCTGCATGGCACGTTGCTGGTTCAGGTAATGCTGGCGGTAGGGGGCGAAGCCGGGCGGCAGCTCGGCATCGGCCGGCGCTGGATTGCGTGGCGGGCTGAGGTCGATGTCGGCCTGGATGGCTTCCATCAGCCTGGTTCGCACATTGGCGTATTCGGCATCCTGCGCCGGATCGTAGGCAGCACCGGGTTCGGCCTCGGGCGGCAGGTTGTCCAGCGCCTTGGACAGGGTGATGGCACGGTTCCAGTCGAACCACTGCGCCAGCCGCTCCGGCACCGCAGGCGCCGCAGGGGAGGTTCCCTCGTCATTGAAGCGGGCCAGCAGGCGAATGAACGCCGGGCCCAGAACGGGCGCCCGTTCGGATGCTTTCGCCATGGTCCTGACTAAAAATTGGCCATTTTACATGCTGGCGCAAAGCGCGCCGTGGGCCGTGTATTCAGGCCTCCGCCAGCGGCACCAGCGCGGCTGGCAGAACAGCCAGTGCCAGCAATGTTGTTGAGAATGGTTATTATTTACTATAATCAGCGCATCAGCCGCTGCCTGGGCAGTCAGCCAATACTTCTGTCTGTGCAGGTTGATCCGTGTCCCTCCCCCGTATTTCTGCCGGCCTCCGCCCGGCCTTGTTGTCCCTTGCCGTTGTCTCGGCCCTGTTCCCGCTTGCTGCAATCGCCGCCGAAGCCGAAGCGGCTGCCGACGCGCAGACCCTGGATGCGGTGCGGGTCAATGCCTACCGCACCACCGGCCACACTTCCGGCGCGACCAAGACCGATACCGCCATCGCCGAAACCGCACAGTCGGTCTCGGTGATCGCGCGCGAGGAACTGGATGCGCGCGGCGTGCAGAACCTCAACGAGGCAATGCGTTACGTGGCCGGCGTCTCGCTGGAAAGCAGCGGCATCGACAACCGTGTCGATGACTTCCGCATCCGCGGCTTCGACGCCGGCAGCTGGGCCAACAACGTCACCATCGATGGCATGCGCGCGCCGCAGGGCAGCCAGTGGAACCGCAGCATGGTCGACAGCTGGAACCTGGACCGGGTGGAGGTGCTCAAGGGCCCGTCCGCAGTGATGTACGGGCAGGTGGCTCCGGGCGGCATGGTCAACCAGGTCAGCAAGACGCCGGTGCCGGACCAGCAGCAGGTGCTGCGCCTGGGCATCGATGGCAACGGCCAGTACAGCAGTGCCTTCGACGTCGGCACCGGAACGGATGACAACCGCCACCTGCTGCGCCTGGTCGGCCTGTACCGCGACGGCCAGACCCAGATCGACCGCACCGAGCAGCAGCACTGGTTCCTGGCGCCCAGCTATACCTTCCAGATCGCCGAACGCACGCGCCTGACCCTGCTCGGCCTGTACCAGAAGGACGACGGTGGCTCGACCTACCAGTTCCTGCCGATGGCCGGCACGCTGCGCCCCACCGCCTACGGCTACATGAAGAACACCACCTTCATCGGCGAGCCCAACTGGAACACCTTCGACCGCACCATCTGGACTGCCGGTTACCTGTTCGAACACAGCTTCAACAACAACTGGACCTTGAGCCAGAGTGCGCGCCATACCAACGTCGAATCGGTGTTCCGCTCGGTGGTGACCAATGGTGCCCTCAACGCCGATGGCCGCACCCAGAAGCGGCGCGCGACCTGGGGCGAAGGCGACTCCAAGGGTGAGACGGTCGACACCCGCCTGACTGGCAAATTCAGCACCGGCGTCGCCGAGCACACCGTGCTGTTCGGCGTGGACTGGCAGAAAGCCGACTGGACCGGCGCGCGTGGCGCGATGACCAATCCGGCCGATATCGACATCTTCAATCCGGTCTATACCAACTACGTTCCGGTCACCACCAGCATCAGTTACAGCGGCGGCATCAACCGCCAGACCGGCGTCTACCTGCAGGACCAGATCGCCATCGACAAGTGGCGCCTGACCTTCGGCGGCCGCCACGACTGGACCAAGGACGACACCTGGACCCAGGCGTATACGGTGGCCACCAACACCTATCGCCCGGTGGTGCCGACCAAGGTCAAGGACAAGGCATTCACCGGCAATGCCGGCGTGCTGTACGTGGCCGACAACGGCCTGACGCCCTACCTGAGCTATGCCGAGTCGTTCCAGCCGGCCGGTACCAATGCCAACATGAGCTACACGCAGACGCCGTTCGACCCGGTGACCGGCAAGCAGTGGGAGGCCGGCCTGAAGTACCAGCCGGCCTCGTTCGATGGCCTGCTGACCTTGTCGGCCTACGACCTGCGCCAGCAGAACATCGTCACCAACGATCCGATCAAATCGCACAACACCTGCGGCGCCGCAGGCAACGCCGATTGCCAGGTGCAGGACGGCGAGGGCCGCGTGCGCGGCGTCGAGCTTGAAGGGCGCGTCACTCCGCTGGAAGGCTTCAGCGTGATTGGTGCGGCCAGCTGGATGGATTCGGAAGTCACCCGCAGCAACAACGGCTATACCGGCAAGCAGCTGGCGATGGTGCCGGACTGGACGGCGGCACTGTGGGCCGATTACACCTTCCTCGCTGGCGGCCTGGAAGGCCTGAGCCTTGCCGCCGGCGTGCGTTACAACGGCCGCAGCTACGGCGACAGCGCCAACCTCTACCTGATTCCGTCCTACACCTTGTGGGATGCCGCCATCCGCTATGACGCCGGCCAGCACGGCGCCGTCGGCACGCAGTTCGCGCTCAACCTGAGCAACCTCGCCGACAAGCGCTTCGTCTCCACCTGCACTGGCGAGTCGTCCTGCTATTACGGCACCGGCCGTACCGTCACTGCTACCGCACGTTTCAGTTGGTGATCCCCGCGCGGCGCCTGCGCTTTGGTGCAGGCGCCGCGAGTGCATGTCCAGCGAAGAGCCAGACCAGATGAAATCCAAACATCGCATGTGCGCCCGGCAAGGGCGCGCCATCACCTACAGCAGGCAGGCCGCATGAACCTGTGGCTGGGCATCGCCGGCACGCTGGCCGGGATCGTTGGCGGACTGCTGCTGTACGTCGCTTCACCACAGCAACAGTTGCGCGCCGCCGGGCCGTGGCCAAAGCGGCGTGCATGGTGGCCGGGCACCTTGTTGGTGCTGCTGTCACTGCTGGCGTTGTGGCCGCTGCTGGCGCCGCTGGAGGCGATCGCCAGCTGGTTGGTGTTGCTGATGCTGGTGTGGTCGCTCGCGCCGTTTGTCGGCGCATGGCGTGCACGCACGCGTGCGGGGCGGTCGGTATGAGCCCGGCGAAGCCACGGCTGGAAAGCCGCCATTGGTTCGGCAAGACCTGCGCGGGCGTGGTACTTGGGTTTGGCTTGGCCTTGGCGCTGTCGGGCCTGTTCGCGTGGCTGGGCCCTGACGGCATCAATGCCGGCGGCGGCAAGAACCAGTTCAACATGTGGCTGATGGCACCTATCTGGGCGACGGTGCTGTCCTTCGTCTACCTGTTCCGCGACAGCCTGCGTGCCTGGCTGTGGTTGGGTGCGGCCAATGCGCTGGCCTTCGCTGCGCTGTGGCTGGTGCGTGGAGTGATGTCATGAAGGTGGCTGCATGAAGATCCGTAGCGACATCATCAAGGTCTACAAGGATGTGCACATCTGGATCGGCATCGTCAGCGGGTTGATGCTGTTCATCGCCTTCTATGCCGGTTCGGTCACCATGTTCGAGAAGCCGCTGGAGCGCTGGGCGACGCCGCCTTCAACGCTGTCGGCGGCACCGTCGTTGCAAGAGGCCGACGCGCTGGTGGCCGCAGTGCTGGCCGAACACCCCAAGGCCGCATCGCGTTACTTCGTGTCGGTGCGTCCGCACGCCGATCAACCGGCGCGGGTGTACTGGCAGGAGCGTGCACCCGGCCAGGGCCGTCGCCAGTTCACCGAGTATGGCGCCAGCTTCGCCGCCGACGGCAGCCTGCAGGTCGCACAGACACGCAAGGCACCGGTGGCGCAGTTGGTGGACACATTGCACCAGCTGGTTGGCCTGCCATTCCCGGACAAGATCGCGCGGCCGATCATGGGCGCGGTGGCGATGGCGTATGCGGTCGCCCTGGTATCGGGCCTGATCGTGCTGCTGATCACCTTGAGCAAGGACGTGTTCGCGCTGCGCATCGGCAAGAACATCAAGCGCATGTGGCTGGATGCACACAACGCCCTGGGGCTGTTCAGTCTGCCGTTCCACATCGTCATCGCGCTGACCAGCGTGGTGTTCGCTTTCCACGACCAGTTCTACGATGCACAGGGAGCGGTGGTGTATCCGCAAGGCATCGAGTGGAACGAGGAGCACGCAGAAGCGCCCGGAGGGGCCGCAGTGCTGCCGGCCGCTGAGCTGCTGCGTCGGGTCGAACTGCAGTTGCCCGGCTTCGAGGTGCAGAGCTTCGGCTTCCAGAGCAAGGGCGGTCATGTCGAAGCAACAGTGACCGGACTGGATATCCGCCATGGCACGCGTGCCCGCGTATACGCGAGCACCCATCTGGATCCGTATAGCGGTGAGGTGGATGCGCATGACCTGCCGGGTCATATGGATGGCTGGAACGGCGCGGTCAATGCGTTCTTCGCGCTGCATTTCGGCAGTTTTGGTGGCAACCCGGTGCGTTGGTTGTACCTGCTGATGGGCCTGGCTGGCGCGGCGCTGTTCTACACCGGCAACCTGCTATGGGTGGAATCGCGGCGACGCAAGCGCAAGGGCGCGGAAACGCCGGTGCAGAAGCGTTCGGCCCGGGTGTTGGCCTGCCTGACGGTAGGTGTGTCGCTGGGTTGCGTGGCCGGCATATCCGCCAGCATCGCCGCGACCAAATGGCTGCCGTCGCTGGTCACCGATCTGAAGGCCTGGCACACCGGCATCTATTACGTCGTATTCCTGGCCGCCATCGGCTGGGCCTACCTGCGCGGTGCGCCGCGCGCTGCGGTGGAGCTGCTGTGGTTGAGCGCGCTGTGTACGTTGGCGATTCCGCTGTCGAGTGTTGCCGGAGTTCTGGGGCTGGGTGGCAGCTGGTACCACGCAGGCAGCTGGCCGGTCGACCTGACCGCGCTGCTGTCAGTGCCGGTGATGCTGTACATCGCGCATCGCAGCCAGCTGCGCATGCAGCAGGGCCATACCGACAGCGTCTGGTCGCAAGGTAGTGCCGAGCCATGCTCGGCAGATGCCGTGCCGGGCACGCCTTTGTAGGAGCGGCGTAAGCCGCGAAGCTGGCAATGCTGCAATCACCGATGTGTTGGCAATCTGATGGTTCGTGAGCTTCGCGGCTGACACCGCCCCTACAACCGCTGATTGGGCTGCGGGTGACGCCCCTGCCGAGCATGGCTCGGCACTACCCTCACTTTGCGTGGCGCTTCATCAGCTCGAGCAGTACCTCGGCTTCCTGCGCGCGTTTGGCCGGATCCTTTTCCGCGACGACATGGTCGCTGAGGTGGCCGGCCATCACTTCCAGCATCAGCCCGTGCATCGCGCCCTTGGCGGCGGCTATCTGCACCAGCACGGCGTCGCAGTCGTCGCCGCTTTCCAGTGCCTGCTCCAGTGCCGCCACCTGGCCGGCGATGCGGCGCACCCGGGTCAGCAGCTTTTTCTTGTCGCGTTGGATATGAGCCATGACTGGCATCATATACCCCTTGGGGGTATAGAATCACGCCGTCCTTCTCCCGGCCCATCGCCATGCAACTCGACGCGCTTGCTCAATCCCGCCGCCACAGCCATGCCTTCAGCGATGGCAATCCGATGGCGGAGCAGAACACCCGTCGTGCGATGGCGCTGACCGTGGTGATGATGGTGGTGGAGATCGCTGGCGGCTGGTGGTTCAACTCGATGGCGGTGCTGGCCGATGGCTGGCATATGAGCTCGCATGCGCTGGCGCTCGGTTTGGCGGCGTTCGCCTACGCCTGTGCACGGCGCTATCGCGATGATCCGCGCTTTGCATTCGGTACCTGGAAGATCGAAATCCTGGCTGGGTTCACCAGCGCGATCCTGTTGCTGGGGGTTGCCGCGATCATGGCGTTCGAGTCCATCCTGCGCGTGTTCAAGCCCAGCCCCATCCATTACCAGCAGGCCATTTCGATCGCGGTGGTCGGCTTGGCGGTGAACCTGCTGTGTGCATGGTGGCTGCGCGATCAACACCATCATCATGGTCACGACCACGGGCATGACCACCACGCGCATGGCGGCCACCACCATCATCACCATGATCTGAACCAGCGCTCGGCCTACCTGCATGTACTGGCCGATGCGGCGACCTCGGTGCTAGCGATCGTCGCCCTGCTCGGCGGTCTGTATTTCGGCGCGTCCTGGTTGGACCCGCTGATGGGCATCGTCGGCGCAGTGCTGGTATCGGTATGGGCTTGGGGATTGATCAAGCAGACCAGTGGCGTGCTGCTGGATGCGGAGATGGACGCACCAGTGGTCGCCGAGATCCGCGAGGCGGTGGAGCAGGGCGAGGTAGCTGCCCAGATCAGCGACCTGCATGTCTGGCAGGTGGGGCGTGGTCGCTATGCCTGCGCGATGGAGGTGGTGACAGAATCAGTGGTGGCGCCGGAAGTGTTCCATCGCGCCTTGGCGATCCACGAGGAGATAGTGCACGTGACGGTGGAGGTGCGTAGTGCCGAGCCATGCTCGGCAGGGGCTTTACCTGTGCACCGGCTGTAGGAGCGGCGTCAGCCGCGAAGCTAACAACGCCGGAACAACCGATATATTCGCAATCTGATGATTCATGGGCTTCGCGGCTTACGCCGCTCCCACAACGGCGGACAGGCTAACGGTAAAGCCCTTGCCGAGCATGGCTCGGCACTACAGCTTCGGCCGATGCTGCTAGATCACCCGCAGGGTGATCGCCTTCAGCACTGCGCGGGTGCGGTCGCGGGTGTCGAGCTTGTCGAGGATGGTCGAGACGTAGTTCTTCACGGTGCCTTCGGCCAGGAACAGGCTGCCGGCGATCTCGCGGTTGCTGTAGCCACCGGCCATCAGCCGCAGCACCGCGACTTCCTTCTGGCTGAACAACTCTTTCGGCGCGTCATCGGCGTGGTAGCGATAGCGCTGGCGTACCGCATCGGTGCTCACCGGCTGCAACAAGGTCTGGCCGGCGATGGCGCGGCCGATGGCGTCGTGCAGGTCTTCCGGGGCTGCATCCTTCAGCAGGAAACCCTGCGCACCGGCTTCGGTGGCACGTAGCAGCAGGTCACTCTCGTCGAAGGTGGTCAGGAACACGCATGGTGTTTGATCACCGCGCTCGCGCAGCGCCTTCAAGGCCTGGATGCCGTCCAGGCCCGGCATGCGGATGTCAGACAGGATCAGCTGCACCGGCTGCTGTGCGATCTGTTCGAGCAGGGCGTCGCCGCTGTCGGCCTCGAACACGATGGTGATGCCGAGCTGCTGCAGCAGGGCGCGCAGGCCGGCGCGGATCAGGGCCTGGTCGTCGACCAGGGCAATGCGTGGGGAATCGTTCATGCCGGCAATTCCACACGAATCCGCAGGGCACCGGAAGCAGCACGCTGCAGTTGCAGGCTGCCGCCCTGTTCGTCCACGCGTTCGCGCATGCCGGTCAGGCCATTGCCGGCGCGCGGTTCGCCGCGCAATTGGCCATCGTCTTCCATTGCCAGCAGCAAGCGTCCGTCGCGGCGTTGCAGGGCAACCTGCAGGACCTTGGCATCGCTGTGGCGGGCACTGTTGGTCAGCGCCTCCTGCACGCAGCGCAGCAGGGTTTCGGCCTTGGCGGTATCGCTGACCTGTACGTCGTCATCCAACTGCAGCTGCAGGCGCGGACGCGGCAAAGGTGCCGCCAGTGCGTGCAGGGCGGTGTCCATGTCGAGCTGGCCGCTGTCGCGCAGGCAATGCACCACCGCGCGGATGTCGCCGAGCAGGTCGGCGGACAGCTGCTCGCACAAAGCCAGCTCGGGCACGGCACCTGCTGGCGCTGCCAGTGCGCGCAGGTGCAAGCGCAGCGCGGTGAGTTTGTGCCCGGCCACATCATGCAGCTCGCGCGACAGGCGCAGCCGTTCCATGTCGCGGGAGCGCTCAGCGAGCAGGGCGCGGGTAGCCAGCAGGTCGGCATTGACCAGCGCCAGCCGGTCGCGCGCTTGCTCGGCGCTGCTGGCGTAGTGGGTGGTGAGCATGGCGAAGGCCTGGAAGCCGGCGAAGATCAGCACCACCGCGGCCGGGTGGCTGTGTACGTCGCGCAGTACCAGGTACATGCCCAGGTTGGCTGCCAGCATCACTGCCACAGCGATGCGCAGCGGCCAGCTCATCGCCACCTGTGCCGCCAGCATCACCAACAGCGCCGGCGCCACGCCGCTGCTCGCGGCCAGGCGGATCACCGCCAGTGCCGCGACGGCCTCGATCACCAACAGTACGCTGCGCTGTGGCGCAGGTCGGTCGTAGCTGGCGGCGAGCAGGAAGGCGATCAGGAACAGCAACGCACAGCCCCAGCGCAGCGCGAACTGCTCGGCGGAGCCATACGGCAGGGTCACCGCCACGGCCAGCCAGGTCAGCAGGCCGGCGAGATTGAGCGGGTGCAGCAGCCTGTGCCAGCGCGAACGGGGAGTGATTTCCATGCCCGCATGCTGGTGGGCGCACGCGCCTTCGACAAGGGGGTGACTGCAGAAAGTGACTTCCGGCAGGGTCCGGCAGTGACCGGCGCGACTGCCATGCGCGCGCCCGTGCGCGCACGCTTTGCACAGGCCATCGCACTTCGCCGGCCGTCACTGGAGAGCCCCAATGCCCGGATATTCCCTGATCGTTGCGCTGCATGTACTGGCCGGCGTGGTCGCACTGGTTGGCTTCTGGTCGGCGGCGGTGATAAAGAAGGGCTCGCCGCGGCACCGTGCGCTGGGCAAGGTCTATCTGGTAGCGATGGCGGTGATCGTGGTCACCGCACTGCCGATCACCATCCAGTTCGCGTTCTTCCGCCAGCAGCCGTTGTCGGCACTGTTCCTCGCCTATCTGATGGCGATCACCGGCAACGCGACCTGGTTGGCGTGGCGCGCGGTCACCGACAAGCGCGACTGGAAGCAGCTGGTGTCGCGCCCGGGCTGGCATCTGGCGTTGTGGCCGATGGTGATCCTGGCCCTGGTGGTCGTGGGCACCGGCATCCAGCATCGCCAGCCCCTGTTCCTTGGCTTCTCGTCGATCGGCCTGTGGGTGGGCTGGCGCATGTTGAAGTTCGCCCGTCGCGGACCGTCGCGTCCGGATTGGGCGTTCCGCCAGCATTACCAGTCGATCCTGGGTGCAGGCATCGCCACCCACGTTGCCTTCCTCGGCATCGGCATGCGTCCGGTATGGCAGTGGCTGCACAGCCACACCACGGTGCCGTCGTTGGTGATCGAGCTGTTCCCGTGGGCGGCACCGTTGCTGGTGGCGGTGATGGTTGGCGTCTACCTGGACCGCAAGTACGGCGGTCGGCGGGCGGCCAAGACGGCGCAGTGAGTTACAGGATCTGGTGGCCCCGGCTGCGCTTCGCTTACCCGGGCTAGCTTTGGGCATGAATGAAGAAGCCGCCCTGGGGCGGCTTCTTCTATTGCAGCGATGTGGGCTGGCTCAGACGTCGCCGCCGTCGGCCCAGCCTTCGCCGCTGCCGCGCTGGAATACCGTGTCACCTTCCTGCACGTCGCCAGCGGGCAGATGTTCGGCGTCGGCGAGGCGTGCGTAGATCGGGGTGAAGTCCGGCTCGGTCGCAGCCATCAGCTGCTCGAAGCCGTCGATGACGAAGTAGCTCTTCTGGAAGGTGTCGATGCGGTAGCGGGTGCGCATGATCCGCTCCAGATCAAAACCAATCCGGTTAGGCGCGGCCGACTCCAGCGAGTACAACGACTCGCCCTTGGACGAGACGATGCCGGCGCCGTAGATGCGCAGGCCATCGGCGGTGTTGATCAGGCCGAACTCCACCGTGTACCAGTACAGGCGGGTCAGGTTCTGCAGCGCGTCCGGGCCGATGGCATGGGCCTTGACGCCACCACGGCCGTAGGCGGCCATGTAGTCGGCGAACACCGGGTTCATCAGCAGCGGCACGTGGCCGAACAGGTCGTGGAACAGGTCGGGTTCTGCGATGTAGTCGATCTGGTCGGGGCGACGGATCCACCAGGTCACCGGGAAGCGGCGGTTGGCCAGGTGATCGAAGAAGTCGAGTTCCGGCAGCAGGCCTTCCACGCCGACCAGGGTCCAGCCGGTGGCCGCGCCCAGCACTTCATTGAGCTGGTCGAAGCGCGGAATCATGTGCTCGCTCATGCCCATCTCGTCCTGGGCATCGAGGAACTCCTGGCAGGCACGACCGACCAGCAGTTCGCGCTGGCGCTGGTACAGGGTGCTCCAGGTCGCATGGTCGTCGGCGCTGTAGCCGTCCCAGGGCTGCTCCACCACGGCAGTGGTATAGACCGGCACGTAACCCTTGTCGGTCTGTTGGTGTTCGACGCGGCGCGGGTTGGCTTCCATGACGGCAGCTCCTGAAGGGAATAAGTAACCGCATGGTAGGAAGCCTGCCGCGCAACAGGTGTGCGTAATTGCGCTGACAACCGCTTCTAACGCAATATTGTTGCGTCCATTCAATGCTGCGGAGCAACAAAGATGGCGTCGGTGAATCTTGATCGCACGGATCTGCGGCTTCTGGTCGAAATACAGCAGCATGGCCGCGCCACCAACGCCGAACTCGCGGCGCGGGTGAACCTGTCGCCCTCGGCCTGCCTGCGGCGGGTGCAGCGGCTGGAGGCGGAGGGCGTGATTGCCGGTTACGGCGCACGGCTGGAGCCACGCGCGATCGGGCTGGGCCTGCAGGCCTTCGTGCGCGTGCAGTTGTCCAAGCACGGCCAGGCGGCCATCGATCACTTCGTGCAGGCGGTGCAGCTATGGGACGAAGTGGTGGCCTGCCATGCGCTGACCGGCGACATGGATTATCTGCTGCAGGTCTACGTACGCGACCTGGACCACTTCTCGGAATTCCTGCTCGACAAGCTGCTCAACGCAGCTGGTGTGGCCGACGTCAATTCCAGCTTCGTGCTGCGCACGGTGAAGGAGTTCCGCGCCCTGCCGCTGTCGCAATTGGGGCGGTGAAGGCTCTTCCTTCTCCCTGCGGGAGAAGGTGCCCCGAAGGGGCGGATGAGGGTAGGCGGCGAAGCCTTATGGAATCTGAAGCAAGCTGCTTCGCCCGTACCCTCACCCCAACCCCTCTCCCGTTGGAGAGGGGCTTCAAGCATCAACGCGCTGGCGCGCTGCAGTTCTTCTCGATGCCACGCAGCTTCTCGATGCGGCTGCGGCTGTCCTGGCAACGTTGGTGCGCTTCGGCCTGCACGGCGGCGGCACGTGCCTCGGCGTTGCGTGCGGTGGCTAGACGCGCCTGCTGCAGGCGGGTAATGCCCGCACGGATCTGCGGCATCGCCGCCATCGCGGCCTTCTCGCCTTCGAGGATGGCGCGGCCACGCTGCTCGAAATCGGCTGCGCCGATGTCCAGCACCGCCGGGCGGATCACCACGTCGGCGCGTGCCAGTTCCTGCTCGCCCAGGCGCTGGCCCATGATGGTGATCGACTGGCCCACCGCACCGAGCAGACCGGTCGGGCGCTGGCCGGTGGCACGGCTGGAGATATCCACCGCGATCACGAATTCGGCACCCAGCTGCTTGGCCGCATCCACCGGCACCGGGCTGACCACGCCGCCGTCGACATAGCTCTTGCCACCGATGATCACCGGCTCGAACACACCGGGGATGGAGCTGGAAGCGCGCACCGCCTGGCCGACATTGCCGCGTACGAATACCGCGCGCTCACCGGTTTCCAGCTGCGTGGCAACCGCGGCGAAGGGCTTCTGCAGCTGCTCGGCGCGCTTGTTGCCGACCTGCGCGTTGACGTAGTCCTGCAGCTTCTGGCCCTGCACCAGGCCACCGGAGAACAGGCGGATATCGCGGATGCTGGCTTCATCCAGCGCCACTGCCTTCTGCTGCATCTGGAAGGCGTCCATGCCGCTGGCATACAGGGCACCGACCACGCTGCCGGCGCTGGTGCCGGAGACCACCACCGGCTCGAAGCCATTGGCTTCCAGCATCTTGATCACGCCGATATGGGCGAAACCCTTGGCTGCGCCGCCGCCCAATGCCACGCCGATCTTGACCGGCCTTACCGGCGTGGTCGGCTGCACCGCTGCCGGCGGCGTGGGCTTGGTGTTCTCGCCGCCGCAGGCTGCCAGCAGGCCAAACAAGGAGAGGGACAGCAGCAGACGGGCGTTGCGCATGATGAACAGGGGTGTCGGAAAGGGCGCCAGCATAGCGCTTTGTGTTGGCAAGGCCGCCAGTGGGCCAATGCATGGTTTAGCTGCGGCTGTCATCCGTAAGCGGTTTCAGCTTGCCGGTAGATAGACCGTTGGCGTCCAGAACAGGGCGACTATTCCGAGCCCGATGACCAGCCAGAACAAGCCGCCCAGTATCAGCCAGGCCCAGTTTGCAGCGGTGAGACGTGCGTTGCCGCTACCGTCCGGGTCGCCGCAGGCGAGGTTGGCCGCGCGCTGTGCCTGCACCAAGGCCATTGCATTGATGGCAAGCAGCAGGATGCCGATGCCGAAGCTTGGCAGGGCCGGCAGGATGGTTTCGGGGATACGGCTGACGATGCGTCCGCCAATGGCCGAGATGACGTAGGCGCCCGCCCACATGCCCGGCGACCAACTGTAGCGCTTGCCTGCGCGCTGCAGGCGGTGGTCGATTTCCTGGTTCAGGCTGTGGGCGAAGAAGATCGCGAAGATCGCGCGCGGTACTGGCCAGATACTCAGCTTCTTGTCGCGCTTGTGCCGGGCCCAGTGCTTCCAGAACCAGTAGAGCGAATAGAAACCCATCGTCGCCACGTACAGCAGTACCAGCTTGGTGATGGAGACCACATAGAACGGCGGCAACGCCGAAGGTACTGCTGTCTCCTGCGCCAGCGAGGATTGTGGTGGTGCGTAAACATTGTCCTGCGTGTGCATGGCGTCCTGCCATTCCCCTGAAAATGAATGCGGCGAGTATGGCGACGGCGTCGGGGCACTACAAGGAGATACGTCTTCCCTGCGCAATGACGGCTTGTTCCGTGCGCACGGGGCATGTGCACAGGGTTCCGCAGCCCGGGCTTTGCAGCCGGGCTACGGACGTCAAAGCCACATCAGAACTTGTTGTCACCATCCAGCAAGCGGCCCAGCCCGCCCAGCACCGAGCCTTCACCGCGGCTTTGGCCACCACCCTGTGGTGCGGCGGCATACATGCGGCCAGCCAGGCGTGAGAACGGCAGCGACTGCAGCCATACCTTGCCCGGGCCGGTCAGGGTGGCCAGGAACACACCTTCGCCGCCGAAGAACATGCTTTTCAGGCCAGCCACGCGGCGCACGTCCATGTCCACGCCACCGTGGTAAGCCACCACGCAGCCGGTATCCACGTCGATGCGCTCGCCCGCAGCCAGCTCACGCTCCACCACGCAGCCGCCGGCGTGCACGAACACCCAGCCGTCACCTTCAAGCTTCTGCATGATGAAACCTTCGCCGCCAAACAGGCCGGTCATCACCTTGCGCTGGAAATGCACGCCCACCTGCACGCCGCGTGCGCCGGCCAGGAAGCTGTCCTTCTGGCAGATCAGCTTGCCGCCGTGCTGGTCCAGCTTCATCGGGATCACGGTGCCCGGGTAGGGCGCGGCGAAGGCGACCTTGGCCTTGCCGTTGCCGGTATGGGTGAATACGGTGGCGAACAGGCTTTCACCGGTGATCACACGCTTGCCGGCCGACATCAGCTTGTCCATGAAGCCACCGCCCTGGCCCTCGTGGCGGCCATCGCCGAACACGGTGTCCATCTGCACGGTTGAGTCCTTGAACATCAGCGCGCCGGCCTCGGCAATCGCGCTTTCACCGGGGTCGAGTTCGATTTCCACGAACTGCATCTCATGCCCGACGATGCGGAAGTCGATATCGTCGGCACGGTTGCCCCTGCCACCTACCGGCGGCGGCATCGGTGGCGGGCCGGCCTGGCCGCCGAAGTCGGCGATTTCGGTCACCGCCTGCCAGCCCTGCATGCCCTCGCGCCAGGCCAGTGCCTGGCGGCTACCCTGGGCAAAACGGCGTGCGGCCTCGTCGTCCATGGGGCCGACGCGGTCGGCCTGGCCGGGAATATGGAAATACCACTGGGTCATGGCAAGGTGCCTGGGCGGGAAGGAAGCCCCAAGTCTATGCGGCCGAAGGGGCGCTTACCCCTGACAGGCGTCATGCCGCTGAATACCTGAACGATTGCGATACGAATGTTGTACTGCAACAATTCCGTGCTAGGCGCAGTTCCCCATTCCTCCTCAACAGGCCCTTCTCCGCCATGTCCCCGACCCGTACCGTCCGCCGCCGCCTGCCGGCAGCGCATCCGCTGTTTGTCGCCGTTCTCGCCGTACTGCCACTCACCGCTGCCGCGCAGGATGCGACGCCCGCCCAGAAGCAAGCCTCAACGCTGGATGCGGTGAAGGTCACCGCCGCACGCAAGTTGGAGAACATCCAGGATGTGCCGGTGTCGATCAGCACCGTCAGCGGCGAGAAGCTCGACGCGCTGGCCTCCGGCGGTACCGACGTGCGTTACCTGTCCGGCCGCGTGCCCAGCCTGAACATCGAATCCTCGTTCGGCCGCGCCTTCCCGCGTTTCTACATCCGCGGCTACGGCAACACCGACTTCCGTCTGAATACCTCGCAGCCGGTCTCGCTGGTGTATGACGACATCGTGCAGGAAAACCCGATCCTCAAGGGCTTCCCGATCTTCGACGTGGAGCAGGTGGAAGTGCTGCGTGGCCCGCAGGGTTCACTGTTCGGCCGCAACACCCCGGCCGGTGTGGTCAAGTTCGACTCGGTGCGCCCGTCGCAGGAGTTTGAAGGCTACGGCAAGGTCGGCTACGGCAGCGACAACCTGTGGAACGTCGAGGCTGCCGTCGGTGGCGCACTGAGCGCGCGCTGGTCGGCACGTGTGTCGGCCTTGTACCAGCGTCGCGACGACTGGGTGAAGAACACCGGCACCGGCCCGAACGACGGCCTGGAAGGCTATGACGAATCGGCCGTGCGTGCGCAGTTCCTGTACGAAGGCGACAATTTCGAAGCACTGTTGGGCGCACACAAGCGTCACCTCAACGGTACCGCGCGCCTGTTCCGCGGCAACATCTTCAAGAAGGGCAGCAACGATTTCGTGCCCGGCTTCGACGAGAACAAGGTCTCGATCGATGGTTTGAACCACTCCGAGCTCGACAGCAGCGGTGCCAATGCACGCCTGAGCTGGGACCTGGGCAACTACAAGCTGTCCTCGATCACCGGTTACGAGACCGTCGATACCTTCAGCGTCGGCGACATCGACGGCACCTCCGGCCCGTACTTCACCGCCGATGTGCCGTTCGCCTCGGAAACCGCCGATGGCATCCCCAGCCACTCGCAGTGGACCCAGGAGCTGCGTCTTGAATCGCAGAACGAAGGCCCGTTGAACTGGCAGGCCGGCGTGTTCTATTTCAAGGAAGACTACGACGTCGACAGCGTCAGCTACGACAGCACCAACGGCAGCAAGCAGGACGGTTTCCAGCGCATCAACCAGACCAATGATGCCTGGGCGGTGTTCGGCGGCCTGAACTTCCAGGCCACCGACAAGCTGGAACTGCGCGCTGGCGTGCGTTACACCGTCGACAAGAAGGACCTCAAGGTCAAGGATTACTGGAACACTGGCTTCTCGCCGTGCATCGCACCGACCCTGACCACGCCCCCGGGTATTGCCAAGTGCGATCTCGCCGGTCTGCTTGCCGCGCAGCAGGACGCCTATGCCAAGGGTGATGCTGTTGATCCCTACCTGTCGGCCTCGACCAAGGACAAGAAGTTCAACTGGGACTTCTCGGCCACCTACGCCGTCAATGACACCGTCAACGTCTACGGCCGCGTTGCTACCGGCTTCCGTGGCAGCTCGATCCAGTCGGCGGGTGCCTTCAACAACAAGACCGTGGCCGATCCGGAAACCGTGCTGTCGTTCGAGGCCGGCGTGAAGGCGGACTTCTGGGACAACCGTGCGCGCTTGAATGCCAGCGTCTACCACTACCGGGTCAAGGACCAGCAGCTGACCGCCGTGGGCGGCGCCGGCGGCAACGCCAACATCCTGCTCAATGCCGACAAGAGCGTGGGCCAGGGCTTCGAGCTGGATCTGCAGGCCTACCTGACCGACAACCTGCTGGTCACCCTGGGCAGCGGCTACAACCACACCGAGATCAAGGATTCCGATCTGAGCGTCGCACCGTGCTTCTCCTGCACCGTGACCAATCCGGTCGTCAACGGCAAGGTGCTGATCAACGGCAATTCGCTACCGCAGGCGCCGGAGTGGACCCACAACATGACCGCGCGCTGGTCGCTGCCACTGGCCGATGGCACGCAGCTGTATGTGTTCACCGACTGGGCGTACCGCAGCGAAGTGAACTTCTTCCTGTACCAGTCCAAGGAATTCACCGGCAAGTCGCTGCTGGAAGGCGGCCTGCGCGTGGGTTACCAGTGGAATGACGGTGATTACGACGTGGCGCTGTATGGCCGCAACATCACCAACCAGATCCGCGCCACCGGCGGCATTGACTTCAACAACCTCACCGGCTTCATCAACGAGCCGCGTTTGTGGGGCGTGGAGTTCAAGACCCGCTTCTAAGCGTTGCTTGTGTGAGTTGAACGCAGAAGGCGCGGAGCAATCCGCGCCTTCTGCATTCCTGTAGTGCCGAGCCATGCTCGGCAAGAGGCCTTACCGATAGCCCTGCCAAACATCCTGTGGGAGCGGCGTAAGCCGCGAAGCCGAGAGTCGATCAGATTGCGGTCGGGTTTGCAGTTCAAACAATGCAGGCTTCGCGGCTTATGACCCTAGGCCACCCAGCGCCGCTCCTACAAAGCCGCGTCGGTGAAGCCCCTGCCGAGCATGGCTCGGCACTACTTGGCGCTGCAGCGTGCGGCCAATCTAGCCCCTCTCCCGCATGCGGGAGAGGGGTTGGGGTGAGGGCAGCTTTTGCGGGGAAGGCCCCTGCCGAGCATGGCTCGGCACTACGTGGCGCTGCAGCACGTGGCCAATCTAGCCCCTCTCCCGCATGCGGGAGAGGGGTTGGGGTGAGGGCAGCTTTCGCGGGGAAGGCGTCTGCCGAGCATGGCTCGGCACTACTTGGTGCTGCAGCGTGCGGCCAATCTAGCCCCTCTCCCGCGTGCGGGAGAGGGGTTGGGGTGAGGGCAGCTTTTGCGGGGAAGGCCCCTGCCGAGCACGGCTCGGCACTACGGTTGGGGCATTACCGGTGAAGCCCCAACCGAGCATGGCTCGGCACTACTTGGCGCTGCAGCGTGCGGCCAATCTAGCCCCTCTCCCGCATGCGGGAGAGGGGTTGGGGTGAGGGCAGCTTTTTGCGGGGAAGGCTTCTGCCGAGCATGGCTCGGCACTACGGTTGGGGCATTACCGGTGAAGCCCCTGCCGAGCATGGCTCGGCACTACTTGGCGCTGCAGCGTGCGGCCAATCTAGCCCCTCTCCCGCATGCGGGAGAGGGGTTGGGGTGAGGGCAGCTTTTTTGCGGGGAAGGCTTCTGCCGAGCATGGCCCGGCACTACGGTTGGGGCATTACCGGTGAAGCCCCTGCCGAGCATGGCTCGGCACTACCGGATCAGCGCAATGCCTCATGCAACACATCAAGCAACTGCTCGTTGTCATCACCGCGCTGCTCCCAATACATGATGCCGCCCAGGCCCTGCTGCTTCACGTAGTTGGCCTTGATCAGCAGCGATTGCGGATCGTCATAACTGATCATGCGTCGCTCCTTGGCATTCCACAGCCACGGCACCTGCGCTTCGTCATCCCAATGACGCTGCCAGTCCGGCGCATTGAGACGGGTGTGGACGATGTCACGCCAGGTGATGAAGCCGCCCTCCTTGGTGAACTTCTGGAAGCGACCGTTGTTCTCCGTGCCGACATCACCAAAGGTGCGGCCATAGAACGGCACGCCGACATTGATCTTGGCAGCAGGCACGCCCGCATCGAGGAAGTACTTCACCGCATCCACGGTGGTGCGACCCTGCGGCGTGGCCAGCGATGAGCGCGCAAGCCCGGAATGATGGCCGGTGGTCTTGGTCAGGCTGCCGTAGAAGTCGTAGGTCATCAGGTTGATCCAATCCAATGACTGCGCGATGCGCGGCAGCTCCAAGCCTTCCGCGGCGCGGCCTTCGGCAGCGGCGATGGTCAGCAGGTAATGGCGCTTGCCGTTGCCCTCCCGGTCCAGACGCGCACGCAGTTCTTCCAGCAGCACGGTGAAGTTGTGGCGGTCATCCGGGCTGTGGCTGATGTCGGCATCACCGAGCGTGGGGTATTCCCAGTCGACGTCCAGGCCATCGAGTTTGAACTGGTGCATCAGCGCGACGCTGCTGTCGATGAAGCGTGCGCGTGCCGGTGCAGTGGCAGCGGCCTCGGAGAAGTTGCCCGCACCCCAGCCACCAATCGACAACACGATCTGCAGTGAGGGGTTGTCCGTGCGCTTGGCGACCACCGCATGCAGGCGTGCCGGATCGATGTTCTCGGGTAGGTAAACGCTGCCGTCGAGGCGAACCAAGGCGAAGGCGAAGTTCACCACGTCGAGCTTCCGGGCCGACAACTGCAGCGGCTCCGGGCTGTCCATCACATAGCCGATCAGGCGCGGCGTCTGTGCCTGCGCGGCGAAGGGCAGCAAGACGGCAATCAACAGCGCATGCAGGCGCGGACTGCGAAGGAATACAGGCATGAGAGGTCCCGCAATGAGAGGACCCCGGACTGTAACCGCAGGCGCGCAATCCAGTGGCAGGCGGTGACGTCGGAAACCATCGCGCCCACGGTAGAGCCGAGCCATGCTCGGCTGGGGGACGCCGATAGCCCAGCCGAAGCTCTTGTAGGAGCGGCGTCAGCCGCGAAGCTGATGGCCAGCCAGATTGCCGATATGCCTGCGATTGAAGCAATGCCAGCTTCGCTGGCTGACGCCGCTCCTACAAAAGCGGCTCGTCAAGACCGCGATGCCGAGCATGGCTCGGCACTACAGGTGAGGCTCAGCGGGCTTCTGGGATGTCCGAGGTCAGCGCTGCGGTTTCCGCGGCGCAATCGCGCGGCAGCGGCAGATTGAGCGTGCGTGCGTGTCCTAGTTCTTCGCGTGCCTTGGCGAGGTCGGCCACAAACGCAGGGTTGTCATGCAGTCGCGCGACCGTGGCCGCGCCCATGAACTGGCCCTGCTGCACATCGCTATACCAATGCACGTTGCAGACCAGACGGCTGTGGCCGTAGTTGCGGCCGCGTTCGATCAGGGCGGTGGCATGTTCGGGATCGATTTCCGACAGGATCAGGCCCCAGGCCCAGCCAATCGATGTATGCCCGGACGGATACGAGCCACTCTTGCGCAGGCCTTCCTCATCGTCCGGCGTGCAGGTCGGAGCGGTGTTGACCATGAATGGGCGCGGACGCTGGTAATGGGTTTTCGCCGCCTTGGTGGCAGCACTGGCGTCGATGCGGCTGCGTTCAAGCAGGCTGTACAGCACCGGCGTGGTCTTGGCGGTGACGGCCACGCCCAGCGCACAGCTGAACTGGTCAGCGCCAGCCGGGAAACTCAGGTCGGCGTCGGTATGCGCCTGCACGAAGCGCGCGCTGCCGCGCATGTTCATGGCTTGGCTGGCGACGGCTTCGTCGAGTTGTGCTGCTACCGAACCGGGAGCCGGGGGCGCGGGACTCAGCGCTAGGCTGTCGGGGATGGCGGAGCCGACCAGATAGCCGACAACCTTGTTGCTGGAGTCCTTGCCTGCAGAAGGCAGGGTCGGAGTGCTGGAGCAGGCGCTGAGCACGGCGGCCAGCGCGAGGGCGGCGCCAAGGCGCAGCGGGGAAGCGGGTAGTGACATTGCGAGGACAACGGGATTACAGGAGCGGACCGGCATCATCGCACCAACGGCCGCGCTCTGCCCCCTCCCTTTGCCGAAGGCAAGGGGAGGGGTGCTCTTCACATGAACTTGAGCCCCCGGCCAAAGCAACGGCCAAAGCTACCCCCTCCCAACCTCCCCCTTGGCTACGCCAAAGGGGAGGGGCCAGAGCTCCCTCCCTTGCGCAACGCGCAGGGGGTGAAGAAGGCCTGCTTGCGCGCCATTGGCGCGCGGCCTGATGAACGACCGAAGGCTGTGCCTTCGGGCCGGACGGGCTGGGGAGGGGTGCTCTTGCTTCAAGAACTACGCAGTGCCAACCCAGGCCGACATCCGGCCGTCGTCCTCGCGTACCTCGATCGGGCCGCCGAACACCTCCGACAGCGGCCCGGAGCGCAGCAGCTCGCCGCGAGAGCCGTCGGCAAAGATCCGTCCGCCCTTCATCAGCACGACGCGGTTGATCTCCGGGATCACCTCCTCGATGTGGTGGGTCACCAGCACCAGGGTGATGCCCTGCTGGGCAAGGTTGCGCATGCTGTCGACCAAGTGCTGGCGCGAGATCAGGTCCAGGCCGGTGGACGGCTCATCCAGCAGCAAGGCCTTGGGCTGGTTGACCAGCGCACGCGCGATCAGCACCCGGCGGGTTTCACCGGCGGACAGTTCGGCATAGCTGCGGCCGATCAGGGGCAGGGCGCGGGCCAGTTCCAGTGCATGCCGCGCGCGCTGGCGCATGGCGTCGGTGACATCGCGATGCCCAGGGACAACGTAACTGGCAAAGAAGCCGGCGATCACCGCTTCCTCGACGGTCAGCCCGGGCATGCTGGACAGGTTGCTGGACAGGTCGCCGGTGACGATGCCGAGCTGCGCACGCAGCCGGTCCACCTGCCAGCGGGTCTGGCCCATCACCTTGACCGGCACATGGCCGTCGGCGCGCGCCAAGGGATAGAGCTCGCGCGTGATCAGCTTGATGAATGAGGACTTGCCGCAGCCGTTCGGCCCGAGGATGGCGGTGTGCTGGCCTTGTTCGATACGCAGGTTCAGCTCGTGCAGCACACGGACCTGGCCGCGGATGACGCAGGCATGGTCCAGTTCGATCAGGGGGGCCGCTTCGGCGGCGGGTGCAATGGACATTCAGGAGTAGGTGGCAGCTGAGGATTCGACCAACGGACCTGCCGCCGGTGGATGAAGTTTGCGCCGACAGCCCCCATCATGTGTAGCAGTTGTTTCATCTGGCACCGACTGCCTGGAGTGTTCGCGATGTCCGACGCCCTGCTCGATTTCCTCACCGGAGGCATTGCCGGCCTGGGCTGGTGGGGCATGCTGGCGGTGCTGCTGGTGTTCACCCAGCTCACCATCTTCGCGGTCACCTTGTACCTGCATCGCAGCCAGGCCCATCGCGGCGTGGATTTCCACCCGCTGGTGTCGCACTTCTTCCGCTTCTGGGTGTGGCTGACCACCTCGATGATCACCCGCGAGTGGGTGGCCATCCATCGCAAGCACCACGCCAAGGTGGAAACCGAGGAAGACCCGCACAGCCCCGTTACCAAAGGCATCCGCACCGTGTTCTGGCGCGGCGTGGAGCTGTACCGCGAGGCACGTACGTTGCGTGGCGACATCGAGCAGTACGGGCGTGGTGCGCCGGAAGACTGGATCGAGCGCAGGCTCTATACCCCGCATGCCAACCTCGGCCCGATCCTGCTGTTCGTGATCAACGCCGTGTTGTTCGGCCTGCCCGGCATCGCCTTGTGGGCGATCCAGATGGCGTGGATTCCGTTCTGGGCAGCGGGCGTGGTCAATGGCCTTGGCCATTGGTGGGGTTATCGCAATTTCGAATCGGCCGACACCTCGACCAACCTGACGCCCTGGGCGTTCTGGATCGGCGGCGAGGAACTGCACAACAATCATCACGCCTTCCCCAGCTCGGCACGTTTCTCGATGCGGCGCTGGGAGTTCGACATCGGCTGGCAGGTGATCCGCCTGCTGCAGTTCCTGCGCCTGGCCAAGGTGCTGCGGGTAGCACCGACCATGGACATCCGTCCGAACATCGCCGTGCCCGACGCAGATACCTTGAAGGCGCTGCTGTCGCATCGCTTTCAGGCAATGACCGATTACCAGCGCAATGTGTTCGCGCCGGCTTTGAAGGAGGAAGCGGCGGCTGCAGGAGCCAAGTTGCGCAAGCTGTTGCCGCGGCGCATGCGCAAAGGATTGGTCAATGATGGCCGTTGGCTCAAACCCGATTGCCGCGCGCAGTTGCAGACCTGGGTGCAGCAGCGACCGCGCATCAAACTGTTGGTCGAACACCGGGCGCGCCTGTCGGCCCTGCTGGAAGCCCGCAGTCATGACGCCGCCGAGCGCTTGCGCCAGCTGCAGCAGTGGTGCCAGGACGCCGAGGCCAGCGGCAGCGCCGCATTGCAGGCCTACGCAGCGCGCCTGAAAGGCTATTCGCTCAGCGCCGCATGAAGACGATTGCCCTTCTTTTCCTGCTTGGCGCTTCGTTGCCTGCCATGGCACAAGTACAGGACACCAATGCCTACCTGCAGCGCATGGACAGCGATGGCGATGGCCGCGTCAGCCCGGACGAATACCTGCAGTGGATGCTGTACGCCTTCGACAAGATGGACCGCAATGGCGACGGCATTCTGCAGCCCGAAGAACAGCCGGGTGGCCGTGGCAAACCGATTACCCGCGAAGAACAGCGGCAGGTGATCCTGGCCCGCTTCGCCCGCCAGGATGCCAACGGCGACGGCTACCTGAGCGCACGCGAGCTGATGGCGCCACCGCGTTGACCGGTGGTTGTAGGAGCGGCGTAAGCCGCGAAGCCAAAAAAAAACCGAAGCCGATGGTGCAGTGCAATCGATACCGGTCTGCTGTTCACCACCACCAGCTTCACGGCTCACGCCGTTCCCACAAGAACAACCAGATACCGTCGCTTTGAGGTCCGCATGCCAGAACTACCCGAAGTAGAAACCACCCGGCGCGGGCTGGAACCGCATCTGCTGGATCGACGCATCCACGGTGTGATCCTGCGCCGGCCGGATCTGCGTTGGCCGATTCCCGCCGAGATCGAACAGGTGCTGCCGGGCCAGCGCATCGAAGCGATCCGTCGCCGCGCCAAGTACCTGTTGCTGGATACCGAAGCAGGCAGCGCGGTGTTGCACCTGGGCATGTCTGGCAGCCTGCGCGTGCTGCCTGGTGACACGCCGGTGCGTGCGCACGACCATGTCGACATCAGCCTGGAAGACGGCCGCCTGCTGCGCTTCAACGATCCGCGTCGCTTCGGTTGCCTGCTGTGGCAGCCAGCAGGAGAAACGCACGAGTTGCTGAGTGGTCTCGGCCCGGAGCCTTTGGATGGTGATTTTGATGGCGACTATCTGTTCCAACGCAGCCGTGGCCGCAAGGCGCCGATCAAGACCTTCCTGATGGACCAGGGCATCGTCGTCGGTGTGGGCAATATCTATGCGGCGGAAAGCCTGTTCATGGCCGGCATCAATCCCTTGCGCGAGGCTGGCAAGGTATCGCGGGCGCGCTACCAGCGGCTAGCCGATGCGGTGAAGGAAATCCTGGGTCATGCGATCACCCGTGGCGGGACCACCTTGCGCGATTTCATCAGTCCCGACGGTGCGCCAGGCTACTTCGAGCAGGAACTGCTGGTGTACGGCCGCGAGGGCGAGAACTGCAAGCAATGCGGGCGCGTGCTGCGCTATGCCAGCATTGGCCAGCGGGCAACAGTATGGTGCGGGTATTGCCAGCGCTAAGGCGGAGCAACTGTAGTGCCGAGCCATGCTCGGCAAGAGCCTTCCCGGTAAAGCCCCAGCTGTAGTGCCGAGCCATGCTCGGCAGGGGCCTTCCCGGTAAAGCTCCACCCGTAATACCGAGCCATGCTCGGCAGGGGCCTTCCCGGTAAAGCTCCACCCGTAATACCGAGCCATGCTCGGCAGGAGCCTTCCCGGTAAAGTCTCTGCCGAGCATGGCTCGGCACTACCGCGGCACGGCCGCCGCGACCTCTGCCATGATCCCCGCTGGCCCGCAGGGAAAACCCAATGCAGCTGCATCATCGAATCATCCTCTGTCTGCTATTGCTGCCAACACTGGCGATTGCGCAAGCCCATACCCCGGCAGACGACAACTCCGCAGCGCTGGAGAGCAGTGAGCTGCAATTGCAGCTGACCTCCGCCTTCGGCGGCCGGGTGCTGTCGCTGCAGCGCAAAGGCGAACCGAACTTTCTGCGCATAGGCGCAGCGGTCCGCACGCAGCCGGATCCGGAGGTAAGCGCCAGCAGCGATGACATCGCCTACCTCGGCCATGATGTCTGGGTTGGCCCGCAATCGCAGTGGTGGCTGCACCAGCAGATCAATACCGAGCGCCGAGCAGCTGCCGCCAACTGGCCACCGGATCCATGGCTGTCGCTGGCCCCTGCGCAGTGGTTGCAACGCGATGCCGACCAGCTGCGTCTGCGCGGTGCCGCCAGCCCGGTGACCGGCATGCAATTGGAGAAGACATTCCGGCTTGATCCCGAGCGCGCCGACACCGTGCAGCTGCAGGTCAGTGGCCAGAACATCCGTGACACGCCGGTCGCCTGGGATCTGTGGTTCAACACCCGCGTCCACCCGGCTACCCGCGTCTTCGTGCCGGTAACCATGGCCAGCGATATCCGCGTAGAAGGCGCACCCGATCCGGGCATGCCGGATCATCAGTTCCAGGACGGCATGTTGGTGCTGCATGCCGACGCCAGCAGCAGGGGGCCACGTGGCAAATGGTTCGTGCAGCCTACGGTGGGCTGGATGGCAGGCTTCAATGGCAGTCAGGCGTTGATCGTCCGTTTTGCGAAACAACCGCGTTCCACCATCCACCCTGAGCAGGCGCAGGTGGAGCTGTATCTGGATGCCGGCGGTATCGTCGAGGGGCTGCTGGAGATGGAAGTGCATGCGCCTTACCGTGAGCTGCAAGCCGGGGAGCGGATGCAGGCAGCCGAGGAATGGACCCTGTTGCAATGGGATGGGGGTGATGACGCGGCGGCACAGCGTGGATTCCTGTGCGCGCATGCGGCCGCGTTGCAGTTGGCGGGTGCTTGCCGTTAGATCGCGGTCATGCGGTGCTGGAGCTATACCGGTAAGGCCTCTGCCGAGCATGGCTCGGCACTACAAGCCCCTCTCCCGCTTGCGGGAGAGGGGTTGGGGTGAGGGCGCTTTTGCGCAGGGTGCAGCGGTGCTGCACTGGGGACTCTACCGATGAGGCCCCTGCCGAGCATGGCTCGGCACTACCTGGTTCTGCTCCCTCCCTTTGCCGTAGGCAAGGGGAGGGTTGGGGAGGGGTTGGCTTTTCACCGGTTGGCTGAAGCAGGTGTTCATCCGCCGCCCGTCTCAAGGCTGTCGATTCACGCAATTGCGCCTACCATGCTGCGGTCCCCTATCGGCCTGCTTTCCATGCAACGACGCGACTTCCTGCGCAACGCCGCTGCCGCCCTGGCGGCCTTTGGTCTTCCGGCCTTTACGGCCTGCGCGGCCGGCAAACCGGCCCAGTTGGGGCTGCGCCGTCTGGGCCAGGCGCAGCCCTTCGATTTCGCCACGCTCAAGGGCCAGGCCCGCGCGCTGGCGCAGGCGCCGTACAAGAGCCACAAGCGCACCCTGCCGGGCGCGCTGGAGAAGCTCGACTGGGATCAGTACCAGTCCATCAGCTATCGCCAGGACCACGCACTGTGGGCGGACCAACCCGGCAAGTTCCAGGCGAAGTTCTTCCACCTTGGCCTGTACTTCCATTCACCGGTACGCATGTTCGACGTGGTCGATGGCAAGGCACAGGAGTTGGCCTATGACGGCGCGGCTTTCAACTACGGCAAGAGCGGCATCCACGATGGCGAGTTGCCGGCCGACCTCGGCTTCGCCGGCTTCCGCCTCAATACCCGCAGCGATACCGACCGTGACTTCGCTGCCTTCCTCGGCGCCAGCTACTTCCGCGCGGTAGGCAAGGAAGGCCAGTACGGCCAATCGGCACGCGGCCTGGCCATCGATACCGGCATGGGCCGTCCGGAGGAGTTCCCGGACTTCATCGCCTATTACCTAGAGCAGCCGTCAGCGGATTCAGACACGCTGGTGGTCTACGGCCTGCTGGATTCGCCCAGCGTTGCCGGTGCCTATCGCTTCGCCATCACCAATGGCGATGTGCTGTTGATGGACATCGACAGCGCCTTGTACCCGCGCAAGGAAATCGAACGGCTCGGCATCGCGCCGTGCACCAGCATGTACCAGGTTGGCGAGAACGACCGCCGCATGGATTGGGACTGGCGCCCGGAGATCCACGACACCGACGGCTTGTCGATGTGGAACGGTGCCGGCGAGTGGATCTGGCGGCCGCTGTGCAACCCGGCCCACCTGCGCTTCAACATGTTCGTCGACAACAACCCGCGCGGCTTCGGCCTGCTGCAGCGTGATCGCAACTTCGATCACTATCAGGACGATGGCGTGTTCTACGAGAAGCGCCCCTGCCTGTGGATCGAGCCCAAGGGGCAGTGGGGCGAAGGCTCGGTGCAGCTGGTGGAGATTCCCACCGTCGATGAAACCTTCGACAACATCGTTGCTTTCTGGAACCCCAAGGCCAAGCCGCAGCCGGGCCAGGAACTGCTGGTCGGCTATCGCCTGTACTGGGGCGCAGAGCCGCCGGCACGTCCGCCGCTCGCGCATTGCGTGGCCAGCCGTACCGGCCTGGGCGGCATCATCGGCAAGAAGCGCGAGTATTTCTCGTGGCGTTTTGCGGTGGATTTTGAAGGTGGCGAACTGGCCAGCCTGATCGACAAGGCCGACGTCGAGGCTGTGGTGGAAACCAGCCGTGGCCGCGTGGAAGTGGTATCGGCGCGCCCGCTACGTGAGATCAAGGGCTACCGCGCCATGTTCGACCTGGTGCCGCCGGATGGCAGCACCGAGCAGATCGACGTGCGCCTGTACCTGCGCAGCGGCGGCAAGACCCTGACCGAGACGTGGTTGTACCAGTACAGCCCGCCGGCTGCAGGTGCGCCGGAGCGGACCTTGTATTGAGGGCTTTGCTTGAAGCTTTTGCTTAAGTCCCTCTCCCGTTTACGGGAGAGGGGTTGGGGTGAGGGCAAGCTCTTGGCAAGCAGGCATGGAGTCCCAGAAGCTCCCCTCATCCGCCCCTTCGGGGCACCTTCTCCCGTGAACGGGAGAAGGGACGCATCACCCCCGCGAGTTCCTGTTACAACGGCAGCGGTGCCTGCATCGGATCAATCCGCCCCTCGCCGCGGGTTATCTTCTTGAACTCGGCGCGGCTCACCGATACATAGCGGTCGTTGCCACCGATCTCCACCTGCGGGCCGTCCTGCACGGCAAAGCCGTTCTCGTCCACGCGCACGGTCATCGTCGCCTTCTTGCCGCTGTGGCAGATGGTCTTGATCTCCTGCATCTCGTCGGCCCAGGCCAGCAGGTATTGGCTGCCTTCGAACAGTTCGCCACGGAAGTCGGTACGCAACCCGTAGCACAGCACCGGGATGCGCAGCTGGTCGACTACCTCGGACAGCTGCCACACCTGCGATTTGCTCAGGAACTGGGCCTCGTCCACCAGCACGCAGCCGAGCCTGCCGTGGGCGGCCATGTCCTGCTGGATCAGCTTCTCCAGGTCGGTATCGCGCTCGAAGGTGGTGGCTTCGGCCTGCAGGCCGATCCGCGAGGCGACCACGCCGGTGCCGGCGCGGTGGTCCAGGTGCGGGGTCAGCAGGGCGACGCGCATGCCGCGCTCGCGGTAGTTGTGCGCGGACTGCAGCAGGGTGGTGGTCTTGCCGGCGTTCATCGCCGAATAGTAGAAATAGAGCTTGGCCATGCCGCATTTTACCGCGCCAGCCGGCGCTCACGGGCGATGGCTTACACTGCCTGCCTGCGACTGAAACCACCCCATGCTGGACTCCCTCAATCCCCCCCAACGCGCGGCGGCTGTGCACGCCGAAGGTCCCCTGCTGGTGCTGGCTGGTGCTGGCAGCGGCAAGACGCGCGTGATCGTCGAGAAAATCGCCCATCTGATCGGCATTGGCCGCTACAGCGCCCGCCGCATCGCCGCGATCACCTTCACCAACAAGTCGGCCAAGGAAATGCGCGAGCGTGTGGCCAAACGCCTGCGTGCCGAGGACGCGGCCGAAGTCACCATCTGCACCTTCCACGCCCTTGGCCTGAAGTTCCTGCAGATCGAACATGAACAGGTGGGGTTGAAGCGTAACTTTTCCATCTTCGATGCCGACGATGCCGGTGCGCAGATCAAGGATCTGCTGGGCGGCAGCAATGCCAAGCCCGACGACATCGAGGACATGAAGAACCTGATCTCGCGGGCCAAGAACTCCGGGCTGTCGCCCGAGCAGGCGATGGCCGCGGCGCGCAGCAACCGCGAGAAGGATGCGGCGATGGTCTACGAGCTGTACCAGACCCGGTTGACTTCGTTCAACGCAGTGGATTTCGATGACCTGATCCGCCTGCCGGTGCAGGTGCTGGAAGAGCACCCGGATATCGCCCTAGCCTGGCGCGAGCGCATCGGCTATCTGTTGGTCGACGAATGCCAGGACACCAACGATGCCCAGTACCGCCTGCTCAAGCAGCTGGCCGGGCCCGCTGGCAACTTCACCTGCGTGGGCGATGACGACCAGTCGATCTATGCCTGGCGCGGTGCCAATCCCGAGAACCTGCAGCAGATGGGCGTGGATTACCCCAAGCTGCAGATCATCAAGCTGGAGCAGAATTACCGTTGTTCCAACCGCGTGCTGCGCGCGGCCAATGCGCTGATCGCGCACAACCCGCACGAGCATCTGAAAACGTTGTGGTCCGACCAGGCCGATGGCGAACGCATCCGAGTGTGGGAATGTCGCAACAGCGAACACGAAGCGGAAAAGGTGGCGGCGGAAATCCATTTCCTGGCGACCAGTCGCAAGATTCCGTGGAGTGATTTCTGCATCCTGTTCCGGGGAAATTTCCAATCGCGTCCGCTGGAAAAAGCGATGCAGCTGGTCGGTGTGCCGTATCACCTCAATGGCGGCACGGTGTTCCTGGAACGGCAGGAAGTGAAGGACACGCTGGCCTGGTTGCGGCTGATCGTGAACCCGGACGACGACACGGCTTTCATGCGCGCGGTGCAGTCGCCCAAGCGTGATGTCGGTGCAAGCACGCTGGCCAAGCTGGCGGAGCTGGCGTCCGAGAAAGACATCCCGATGGCGCAGGCCGCCGAGAGCATGGGCGCGCTGGCCCAGCTCGCCCCGCGTGCGGCCAACAGCCTGAGCAAGTTCACCGACATCCTGCGCGCGCTGCGTCTGGACATGCGGCAGATGAGTTCCGGCGATCTGGTGCGGCGCGTGGCCAAGGATTCGGGCATGTTGGCCGAGCTGCGTCATGCAGCCAAGGACACCGCCGGCTACGAGCGTCGCGCCAACAACCTGGAAGAACTGGCCTCGTGGTTCGAGAGCGGCCCGCGCGGTGCCAGTGCCGCCGACATGGCCGCACAGCTGGCGCTGATCTCGCGCAACGACAAGGACGACGGCGGCAACCAGGTGCGAATGATGACGCTGCATGCGTCCAAGGGCCTGGAATTCCCCTATGTGTTCATCGTCGGCTGCGAGGACGGCGTGCTGCCACACCAGGTCAGCCTGGACGAAGGCAACCTGCAGGAAGAGCGACGCCTGCTGTACGTGGGCATCACCCGTGCCAAGATCCAGCTGTGGATGAGCTTCAGTCGTTTAACGCGCAAGTTCGGCGAGCACATCCGGCTCAAGCCAAGCCGGTTTTTCGATGAGATTCCGGCCGGTGAGATCCAGCGCGATGGTGCCGATCCGGTGGCCGATGCCGCGCACAAGCAGGAGCGGGCCAAGGCCGGATTGGCAGCGATTCAAGCATTGTTTGATTGATGCTTGCCTCCTCCCCTTTGGCGAAGCCAAGGGGGAGGTTGGGAGGGGGTAGCTTTGGCCCCGGTCTTGCGCTTTGATTGGGGCTCACTGTGAACAGAACCCCTTTGCGTTAAGAGGTAGTGCCGAGCCATGCTCGGCAGGGGGCTCTACCGGCAAAAATCAAAAGCACCCCTCCCCAGCCCTCCCCTCTGCTGCGCAGAAGGGAGGGGGCCACAGCAGATTCCACCATGTCCCTGATCCAGACCGAACGCCTGCAACTGCGCCTGCTACGTGACGACGACGGCGATGCCGCCGCGATGCTGCAGCTGCTCAACGAACCCGGTTTCCACGAATTCATCGGTGACCGCGGTGTGCGCACGCTGGAGCAGGCGCGCGAGTACGTGCAGAAGCACACCTTCGGCAGTTATGCCGCCAATGGCTTCGGCATGTATGCGATTGAACGCCGCAGCGACGGCGCCTGGCTGGGTAATGCCGGGCTGGTCCGGCGCGAGGGCCTGCCCTGCGCGGATGTCGGTTACGCCCTGCTGGGCACATACACCGGCAACGGCTATGCCTTGGAAGCTGTGCAGGGCGTGCTCGCTTATGCGCGTGGCCCGCTCGGTCTTGGCGAATTGCGGGCAATCGTCTCACCTGGCAACACGCGTTCGGTATCCCTGCTTGAAAAAGTGGGTTTCCGCGATGACGGCACCGTGGTGCTGCCGGGCAAGGACGAACAGCTGCTGCTGTTCGTCAATACGCCTGACTGAGCCTAGCCAGCCGCGTAGCCCGGGTAAGCGCAGCGCACCCGGGGAAAAGGATCTCGGGGTCTTTAAAATTCTCCGCAAACCGCCCCGGACGCGCTGCGCTTATCCGGGCCAGGGCCAGACTGTTTGCGGCGTCAGGTCAGCCGCCCAGCTGCTCCTGCAACGCTGCCAGCTGTTCCTGCAGGGCAGACACGGTGGCTTCCAACTGCTGCACGCGTTCTTCCAATGCGCTGTTGTCGACGCTGGCGGTAGAGCCCGAGCCAGACGGCGCTCGGTACTGCGCCGCCAGGGCATCCACATCCACCGCACCACTGAGCAGGTGCATGAAGCGATCTTCGCGCTGGCCCGAAGCACGCGGCAGCTGCACGACCAGGCCACGCTGCTGCATGCGGTCCAACTGGTGGCGCAGGTCGGCGGCATCGGCGAACTTGGCCATGCGCTCGCTGCGCGTTGCCAGTTCCCCGGCAGTCTGCGGGCCGCGCAACAACAACAGGCCGAGCAGGGCGACCTGCTGGCGTGGCAGGTCGAGCTTGGGGCCGGCGAGGTGTTCGTAGCGGTCCGCGCGCGAAGCGAAGTGCTGCCGCACCAGACCCAGCGTCTCCAGCTGGCGCAGCGCGTGCTGCACCTTGCCAGCCTCCAGGTTCATCACCGGCTCGCGCGCGGTCTTCTGGTTGGCGGCAACCTGGGTGGCGTTGACCGTCAGCGGATAGGTGTCCGGGGTGGTGGCTTCTTTCTCGATCAGGCAGCCCAGCACGCGCGCCTGGGCGGCGTCGAGGATGGGGAAATCGGGGGTCTGGCTGGTCTCGGTCACGATTCGTGCTCTGGGTGTTGCTAGGGGGCGCAAGCATAGCTGAGAGGGCAAAACCGGGGTCAGGGGCTAAACCGGGGTCAGAGTGGGGTTTCGGTACGAAACCCCACTCTGACCCCGGTTTAGCCCCTGACCCCGGTTTTGACCCCCAAGCCGGTAAACTTGCCCGGTTTTCAAAGATTCCCGGTAGTTGCCATGTCCCGATTCCCAACCCTTACCCTGCTGGCCGGCGCCGTGCTGTCGCTGGCTGCCTGCAGCTCGACCGCGCCGCTGAGCCGCGTTTCGCCGTCCCCGGCCGATGCCGTCGTGACTCCGGCCAATGTGCCCAACGACAACCTCAATGCCGTGCTGTGGGTGCAGCGTTCGCAGGAGTACCGGGCCAGCGCGCTGCAGACCTGGAAGCTGGCTGGCACCCAGCTGGATGCGGCGCTTGCCGATGGCAGCTGGACCGCGCTGTTGCCGGAAGAAGGCGGCAAGCACCAGTCGGCCAAGCTGAAGCCGGCGGTGGTGGTGGACGTGGATGAGACCGTGCTCGACAACTCGCCCTACCAGGCGCGCCTGGTGAGCGATGGCAGCAGCTACAACGACGCGAGCTGGGAAGCCTGGGTCGATGAGCGCAAGGCAAAGCCGGTACCCGGCGCAGTGCAGTTCGCGCAGGCCGCTGCGGCCAAGGGCGTGACCATGATCTACATCAGCAACCGCACCGCGGCGATGAAGGACGCCACCATCGCCAACCTGCGTGCGGTCGGCTTCCCGGTCGCCGATGACAGCGTCTACCTGGGCCTGGGCACGCCGGTGCCGGGCTGCACCGAACACGGCAGCGAGAAGGGCTGTCGCCGCCAGTTGGTGGCGCAGCAGTACCGCGTGCTGATGCAGGTGGGTGACCAGTTCACCGATTTCCTGCAGGTCGAGGACAACAGCCTGGCAGCCCGCGACATGCTGCTGGACAAGTACCAGGGCTGGATCGGCTCGCGCTGGTGGATCCTTCCCAACCCGACCTACGGTGGCTGGGAAGGTGCGGCCATCAACAATGCCTGGTCGCTGCCGGCGGACCTGCGCAACGGGGCAAAGCGTGAAGCGCTGGAGCTGGCCCGATGAGCCGCGCACCGCTGCCACTGCGTAACGACGAACGCCTGATCTTCGCCCTGGACGTGCCCGGCAAGGCCGAGGCCATCGAGTGGGTGGACAGGCTTGATGATGCGGTGTCGTTCTACAAGATCGGCATGGAACTGCTGGCCTCGGGCGAGTACTTCGACGTACTCGACGAACTGGCCAAGCGCGACAAGCGCGTGTTCGTCGACCTCAAGTTCTTCGATATCCCGGCCACCATTGCCGGCGTCATCCGCCGCCTGTCGCAGTGGCCGGTGAGCTACTGCACCATTCACGGCTGGCATCCCGGCATGATGGAAGCCGCGGCAGCCGCCAACAGCTCGGAGATGCGCCTGCTGGCGGTGACCGTGCTGACCTCGATGGGCCGGCCGGACCTGGCGCAGATGGGCATCGATCGTGAGCCGGTGGATGTGGTGGTCGAGCGCGCGCTGGCCGCACAGCGGGCCGGCATCGACGGCGTGATCGCCTCCGGTCAGGAAGCTGCGCCGATCCGCGCCGCTACCGGTCAGCGGTTCTCCATCGTCTGCCCCGGCATCCGCCCGGGTGGCCCGGTGGGCGACGACCAGCAGCGCACGGTTGGCGTGGCGCAGGCGTTTGCTGATGGCGCCGACGCTATCGTCGTCGGCCGGCCGATCCGCCTGGCCGCCGATCCGCGTGCCACGGCGCTGGCTATTCAGCAAGAAATTTCTGAATCAATTAAATAAAATCAATAACTTATATTGTTATTCATGAAGTATTGCTTTAACTGAACCGGGCGCGTACGCTACGTCTCGTCCGGCTCTGCCGGCGATGCGTCAAACATGTCTACCGGTCCCGTACCGGTTTGAGGAGGTCTGTCACCGGCAACGGGGCGGCCTCTTTTTTTATGCCGGATTTGGGGGCTGGGGATCGGGGACCAGTTGATGGCGCTTGCTGGGTGGCAACTGGCGAGCAGGCCTGGATCGCGCACGACCCCGCCGGAGCCGGCCTGCGCCCCCTCCCTTTGCCGCAGGCAAGGGGAGGGCTGGGGAGGGGTGCTCCTGCTGTCTGCATTATCGAAACCCCAATCCCCACTCCAGCCGTGACGGCCGTGCTTGCTGCTGTCACCGGGCAGGCTTCAAGATGCTTGGCCTACGGGAGGATAGCCGCTGCCATGCAACGCCGTTCACTACGCAGATGCCACACCATCGTCCTGGCGTCGGTCTGCCTTGTAGCCCTGCTGGCGGCCTGCAAGCGCAACGCCGAGCCCTTGCCCGGTGCCGCCACCGAGCCTGCCGCGGCAGTGCGCCAGCTGGCCCAGCACCTGCGCAACAACGATCTGGTCGCCTATGCCCGCGATGCGGTGCCGCCGGCCCAATACGCCGAACTGGAGGCCGCCTGGGCGCAGGGCCACAGCCGCTGGCCGCTGACCGAGCTGCCGCTGGACGAAAAGCTGCCAGCGTTGTTGGCCACGCTGTCGGAGAAGGATGCCGAGCGCACCCTGCAGCGCGCCTTCAAGGCGCAGCTGGAGGGCCAGAACGCCGCCGTGCGGCAGGCCGCGCATTCGCTGGGCCTGTTCGGCGTGCAGTACATCAGTCACCAAGGTGACTACAACGCAGCCGAACGTGCGCACTACGTGCAGCTGGTCACCGCACTGAGCGACTGGGCCCAAGCCGCGCCGCTGTCGGATCCCAAGCTGGCCAGGACCTCGATTGCCACCCTGACCGCCGCCGCCCGCGCCACCGGGCTGGTCGGTGAGCAGGCCTTCCAGCAGGCCGGCATGACCGCCAGCCTGCAGAAGCTGGGTCCGTTCGCCGCAGCCAGCAAGCAGGTGCTGGCCGGGTACGGGCTGAAGCTGGACGAAAGCGTGGAGCAGATGCGTACCGGCCTGGTCTCGCAGGACGGCGACCGCGCCACCGTGCGCGTGCAGTACCCGTTGGCAGGCAAGGAACTGGATCTTGAAGTGGCGCTGGTGAGGCGCGATAAGCGCTGGTATCTGGCGCGCACCCTCAGCGATGTGGACGCCGTACTGGTGGCTGCGAGGGCTGCCGAACAGGCCAAGGCCGACGCCTTGCAAGCGGCGCAAACCCCGGATCCACAAACAGCAGACAACGCTGCAGCGGCGGCTAAGCCATAATGCCGCCGATGTCGAAACAGAAATCCCAGCCCGATCAGGGTGAACTGCTGCCGCCGGACGACGCCAACGCGACGCCCGCCACTCCTGCTGCCATCGTGCCGGGCGCCCCTGCGCGCCCGCTGCCGGCTGCCCGTGCTGCCCGCCGCCCGCTATGGGCGCGCCTGCTGGGCAAGCTGATCGAGCCCTGGCTCGGCCTGAAGATCGAACCCGAGCAGCCCGGTGAATACAACGACGGCCGCCCGGTGGTGTACGTGCTGGAGGACTACGGTCTGTCCAACGCGCTGATCCTGGACAAGGCCTGCCGCGATGCCGGCCTGCCGTCGCCGCTGGTGCCGCTGGCCGGTGATCCGACCGGACGCAAGCGCGCCTACGTGGCCTTGTCGCGCCGCTCCAGCAACAACATGCTGCTGCCCGAGCAGCGTGGCGCCAAGACCCATTCCGATTCGCTGGCCAAGCTGCTGCAGGCGCACCGTGCCAACCCGGGCCTGGACGTGCACCTGGTGCCGGTGTCGATCTTCGTCGGCCGCGCCCCGGACAAGCAGAGCGGCTGGTTCGCGGTGCTGTTCTCGGAAAACTGGGCGCTGGTCGGCCGCTTCCGCCGCCTGCTGGCGATCCTGCTCAACGGCCGCGACACCATCGTCCGCTTCGCCCCGCCGGTTTCGCTACGCGGCACCGTCGATGAAGGCCTGGAGCCGGAGCGCACCGTCCGCAAGCTGCAGCGTGTGCTGCGCACCCACTTCCGCCGCATCCGCGAATCGATCATCGGCCCGGACCTGTCCACCCGCCGCCTGCTGGTGGACAAGGTGCTGGAGTCGGATTCGGTGCGCGAAGCCATTGCCGTACAGGCCAAGCGCGACAACTCCAAGACCACCGACGCCTGGAAGAAGGCGCAGGGCTACGCCTGGGAAATCGCCGCCGACTACTCCACCCCGGTGGTGCGCTCGGCCAGCTTCATGCTCAGCCACGTCTGGAACCGGATCTACGCCGGCGTGCTGGTGCACCACCTGGACAAGTTCAAGGAAGCCGCGCCTGGCCACGAAATCGTCTACGTGCCCAGCCACCGCAGCCACATGGACTACCTGTTGCTGAGCTACCTGCTGTACGACCGCGGCATCGTGCCGCCGCACATCTTCGCCGGCATCAACCTCAACCTGCCGGTGGTCGGCACCCTGCTGCGCAAGGGCGGTGCGTTCTTCGCGCGGCGCAGCTTCCGCGGCAACCCGCTGTACTCGGCGGTGTTCTCCGAATACATGGCGCAGCTGGTATCGGGCGGCTACTCGATCGAGTATTTCGTCGAAGGCGGGCGCTCGCGTACTGGCCGTCTGTTGCAGCCCAAGGGCGGCGTCATCTCCATGACCCTGCGTGCCTACCTGCGCCAGCCGCGCAAGCCGGTGCTGTTCCAGCCCATCTACATCGGCTACGAGAAGCTGATGGAAGGCAACAGCTACCTGGACGAGCTGTCCGGCCGGCCGAAGGAAAAAGAGTCGATCTGGGCGCTGCTGTGGGGCATCCCCAAGGTGCTGAAGCAGAACTACGGCCAGGTGGTGGTCAACTTCGGCGAGCCGATCGCGTTGAACGACGTGCTGGCGGTGAACGCCCCGGAGTGGGACGGCCAGCCGGTGCCAGAGGACGAGAAGCCGACGTGGTTGATGAAGACCGTCGACACGCTCGCGCAGAACATCAACGTCCACGTCAACGCCGCCGCCGACGTCAACCCGATCAACCTGCTGGCGCTGGCGCTGCTGTCCACGCCCAAGCATGCGATGGGCGAGGCCGACCTGATCGCGCAGATCGAGCTGAGCAAGAAGCTGCTGGTGGAGATGCCGTACTCGGACCGGGTCACGGTCACCCCGCATTCGCCCGAGCGCATCATCGCCCACGCCGAGGAAATCAACGTCCTCACCCGCACCAAGCACCCGCTGGGCGACGTGCTCAGCGTCAGCGGCGATACCGCGGTGTTGCTGAGCTACTTCCGCAACAACGTGATCCACCTGTTCACCGCTTCGTCGTGGGTGGCGTGCTGCTTCCAGAACAACCGTCGCATGAGCCGCGGCGGTCTGCTGCGCCTGGGCCGCGGGCTTTACCCGTTCCTGCAGGAAGAGTTGTTCCTGCCCTGGACCGAGGACGAGTTCGCCGCGCGCATCGACCAGACCATCGACGTCTTCGTGCGCGAAGGCCTGCTCCAGCACGTGGGCGAGGACGATGGCGGCATGCTCGCACGCAGCACCGGCCAGACCGATGAAGTGTTCCGCCTGCGCGCGATCGGCCATTCTCTGCAACAGGCCTTCGAGCGCTATTACATCGCCATCTCGGTGCTGGTGAAGAATGGCCCCGGCACCCTGGGGGCAGGCGAACTGGAGAGCCTGTGCCAACAGGCCGCACAGCGCCTGAGCCTGTTGTATGCACCGGCGGCACCGGAATTCTTCGACAAGTCGCTGTTCCGTGGCTTCATCCAGAAGATGCGCGAACTGCGCCTGGTCTGGCCGGACCAGAACAGCAAGCTGCTGTTCGATGAGCGCCTGGATGCCTGGGCCAAGGACGCCAAGTTCATCCTCGGCCGCGAGCTGCGCCACACCATCGAGCGTGTGAGCCCGGAAGCGGTGAAGCCGGAACTGCCGGTCGAGAAATGAGTTCCACGCCCATCCGCGAGCTCATGGCAGGACTGCTGCTCGCAGTGCTCCTGCCCATGTCGCCTGCGTTGCAGGCGACAACACCGGGCTCGCAATGCGTGGATGACGAACTGCCAGGGCGCTTCACTGGAGCGCCGTTGCGCTTGTGCGTACTGGGCGACGGGGAGCAGCGCCGCTTCGTGCTGTCCATCGCCGAGGTTGAACGCCTGCAAGCTGGGCTGGGCGCCGTGCGTACCGGCGCACTTGCCGACTGGGCCGGGCATGCGCTGGGACTGCAGTGCAGCGACGATGGCATGAGCTGCGAGATCAGCGTGGATGGGCGGGATGCCTGGAAAGGACGATTGCCTGAGCCCACGGGGACTGATACCGCCGATTGAGGCGTGCCGGCGTGCCGCTTGCTGCGTATCAGCCGCAGTCGGCCTGGGTCATGCGGATCGATACCTGTTCCGCGGCACAGCTCATCGGGCCGATGCGGATGTTGTCACCCATGCCGCAGCTGGCACCGATGTAGTTGGCCTGGCTGAAATGCACGCCGTTGCCGTTTGCAGTGCCGGGGCAGCGCGCCTCGAAGGCGACGTTGCAGCCGGTTTTCGGGGGCGACGAACTGCGTAGATACAGGACATCCTTGCCGCCACCCGGGCAGGTGATCGCCGCGCCGCGAAAGGACCCGAGCAGGTTCTGCTCATGGCGTGCCCGCGCCTGACGTGCGGCCTGGTGCTGCTGCTCTTCGGCCTGGCGGCGCTCGGCAGCGATTTTTTCGCTGGCGGCACGTTGCTTCTCGGCACTGGCGGCTTGCTGCTCCCGCAGTTGCTGCTGGCGTTGCCGTTCGGCGGCGACGCTCGCGCGCAAGGCCTCGTCGCGATCGGTTGCTGCCTGCGCTGGCGAGGATGGGGGTGGCGCCGGCGTGGCGCTGCGCTGTGGTGATGCCGCGCTCGTCGCCGGCGTGGCTATCGTCGTTTGAACGCGGGCAGCCTGCTGACGCTGTTGTTGTGCCAGGTGTTCCAATCGCACGCGCTCCTGCGCAAGACGCTCACGTTCCAGATCGCGTTGCCGTTGTCGAGCCACTGCTTCAGCCTCCCGACGGACATTGTCCAGGAAGCGTCTCTGCTGTTCATCGGCTTGTTGCTTCTTGGCCATTTCCTCGTTGAACGTGGTCGTGAATGTCTCGAGGATGCCGGCGAAGCCGACGCCCGATGATTGCTGTGGCATCTCCTCTTCCCAATCGTCCTCGGCCTCCGCGTTGGCGAGCGCTTCCTCCTGGCGGCGCAGTTCTTCCTGCTGCCTGGCAAGAGCGGCCTGACGTTGGGCTTCGGCGGCATTGGTCCTGCTGGCATCGACGTTGCGGCGTAGCTTGGCCATGTCCGCTTCGCTCAGTTGCCGCGGCGCTTGTTGCGCGGGCAATACGGCAGGTAGCAGAAGCAGGGAAAGGCACATGAGAAGCAGCATGCGGCGGCCTGAATGCATTGCGTGTACCCCTGCAATCAGAAGCCGGTGCCGGCTGTGGGGTCACAACTCATCTGCAGGAACTTCATTGCGTACTCGATGCGATCAAGCAGCTCCGGGTCTGTCGTGGCAAAGGTCAATGCGAACAAGCCGAAGCGCGGATGGGGCATGCTGGCGCTGATGCCCTTGCCGTCGGTCCAGCGTGTGATCTGCGCCTTGCCCCAGTCGATCCGGTGTGGAGGAGCAAGCACCGCGCGTGGATCCTGGCGTTTGACTTCCTGATACCAGCCCTTGGTTTTCAGCCATTGACCGGCTTGGTGGCTGACGGTTGTCAGCTGCAGTTCCTCCGGCTGGAATGCCAGTTCCGAGACGACGGTTGAGCAGGCATTGCCCGCATCCGTGGACATCGCAGTGACGGAGGGGCGATAACTGAGCTTCAGGGTTTGCTCGCTGACGGTTTCGGTCTGCTCGACGGATATCGAGTATTTGCTCTTGTCTTCCAGATGCCGGGTGGTCTGCAGGATGTCCACGTTCTGGAAGAACGCGTTGACGTTCACGTTGCGATTGGCGAGCAACAAGGACAGGAACTGCTGCGCGCTGTCCGCCGTCTGCTGGGTTTGTGCTGCATGCACGCTCCAGGTTGGCAGCAGCGCCAAAGCGCTGGCGGCGACGACCATTCCCCGGGTTAGGGCCAAAGCCAATCCGCTGCGGGAGCGACTGCGCGGGCCGGTGGAGCGCAGGCTATCCATGCCGCAACTGCGGGGGAGCGGATCGGTGGCCAGGCAATACACATCGTTCATCGAAGGCACTCGTATGAGAATGGGACGTCAGTCAGATAACGAAGTCGTTCGGACAGCTTCTCCACCTTCAGGGTGGCGATGGCGCGCTGCGGTGCCGGCGCGGACGATTGGTCGAGCAGGTCGCGCTCCGCCAACGCCAGGCGCAAGTCGTAGATGATGTCGTTGAATCCGACACGCATTTCCTCGTTGGCGAAGTTGTCGGCTCGGCTGCGGGCGGCGCTGGCACTCTCCGTCGTGCGGGCAAATACGTTGAAGGGGAGGCTGTATTTGATGTTGAAGGACGAGCTGCGCTCGCCAGGTGTGAACGTATAGGTATTGCGGTTCTCGTCGACGCCCAGCGTGCCTTCATCGCCGTAGCTCACTTCGGCGGACATGCGATCCAGGAAATAGGTCTTCAGCGCGCTGGGCTTCTCGATTGCGCGTAGCGCATCGCGGTTGGCCTCCAACCGTGCAAGTCTCCGTTCCCACAGTTCCTTGGCCAACGCCGTGCCGCTGGTGCCACATCCAGCTGTGCCGGACGTGGCCCAACACGCTGCCGGCATGCCCGCGAGCATTGCCAAGAAAATTCCCCAGACACGTTTCATGAATCCCCTTGTTCCATGAGTGGCGCCACCCCTGCTGCGGGTGTTGCCCGCAGGCGGGTGGCTGCGCCCCGACAGCCTCCCCGGGTAGTTGATCGCAGGAAGAAAACCCGGAACACTCCCGGCAGGGGCTTGACATCAGGGGGATGAGCATGGGCCTGGATCACCAGCTGTCGGCAGTGCTGGAGCCACTGTATGCATCGGTATTGGATTTCTCGGCGTTGGCCACCTTCAACCAGCGCCTGGCCGAGCTGACAGACAGCCACATCAGCGGTGTGCTTTTCCACGATGTTGCCGGCGGGCGTGCCAGCGTCAACCACATCCATGGCGTAGACAACGCCCGGATGGCGGAGCTCCTGGCCGACCTGGACCTGCGCGATGACCCGTGGATGCAACGGGTGACGCCGCAGCTGGCGATTGGCCGGGTGTTGGATACCGAGGATTTCCTCGCCCGCAGGCTGGCGCTCAACAGTGGCTTCTACAACAACTATTACCGGCGGCTTGGCATTGTCCAGCAGGTCGCCTCGGTGGGTTTGTATGACGGAACCAATTCGGTGACGTTGTCCATCTGCCACGGCGACCTCAAGCGCGTGTACGGCGAGGCCGAGCTTGGCCTGCTGCGCGCGCTGACCCCGCACTGGATCAATGCCTATGCGATGCTCCGCCGCATCGGCGGGCTGGAGCATCGGGTCAGCACCCTGGAGCAGGCGTTGGAGTGTTCGCCGGTGGCCATGTTCATGCTCGGTGACGATCTGCGCGTGCAACGTGCCAATGCCGCCGCCGAGGCGGTGCTCGGGCGCGGAATGCTCGGGCGCGAGGCTGGTGTGCTGGTGGCGCGAGGCCGAGCTCGCTCTGGCCTGCATGCATTGCTGCAGCGGGCGCTGCGCGGTGATAGTGGGTTTTCCAGCGGGGACGTGGAGAAGCTGCTCCTGCATGACGCGGAAGGAGCACCCTGGGGCGTGGTCACTGCGCATCGGCTGGTCCGCTGGTCGCCGCAGGAGCGGGGCAGCCTGTTGGTGTTCGTACGGGAGGTGAGGCAGGCCGCGCCCGCGCTCACGCCGGTGTTGCGACACCTGTTCGAGCTGACGGAAGCTGAATCGCGATTGGCGCTGGCGCTGTACCGGCACGCCGATGTGGGCGCGGCGGCGAGGGAGTGTGGGGTGACGCAGGGGACTGCGCTGGGTCGGCTCAAGACCATCTACGACAAGACGGGTGAACACGGCCAAGCCAATCTGGTGCGGCTGGTGGCGGCAGTGGCGGGTAGCTGCGCAGGCTGAACGGGTGGCGAGCTCAGGCGGGCTCGTTCGGGATCAGCATGCTTTCCAGCTTGGTGATGCAGTCGCGCAGCTGCAGCTTGCGCCTCTTCAGCCGCTTGGCTTCCAGATCGTCGTCCGGGTTGGCGGCCAGGCGCGCGATGTCCTCGTCCAGGCTGCGGTGTTCGGCCCGCAGGACGGCGATGCGTTGGCTGATCTGCTCGGGGGTCATGGTCTCCACGGGGGTTGAGCATACACGTTGCCGCTGGCCGCGTGAGGGACCCTGCCGACCCGGTAGAATGGGCGGATGAGCGCTGTCATTTCCCTGCCCGATCCCGCCCCGCGGGCCCGTGATCCGCACGTGGCCGAACGTGAACACCAGAAACTCGGCAAACGCCTGCGTCACCAGGTAGGCCAGGCCATTGCCGACTTCGGCATGATCGAGGCCGGCGACAAGGTGATGGTCTGCCTGTCCGGCGGCAAGGACAGCTATACCTTGCTGGATATCCTGTTACAGCTGCAGAAGAAGGCGCCGGTGCCGTTCGAGCTGGTGGCGGTGAACCTGGACCAGAAGCAGCCCGGTTTCCCCGAGCATGTGCTGCCGGAATACCTGGCCTCGGTCGGCGTGCCGTACCACATCATCGAACAGGACACCTACTCGGTGGTGAGCCGGGTGATCCCGGAAGGCAAGACCATGTGTTCGCTGTGCTCGCGCATGCGCCGTGGCTCGCTGTACACCTATGCCGAAGCCAATGGTTTCACCAAGATCGCGTTGGGCCACCACCGCGATGACATGGTGGCCACGTTCTTCATGAACCTGTTTCACCACTCCAAGATTTCCGGCATGCCGCCGAAGCTGCGCAGCGACGACGGCAAGCATGTGGTGATCCGCCCGCTGGCCTATGTGCGCGAGGCGGACATCATCGAATACGCCAATACCCGTCAGTTCCCGATCATTCCGTGCAACCTGTGCGGCAGTCAGGAAAACCTGCAGCGCAAGCAGGTTGGCCTGATGATGAAGCAGTGGGAGAAGGACACGCCCGGTCGCATCGAGCAGATCTCGCGCGCGCTGGGCGATATCCGTCCTTCGCAGCTGGCCGATCCCAAACTGTTCGATTTCATGGCGCTTGGCCGCCGTGAAGACGCGCCGCAGTCTGATGCGCAGGCATGGCTGGACGGTGGCGACAAGCCACAAGATCAAGAAGCCCTTCTCCCATCGGGAGAAGGGTTGGGATGAGGGGTGGCAGTGCTACGGTGGTCTGAAGCGAGTTAGTGCCCCGCTCATCTGCCGGCCTCCACGGCGGCAAGCTCTTCGGAGCAGTTTCTCCAACGAGGAGAAGCAAGCTCCTGAACCATGAATACGAAATAGGACATCCATGTTTTTCAAGAACCTCACGCTGTTCCGTTTCCCTACCTCCATTGATTTTTCCGAAGTCGACACGCTGCTGCCGCAGGTGGTGCTCAAGCCGGTTGGCGCGCTGGAAATGACCTCGCGCGGCTTCATCTCGCCGTTCGGTCGTGAAGAGAAGATCCAGTTCTCGCACCGCATCGGTGATGCGCTGTGGCTGACCGTCGGCGGTGAAGACAAGATCCTGCCCAGCGTGGTGGTCAACGATCTGCTGCAGCGCAAGCTGGAGGAGATCGAAGAGAAGGAAGGCCGCAAGCCCGGCGGCCGTGAGCGCAAGCGCCTGAAGGACGACCTGCTGCACGAGCTGCTGCCGCGCGCCTTCGTCAAGAGCTCGCGTACCGATGCCTTCCTCGACCTGCAGCACGGCTATGTCGCCGTCGACAGCTCCAGCCGCAAGACCGGCGAGAACGTGATGAGCGACATCCGCGGCATGCTCGGCAGCTTCCCGGCGATGCCGTTGAATGCCGAAGTCGCACCGCGCGCCATCCTGACCGCGTGGATTGCAGGCGAGCCGCTGCCCGAAGGCCTGAGCCTGGGCGAAGAATGCGAGATGAAGGACCCGGCCGAGGGTGGCGCGGTGGTCAAGTGCCAGCATCAGGAACTGCGCTGCGACGAGATCGACAAGCACCTGGATGCCGGCAAGCAGGTCACCAAGCTGGCGCTGATCTTCGAGGACAACCTGTCCTTCGTGCTCGGCGACGACCTGATCGTGCGCAAGTTGAAGTTCCTCGATGGCGCGCTGGACCAGCTCGAGCACATCGACGAGGAAGGTCGCCGTGCTGAACTGGACGCCCGCTTCGCCCTGCAGAGCGGCGAAATCCGCCGCCTGTTCCTGCTGTTGGAACAGGCATTCAAGCTGAGCAAGGCTGATAGCTGAACCCGTTGCTGACCTACCCGGTTTCGTAACCGGGTAGGGACTATGCTGGAGCCATGGTTAGTCTGTTCCGCCGCCTTGTTACACCTGCCGCGCCGGTGATCCAGCGCGACACGGTGCGCCTGCGCCTGGACGATGCCGAGATCGAAGTGCTGCGCGTGCGTGATCCGCGCGCACGTCGGCTCAAGCTCAGCGTGGACGAACGCGGAGCACGGCTGACCATGCCGCTGCGTGCAAGCCTGGTGTCCGGCGAGCGTTTCCTGCAGGCCAACCGGCAATGGTTGCAGCAGCAGCTGGCGCGGCTGGGCGGTGATGGTTTGCTGGCGCCGGCGCTGCGTCTGCGCGAACCCGGTGTGCTGCCGTTGCGCGGTGAGTTGTTGCCGGTGCAATGGCAGGAAGGGCGGTTTACCCGCATCGAGGCCGATGCGGGTGTAGTGACGATCCAGCTGCCGGCACGTGCAGGGGAACCGGCGTTGCGGCGCGCGCTGCGGGAGTTCTATGAAGTGCAGGTGCGGGCCGATGTTGGGCAGTGGCTGCCGCGCTATCTGCCGGGCCTGGCGCGGGCGCCGTCACGATTGCGGCCCAAGGTGATGTCCTCGCAGTGGGGTTCGCTGGCGCCGGACGGTTCGATGGCTTTGGATCTGGCGCTGGTATTGGCGCGACCGTCGGCGTTTGAGTACGTGCTGGTGCACGAATTGTGTCACTTGTTGCAGGCCAACCACTCGCCGGCGTTCTGGGCGGAAGTGGAAGCGCGTTTTCCCGAGTGGCGTGATGAGCGTGATTACCTGCGTGAGGAAGGCCGCAGGTTGAAGAGCACCTTGCATCAGCTGCTGCGCGCGCAGGGCTGAAGCCAAAGCAGGCCACTGTAGTGCCGAGCCATGCTCGGCAGGGGCCTTGCCGGCAAGATCAAAAGCGTCCCCTCATCCCAACCCTCGCTCCGCGCCCCGGCCCTTGCGCTGGCGCAAAGGCGTTCAACGGGCAGCGAACCTATGGTTCGCAAGCTGCCCTTCTCACCCCGCAAGCGGGAGAAGGGCTAAGGCAACGGTAACGGCAAAAACCAAAAGCCAAAGCAGGCCACTGTAGTGCCGAGCCATGCTCGGCAGGGGGCCTTGCCGGCAAGATCAAAAGCCTCCCCTCATCCCAACCCTCGCTCCGCGCCCCGGCCCTTGCGCTGGCGCAAAGGCGTTCAACGGGCAGCGAACCTATGGTTCGCAAGCTGCCCTTCTCACCCCGCAAGCGGGAGAAGGGCTAAGGCAACGGCAACGGCAACGGCAAAAGCAACGGCAAGAGCAACGGCAAGAGCCAAGAGCCAAGAGCCAAGAGCACCCCTCCCCAACCCTCCCCTTGCCTGAGGCAAAGGGAGGGAGAACAGCAGGTGCTGCAGGCATCGAGAGGGCCGCCAAGTGCACGATCCGTCCCCTCCCTTTGCCGTAGGCAAGGGGAGGGCTAGGGAGGGGTGCTTCTGCTTTGCTTTTGCTTCTGTGTTTACGTCTGTTTTTCTGCAACAACCGCAACAGCAACAGCAACAGCAACCTCACCCAACCCGGCGTATCACCTCAGCCCCACCACCAGCCGAATAACGAAACACCGAAACCGCCTCCGCCAACGCATTCGCCTGCTGCTCCATCGAACGCGCAGCCGCACTGGCCTCCTCAACCAGGGCAGCATTCTGCTGGGTGGTTTCATCCATCTGCACGACGGTGTGATTGACCTGTTCAATGCCGACTGACTGCTCCTGCGATGCCAAGGCAATCCGCGCGACGATATCGCTGACCTGCTGCACCGAGTCGACGATCTCACCCATGGTGCTGCCCGCCTGCGCAACCAGCGCGGCGCCATCATCGACCTTGCTCATCGAGTCGCCAATCAGCTCCTTGATCTCGCGTGCGGCGGTTGCCGAGCGCTGCGCCAGGCTGCGCACTTCCGAGGCCACTACTGCGAAGCCGCGGCCCTGGTCACCGGCACGCGCGGCTTCCACTGCCGCATTCAAAGCGAGGATGTTGGTCTGGAAGGCGATGCCATCGATCACGCCGATGATCTCGGCAATGCGCTTGGACGAGAGCTCGATCGCGCGCATCGTCGCCACCACCTGCCCAACCACATCGCCGCCGCGTGCGGCGACATCAGCCGCACCCACTGCCAGCTGATTGGCCTGGCGGGCCGAGGCCGCGTTCTCACGAACGGTCGACGTCAGCTCCTCCATCGATGCTGCGGTTTCTTCCAGGTTGGCGGCCTGCTGCTCGGTGCGGCGCGATAGATCGTCATTGCCAGCCGCCAGCTCGTGCGCGGCGCTGTTGATCGCCAACGAGCACTGTTTGATCTGGCCGACAATGCCGGTCAGGCGTTCGGCGGTGAGGTTGGCATCGATCTTCATCGCCTCGAAGTCGCCTGCGTAGTCACCTTGGACGCGGTGGTCCAGGTCACCGGCGGCCAATGCGGACAGCATCGTGCGCAGTTCACCGGTGGTGGTGGCTACCACTTCCAGCAACTGGTTGATGCCGGTGGTAAGTGTCTGGATGAAGCCGGCCTCGCTTACAGACTGCAAGCGCTGGTCGAGTGCGCCGGCCGAGGCGGCGGCGACGATGTCGGCCACGCTGTTTTCCAGCAGCAGCTCCTGGGTGCGGTCGTGCCATTCCACCGCGAAGCCGCTGCGGCTGCCGTCGGTGTTGAATACCGGTGTCACCACCTGGCTGAAGTGCACCGGGCCGATCCTGATCTGGCCGTTGTGCACCTTCTGCAGCTGATCCAGCATGCCGCGGATGCGCTCCGGATTGGCGTGGAAGCGATGGATGCTGCTGCCGACCAGGGTGTCGACGTTGAAGTCCGGGAAGGCTTTGCGCAGTGTTTCCTGCTGGTTGCGCAGCAGCGCGACCACCGAGCGGTTCACGTAGCGGATGATGTGCTCGTTGTCGGCGATCATCATGCCGGTGCGCGATGCATCCAGCGATGCGCGGATCTGGCTGTTCTCGTGATGCAGCGCTGCGTCCTGCTGCTGCCTTTGTGCGAGCTTGGCGCGCATCTGGAGCACGCTATCGGCAAGGCTGCCGGCCGCGACGCGGTGAACGTCGCCGATGGCGTCGCTTTCTTCGCCGTTGGCAATTGCATCAAGCATCGTGCGCAGCCGCGCGGGTGCCGCGCCAAGGGCGAGAATCTGGCGGTGCAGCTGCACTGCCATCACGCTGATGAAGGCTGCCTCCACCACGACATACAGGATATGCAGCATCACCATATCGAAGCCGCTGCCCTGTGCGAAGGCGCGCACCGGCAGCCCGCGTGCCTGCAGCCAATGGAAGACCAGGTGATGGACGCTGATGGCTGCGGCGGCGACCACCACTGGTACCCAATCGCGGTAGTACAGCAGCAACGCGAGTACGACGAACACGCCAAAGTGCGCTTGCGCAGCGCCACCGGCCTGCTGGATGGTGGCGGCGACCAATGCCATCAACGCCAAGGCAACGGTTACCCGGCTGCGCAGGCTGCCCGGCGCCAGTTTGATCTGCACCGCCATCACAACCAGCGCAGGCACGCTGACGGCGAGCAACGGCAGCCATTGGCCCGACCACACTGCCAGCGTCAATGACGCCAGGCCGAGGATCAGGCCGAAGTACAGGAACAGGCGGTCCGCCGCGCAGGCCAGCTGCGTGTAATAGGCATCGGGAGGTTGCAGCGTGGTATGGCGACGGGTGGACATCGGGAACTCCTGTTCAACAGGAACAGCGGGGAAGGGAAAAGGAAAGCAAGCGTTGCAGGCAGACGCAGGCGGGTGCGTTCATCCGGATCGTCTGCGGTGTGTCGATCGCGGGCTGCCGTGGCTGCGTGCACAGCCCCTCCAATAGCGCGGCCCTCGTCGACACCTCAGCAGCGTGCGCTGGCTGGGCGAGACGAGTCATGGTCCAACCCATACAGGCGAGCAGGACCAGCCCGGGGATGACAGCGGGCCGTAGGGCAGGGCGGGGGAGCATGCGATGGTGGGGCGCGCAGCGCCCGTTGCGGGGCTGCGGGACATCTTCTCGATTACGGCAATACCTGCGTTATCGGCCGCCGCGGGTACTACTGAACCCGAACTCGAAACTATCGGGTCTTCTCAGCCAGCGTCGGGCAAGGCCGCGATGAAGTCGCGGATGATCGCAGCGACTGCTTCCGGGTCGTCCATGTGCACATGATGGTGGCCGGGCAGGGTGTGCAGGCGGCCATCGGGCAGCAGTGCGGCGCGTTGGCTGCGTTCCGGCTCCGGGAAATAGGCCTGCGCCGGCGTGGCGTAGATCACCTGCACCGGGCACAGGATAGCGCTGACCACATCGCAGACCTGTTCTTCGGTCATGCGTACCGCAGTGGGCAGCATCAGGCGCGGATCGCTGCGCCAGCTCCAGCCGCCCTCGACGGGTTTGACCCCGCGTTCGATCAACAGGCGCGCCGAGGCCTCGCTGAGCTGGTTGACCATCATCCGTGCGCGTACCGGCGCGCTCAGGTCGGGGAATACCCGCAGCTGCTTGGCGTCCAGCTTCAGCATCGCCTCCACATAAGTACGCAGGCGCTGCACGGTCTCACCGGCCGGGGCGGTCAGTCCGCCCAGTGCCTCGATCGACACCAATGCCTGCACGCGCTCACCGGCCACGGCGGCGATCAGGCTGGCAATCGCCGCGCCCATTGAATGGCCGAGCAATACGAAACGGTCCCAGCCCAACGCATCGGCGATGGCCAGGGTCTGCACGATGGCGTGCGGCGTGGTGTACGGCGTGGTCAGCGGCAGGTGGTCGCTATAACCATGACCGGGCAGGTCGACCATTGCCAGGTCCAGCGTCGGCAGCTGTGCGGCCAGCGGCAGGAAGCTGGCCGCGTTGTCGAGCCAGCCATGCAGGGCGAGGACTTTCAGACCATCCGGATTGCCTGCGCGCAGGCCGGCGACGCGGATGCCATCAAGTTGCAGTTCAAACGGCGTTGCATTCATGCCGGTTGCGCCGCCGCCAATGCTGCCAACGCGCTGGCGTGGGCGGTGCTGTCGTTGAGGCAGGGGATATAACGCATGCGTGCGCCACGTGCGGCCAGGGTTTCGGTGAAACCCATCTGCACCTCTTCCAGGGTTTCCAGGCAGTCGGTGGCAAAGCCCGGGCAGACCACGTCCAGCGTCTTGATGCCGCTTTCGGCCAGTTCCCAAAGCCGCGGCTCGGCGTAGGGCTGCAGCCAGCGTTCGCGGCCGAATCGCGATTGGTAGGCAAGTTCCCATTCGTCGTTGGCCAGGCCGAGGGCTGCGGCAATGGCCTTGGCACTGGCTTCGCAACGCTGCGGATAGGGGTCGCCGGCATCGGCCAGGCGCTGCGGGATGCCGTGGAAGGAGAACACCAGCTTGCCGCCGCGGCCATGTTCGGCCCAGTAATCGGCAATGGAGGCGGCGACTGCGGCAACCCAGGCCGGGTCATCGGCGTAGTCGCGGATGATCTGCACCGTCACCTTGGGGTTGCGTGCCTGCCATTGCTGCACGCGGTCTTCGATGGAGGCGGTGGTGGTGGTCGAGTACTGCGGATACAGCGGCAGCACCACGATCCGCTGCACGCCTTCGGCAGCCAGGGAATCAAGCGCCGACAGCATGGTCGGTTCGCCGTAGCGCATGGCTTCGCGCACCCGCCATTGCGGCAGCTGCTGCTGCATGGCCTTGGCCAGGCGATGTGTGTAGACCGCCAGCGGCGAGCCTTCGGGCAGCCACACCTGCGCGTACTTGTGTGCCGAGCGACCGCTGCGCAGCGGCAGGATCAGCCCATGCAGCAGCGGCTTCCAGAGGAAAGCCGGGATCGAGACCACGCGTGGGTCGCTGAGGAATTCCGCCAGATAGCGCCGCACCGCGGGAGCAGTGGGGGTTTCGGGCGTGCCTAGATTGACCGCGAGCAACGCGGTGGAGGGGGCGTTGGACATCCGGCCATTTTCGCAGGTATGGGCGGAGAAGGGAGCGCTGCGGGTTTGGTGTAGTGCCGAGCCATGCTCGGCAGAAGCTTTACTAGTAACGCCCCTGCCGAGCATGGCTCGGCACTACAGACGCTCCCGCTCACCACCTATTCATAGCCGCGCTACTAATTTCAGGCACTTGCGCTATCTTTCTATGCATCGACCTACGGAGTTACCCATGCGCCGCCTGCCGTGCCTCGTTCTGCTGCTGTCCGCGAGCCTGTTGTCCGCCACTGCTGTCGCTGGTCCGCAGGAAGATCAACGTGCCCGCAATGCGGTGCGTGTCCTCAATGAAATCCAGGACATCCCCGAGCAGGCGATTCCGGACAAGTTGCTGGATGAAGGCCGCGCCATCATCGTCATTCCGGACACGATCAAGGCCGGCCTGGTGCTGGGCGGACGACGCGGCCATGGCCTGATGTCGGTGAAAACGGCAGATGGCAGCTGGTCCAACCCCGTATTCATCAAGCTCACCGGCGGCAGCATCGGCTTCCAGGCCGGGGTGCAGTCTTCGGACGTGATCCTGGTGTTCCGCAATGACCGCAGCCTGGACAACATCGTCAACGGCAAGTTCACCCTCGGCGCAGATGCCGGCGTCGCTGCTGGCCCGGTTGGCCGCAGCGCTGCCGCCGCCACCGATGGCCAGCTGAAGGCTGAGATCTGGTCGTGGTCGCGTGCCCGCGGCCTGTTTGCTGGCGTGGCGCTGGATGGCGCGGCACTGCAGATCGACGATGCCGCCAACCTGGACGCCTACGGCCAGAACACCACGCCGCGGATGATCCTGGAGGGTCGCCTGAATACTGCGCCGTCGTCGGACGTGGTGTCCTTCCGTGATCGTCTGGAAGAGTCCACCTACGCCGCGCGTGAAAAGCGCGGCACCCAGGGCAGCGCCGCTCCGCTGGCTTCGGCCGCACCGCGCAGCAATGCGGTAAGCGTGCAGGCACCGGCCAACAACGCCACCGGCAGCGACACCGCGACCACCGCACCGTTGCAGCAGGCGACGACTGAACCGGCACCGCAGCAGGGTTTCCAGCCGGTTTCCGAGGGCGAAATCCGCACCGAAAGCCTGGACGGCGGCAACTGACCTTTGGCATAGCGATCAGCTAATACCTAGTGCGCTATGCTCAACAACCTACACACAGATAACGCGAGCAGATCATGGGCAGTTTCAGCATCTGGCACTGGTTGGTCGTGCTGGTCATCGTGCTGCTGGTGTTTGGCACCAAGCGGTTGACGAGCGGCGCCAAGGATCTGGGCAGTGCGGTCAAAGAGTTCAAGAAGGGCATGCGTGACGAGGACAAGCCGGCTGCACAGCTGGGCGACGAATCGCGCGATGCCGACAAGAGCGCCGAGAAGCAGGCCGAGCACGACCGCGACGCGCGCTGATCCCGGGCGCACGACGTGTTTGATATCGGTTTCAGCGAACTGCTGCTGATCGCAGTGGTGGCCTTGGTGGTCCTCGGCCCGGAACGCCTGCCCAAGGCAGCGCGTTTCGCCGGGCTGTGGGTGCGGCGTGCCCGCAACCAGTGGGATTCGGTCAAGCAGGAACTCGAGCGTGAACTGCACGCCGAAGAGCTCAAGCGCAATCTGCAGGATGTACGCCAGTCGATGCAGCAGGCCGAGGCCGGGCTGCGCGACCAGGCCGATGTGGTGCGCAGCGAGGCCGATGCCTTCAAGCGTGAAGTGGAGCTGCCTGAATCGGCCGCCGAGCGGGTGATCGAGCCACGTCCCATCGAACCACGCCCGGTGTCCTCTGCCGAAACCCCGGAAGTGACGGCGCCGGCGACGGAGCAGCTGTCCCTGCTGGAACCCGGCCCCGCTGAACCGGCTGCCGTGCCTGCCAACGAGGCCGGCATCGATCCCACGTTCAACCGCAGCATTCCGCTGGCTGATGTACCCGCCGCGGCCGAGCCGGTACCGCCCAGCCAGGAGCGGACGCCATGAGCGCGGACTTCAACGAAAGCAGCCTGATCGAGCACCTGATCGAGCTGCGCTCGCGGGTGATGCGCGGGCTGGTGGGGTTGGGCGTCGTGCTGCTGGCGTTGATGCCGTTCTCACGCACCCTGTACACCCATCTGGCCACGCCGCTGATCTCGCAGCTGCCGGCCGGGCAGTCGATGATTGCCACCAATCCCGCCGGCGCCTTCTTCGCGCCGCTGAAACTGACCTTCTTCGCGGCCTTGTTCGTGGCGGTGCCATGGCTGCTGTACCAGGCCTGGGCCTTCGTCGCACCGGGCCTGTATGCCCGTGAAAAGCGTCTGGCGGTGCCGCTGCTGGCGTCGGCGGTGGCGCTGTTCTATATCGGCTGCGCATTCGCCTACTTCCTGGTGCTGCCGGCGGTATTCCACTTCCTGACCACGTTCCGGCCGGAAGTCATTGCCATCACCCCGGATGCCAGCGCCTACCTGGATTTCGTGCTGGCGATCTTCTTTGCCTTCGGTGCCAGCTTCGAGCTGCCGGTGGCGATGGTGATCCTGGTCCTGCTCGGCTGGGTCACGCCGCAGCAGCTGCGTGAAGGCCGCGGTTACGCGATCGTCGGTATCTTTGTGCTGGCGGCGGTGCTGACCCCGCCGGATGTGGTGTCGCAACTGATGCTGGCGATCCCCATGTGTTTCCTTTATGAGCTGGGCATACACGCGGCCCGTTGGCTGCAGCCGCGCGACCAGGGCAAGACGGCGGCGCCCTGATTCATCCGTAGCAGGCGGTTGTCAGCAATCTGCGCTATTTTTCACTGAAAAGAGGCCGCGCGGATTGGCAGGCGTGGTGGTATCCCGGGGGACACCTGCATGACGCAAAAGAAAGAGAGCTGGATCAACAATGTGCCGCTGCTCAGCAAGATGCTGGCGGCCTTTGGTTTGGTCTTCCTGTGCTTCCTGGCTACCAGCGTGGTCAGCTACCGCACCTCCGGACGCGACGACGATGCGCGCCGCCAAGAGGGTGTGCAGATCGAGGTGATACGCCAGGTCGAGGATGCGATCCAGGCCGTGCGCCTGCAGCAGATAGCGGTCCGCAACTACCTGCTGGGCGACGGTGAGCGTCATCTGGAAACCATGGCCCAGCAAGGCCGTCGCCGCGATTCGGCGCTGGCAGCGGCGCTGACCGCCGCCGGCACCGGACCGATGGCCGAGCGCCTGCGGCGCGCGCAGTTGCAGGCGCGTGACTGGGACAGCAATGTCGCCTCGGTGCTGCGCCCTGCGGCCTCGCCACTGCCGCTCACCCCGACCCAGCAGCTGCATGCGCTCAGCAATGCCGGCCAGGGCAATGGCCTGGCCGAAGCGCTGGATGAAGTCTACGAAACCGAAGTGACCCAACTGCTCAGCGATCGTGGCCAGATGAGTGACTGGATCGCCCGCGCGCACCAGATTTCGCTGGTGCTGCTGGTGCTGGGCTTCCTGATCATCGTTGGCACCTTGTGGATGATCTCGCGGCTGGTGGTGCACCCGATCAACCGCCTCACCGACAAGATGACGCGCCTGTCCAACGATGACCTGGACGTGGAGATCGACAACCTGCAGCGCAAGGATGAGATCGGCGAGATCGCGCGGGCGATGGAGGTGTTCCGGCGCAATTCGCTGGCCGCGCGCGACGCGAACTGGGTCAAGTTCGGTGTCGCCGAAGTAGGCGCCGAGTTGCAGACCGCGCAGACCCCGGACGACTACGCACAGGCGCTGGTATCGCAGATCGCGCCACGCATCGACGCGCCGATCGGCGTGTTCTTTGCCTGGGACGAGCGCGAGCAGAAGCTGCAACTGCAGGGCAGCTACGGTTTCCAGCGGCGCAAGCACCTCGGCCTGCAGTACGGGCTGGGCGACGGCCTGATCGGGCAGGCGGCGCTGGAGCGCAAGCGCATCAGCGTGCAGCAGGTGCCCGACGAATTCTTCGGCGTGCATTCGGCCCTGGGTGAGGCACAGCCGCGCCATCTGGTGGCGGTGCCACTGCTGCTCAAGGGTCGCCTGCTGGGTGTGTTCGAGTTCGGCACCTTTGGTCATTTCAGCGCCACCCAGGAAGCCTTCATCGACAGCGTGCTGCCGACCGTGGCGCTTGGTCTGGACAACATCCGCCGCGCCGACGAAACCCAACTGCTGCTGGACCACACCCGCGCCCAGGCCGAAGAGCTGCAGCGCTCGCAGCTGGCATTGCAGACGCAGGAAGAAGAACTGCGCGCCACCAACGAAGAATTGCAGGGCAAGACGGTGGAGCTGGAGGAACAGGCCCAGCGTCTGTCCGCTTCCGAGGAAGAGCTGCGCGTGCAGGCCGAGGAGCTGCAGGCCTCCAACGAAGAACTGCGGCAGAAGACCGAAGTGCTCAACGAACAGAAGGACGTGCTGCAGGTATTGCAGCGCGAGACCGAGTTCAAGGCGCAGGAACTGGCGCGCGCCAGCCAGTACAAGACCGACTTCCTGGCCAACATGTCGCATGAGCTGCGCACGCCGCTCAACAGCTTGCTGATCCTGTCCAAGGAGCTGGCCGAGAACGAGAGCGGCCACCTGGACGTGGAGGAAGTGGAGGCTGCGGCGGTCATCCACGACTCCGGTTCCAACCTGCTGCGCTTGATCAACGACATCCTCGACCTGTCCAAGATCGAGGCCGGCAAGATGGATGTGCATCGCGAAGAGGTGAAGATCGATGCGATCACCCGCGAGGTCACCCGCCACTTCCGCCATATGGCGATGGAGAACCGGCTGGAGTTCGCCATCGACGTCGATCCGTCGATGCCGGACGCGCTGATCACCGACCGCTCCAAGCTGCAGCAGGTGCTCAACAACCTGCTCGGCAACGCCTTCAAGTTCACCCGCGAAGGCTCGGTGACGCTGCGTGTGGCGCTGGCGGATACCGCGATGCTGACCCGCATCGGCGCCGCCGCCGACGAGCAGCACGTGGCATTGACCGTGCGCGATACCGGCATCGGTATTCCCGAAGATCGCCTGGACTCGATCTTCGAAGCCTTCGAGCAGGTCGATTCCAGCACCAGCCGCCATTACGGTGGCAGCGGCCTTGGCCTGGCGATCGCACGCCGCCTGGCGCAGTTGCTGGGCGGCCAGTTGGTGGTGGACAGCGAGCAGGGCAAGGGCAGCAGCTTCAGCCTGGTGTTGCCGCTGCTGTCGGCCGGCATCAACAGCGCCATGGCCGCGACCCAGGCCGCCATCGAGCAGCGGCCAGCACCCACGCCGGGGCCGGCACGTGTCGCCACCGCGCAGTTGATTGATTGGATTCCTGATGATCGCCACGCCATTGCCGCTGGCGAGACGGTGATCCTCACGGTGGAAGATGATCCGGCCTTCGCCCGCATCCTGGTCGACCTGATCCGCCGCAAGGGCCACCGCGCGCTTGCCGCCGCCGATGGCGAGAGTGGCCTGGAGCTGGCGCGTCGTTACCGCCCCACCGGCATCCTGCTGGACGTGATGCTGCCGGGCATGGACGGTTGGTCGGTGCTGCAGCACCTCAAGCATGACCCGGTCACCGCGGCCATCCCGGTGCACTTCATTTCCGCCGTGGACGAAGCGGCCAAGGGCGTTGCCCTGGGGGCCGTCGGTTACCTGACCAAGCCGGTGGATCGCAAGGCGCTGGTTACGGCCTTCGATCACCTGCTGGATGTGGCTGGCAAGATCGTGCGCAAGTTGCTGCTGGTGGACGACGACCCGGATTCGCGGCTGGCGCTCACCCGCCTGCTGCAGGCCGACAACGTCGAGATCGACCAGGTGGCTTCCGGCGAGGAAGCGCTGGAGCGTATCGCCACGCATAGCTACGACTGCATCGTGCTGGACCTCAACCTCGGCGGCATCTCCGGCATCGAGTTCCTGGAGAAAGCGGCAACGTTGGTGGCGGTGCCGCCGGTGGTGATCTATTCCGGCCAGGACCTGAGCCGCGAAGACAGCCTGAAGCTGCGCCAGTACACCGACAGCATCGTGATAAAGGGCCAGCGTTCGCCAGAACGCCTGCTCGATGAAGTGAGCCTGTTCCTGCACAGCATCGGATCGCGTGGCGCCAATGCCACGCCCGCCGATGACAACAACCTCGGTGGCCGCCAGGTGCTGCTGGTCGACGATGACATGCGCAATCTGTTTGCCCTGTCCAAGTCGCTGCGCGCGCGCGGGGTGAATGTGTCGATGGCGCAGGACGGCTACAAGGCACTGCAGCAGCTGCAGGAAAACCCGTCCATCGAGCTGGTGCTGATGGACATCATGATGCCGGGCATGGATGGCTACGAGACCACCCGCGAGATCCGCAAGCTGCCGCAATGGAGCAACCTGCCGATCATCGCCGTCACCGCCAAGGCGATGCACGGCGATCGCGACAAGTGCCTGGATGCAGGCGCCAATGACTACCTCACCAAACCGGTGGACCTGGACAAGCTGTTGTCGATGATGCGCGTATGGCTGCAAAAGTAGGGCCGCGCACGCTGCAGGCGCAGCGCGATGACATCGACGATATCGAGGTCGATGCCTTCGTCGCGGCGATGTCGCGCCGGCATGGCTATGACTTCACCGGTTACGCGCCGTCCTCGTTGAAGCGGCGCGTGCTGGCCTTGGCGCATGCATTGAACCTGCCCAACGTCAGCGAGCTGAGTGCACGCGTTCTGCGTGACGACGACATGGTGCCGCAGGTCATCGCCAAGTTGTCGGTGCCGGTGTCGGAGATGTTTCGCAACCCGGCGGTGTTCCGCAAGCTGCGTGACGAGGTGTTCCCGGTCCTGGCGTCATACCCGCAGATCAATATCTGGCAGGCCGGCTGCGCGCATGGGCAGGAGGTGTATTCGCTGGCCATCCTGCTGAAGGAAGCCGGGCTGTACGAGCGCTGCCAGATCTACGCCACCGACTTCAGCGATGAAGCCCTGGCCAAGGCGCAGGAAGGCATCTTCCCGATCCGCGATGCGCGGCTGTACTCGGAGAACTACCTGGCCGCCGGTGGCCGCCATACGCTGTCCGACTACTACCATGCCCGCTACGACTTCATGAAGCTGGACGAGCGGCTCAAGGAACGCGTCACCTTCGCCAACCACAACCTGGTCTGCGATGGCGTGTTCACCGAGGCCCAGCTGATCCTGTGCCGCAATGTGCTGATCTATTTCTCCGACGCATTGCAGGATCGGGTGCTGGGCCTGTTCCGCAACAGCCTGAGCCGCGGCGGCTTCCTCTGCCTGGGCAACCGCGAGTCGATCCGCTTCGCCCCCAGCGCCCGCGACTTCGTGCCGCTGGATGCCGAACTGCGGCTCTACCGCAACGCAGGTGGGCTCCTGTGAAAACCGCGTCCGGGCAGCCTCCACAGGCGGTAGTGGTGGGATGCTCGGCCGGCGGGCTGGCCGCCCTGCATCAGTTGCTGGGTGGACTGTCGGGGCCGTTGCCGGTGCCGATGGTGGTGGTCTGCCACAGCGGATCGGAGGATATGCGGGTGTTCTGCGAGCTGCTGGCCAGCCGCAGCGGCCTGCCGGTACAGGAGGCCGAGGAGCGCCAGCTGCCCGAGCCGGGGCGGGTCTATGTGGCCCCTTCCGGCTACCACCTGCTGATCGAACGCAACGGCCGTTTTGCCCTCAGCATCGACCCGCGGGTGGCGTTTTCACGCCCTTCCATCGATGTTCTGTTTGAATCTGCAGCCGAGGTCTGGCGCGAGCAGGTAGTGGCGGTGTTGATGACCGGGGCGAATTCCGATGGTGCAGATGGCTGCGCGCGGATACGGCGCTCCGGTGGCACGCTGATTGTTCAGGATCCGGAAACGGCACAAGTGGCTATGATGCCCGCGGCTGCACTGGAGCGCGCCGGCGCCGACTACTGCCTGCCGTTAGCCGAAATTCCCTTTTTGCTGGAAGCAATATGCTCGTGACCAAGCCGGCCGTAGTACAGCGGCCCAAGATTCTGGCCGTGGATGACAACCCCGCCAACCTGCTGGTGATCCGCAGGGTGTTGGCCAAGCTCGACGTGGAAGTGGTCGAGGCGGCCTCGGGCAACGATGCGCTGAAGGCCACGTTGGACGATGAGTTCGCGCTGGTGCTGCTCGACGTCTACATGCCGGACATCAACGGCTTTGAAGTGGCCGAGATCCTGTCGCAGGAAGAATCCACCCGCCAGACCCCGATCATCTTCGTCACCGCGACCTATGCCGACGACGTGCACCGGCTCAAGGGCTATGGTTTCGGCGCGGTCGACTACATGGCCAAGCCGCTGGAAGCCACCATGCTGCTGTCCAAGGTGCAGGTGTTCCTGGAGCTGTACCGGCACCGGGTGGCGCTGCGTGATGCGCTGAGCGAGCTGTCCGAGCGCAACCGCCAGCTGGAGATCGAAGTCGAGCAGCGCAAGCAGATGGAGCAGGAAATGCGTCATCTGGCCATGCACGACATGCTCACCGGCCTGCCCAACCGCGCCTTGTTCATGGACCGGCTGGAGAGCGCCCACCACCGCGCCCAGCGCCACGGTGGCATGTTCGCGCTGGTGTACGTGGACGTGGACCGCTTCAAGGCGGTCAACGACACCTGGGGCCACGGTGCCGGCGATGCGGTGTTGATCGAGCTGGCCACACGGCTGCGCGGCGCGCTGCGCGAGAACGACACCGTCGCCAGGCTCGGCGGTGACGAGTTCGCGCTGGTGCTGGAGGAGCTCGACGACATCAACGATGCCCATCGTCTGATGGAGCGGGTGAGCGAATCGCTGCTGGCACCCATGCACTACCAGCGCGACGGCGAGCAGCTCACCCTGAGCATCGGTGCCAGCATCGGCCTTGCCGCCTACCCCGCCGATGGCGCCGAAGTGGATGCCCTGCTGCACGCGGCCGACCAGGCCATGTACCTGACCAAGCGCAGCCGCGAAACCGTTTGAAACGAAAAGGCCGCGCATCTCTGCGCGGCCTCCTGGCAAGCGACGTGACAGCCTGGATCAGGCTTCGAACACGTGGCCGCTGTTTACCGGCGGCGGGATGGTGCCGCTGGCATCGGTCGGCGCCAGCATCTGCTTCCAGGCCGCATACACGGCACCTGCAAACACCGGCATCAGGATCGCCATCAGCAGCAGTTGGGCGATCGCCATGGCGGCGCCCTGGCCGGCAATCAGGCCGATGAACAGCGCCACGATGATCACCGCGAAATAGATCGCGAAGATGGCGATGAAGGCCAGCACGAAGAACACCAGCATGGCCGGCAGGTTGTGGATGCTGGCGCGCAGGCTTTCGCGCAGCGCGTGCATGCCACCGGAGCGCTCGAACATCACCTGTGGCGGCATCACGAACAGGGCAAGTGTCAGCGCGACAAAGCTGGCGATCAGCAGCAGCAGCCACAGCAGGATGCGCCCGGCCGGCAGCGTCGCCACCAGTGCCTCGATCTGCGCCGGGTCCGGCTGTGCGCCGGATTGGCTGAGCTCGTTGAGCTTGACCATCACCACCGACAGCTGTTGCAGGCCGTCGGTGCCAACCAGCACCAGCAGCAAGGTGCCCAGCAGCAGGGCAGCAATCAATTGCGGCAGCAGGGCGACCAGCAGATGTGGCGCGCGTCCTTCCTGTACGCCCTGCAGCAGGTGCGCAGGCTTGGCAGTGCGGCCCTGGTCGACCTCGCGGATCGCCCACAACATGCCACCCATGAACAACGGGCCGGCCAACAGCAGCAGCAGCTGCACCACGGTGCCCAGTGCCGGCACCAGCATCGACAGCGACAGCACCAGCGAGGTACCGACGCCCCACAGGATGCCCAGCGAACCCAGCGCCAGTGGCGCGCGCTTGAGCAGGCCAAAACCGGTCAGCAGCCATTCCGCACCGGCAGAGGCCGGTACCTTGCGAATCTCGCTCATTGCAATTCCGAAGCGGGGGAGTGCGCGGGCAACACGCCGGCGCTGTGCGGATTATCGCCTGAAACCTGGGTCGGGTTTATGAGGACAAAGTAACGGCGGGGTTTGCTCCCTCCCTTTCGCGAAGCGAAGGGGAGGGCTGGGGAGGGGTGTTGTTGGTAGTGCCGAGCCATGCTCGGCAGGGGCTTTGCCGGGAAGGCCTCTTGCCGAGCATGGCTCGGCACTACAGGCTGGGTTGCCGGGAAGGCCTCTGCCGAGCATGGCTCGGCACTACATGGGGCTGGCCTTTCGGCCTTTGTAGGAGCGGCGTCAGCCGCGAAGCCCACGAATCCTCAGATTGCGGACATGAACGTAATTGCTGCATTGCCGGCTTCGCGGCTGACGCCGCTCCTACAAAGCAAGCGCAGGTTCAGTGCGTTTCGCGGCGTACGTGGCGCACGAAGCGGCGCAGCAACTGCCGGGCCAGTGGCGCGGCGGTGACCTCGCGGGCGACGCTGCGGGCGCAGCCGCCATGGCGGGCGATGCAGTCGGCGCGGGCGCGGACGTAGCCACGCATGTGATGGGTGGCGAACTCGGGATGGAACTGCAGGCCCCAGGCCTGCTCGCCCCAGCGGAAGGCGTGGCAGTTGTCCTGCACCGAGCGGGCCAGCACGGTGGCGCCTTCGGGCGCGCGCAATACCGTCTGCAGGTGGGTGGCGTGGGCCGGGAAGCTGGCCGGCAGGCCGGCGAACAGCGGATCGGCCGAGGCCGGGGCCTCCAGTTCCAGCTGGATGGTGCCGGACTCGCGCCCGGCCGGGTTGTAGGCCACTTCCCCGCCCAATGCATGGGCGAGCAGCTGATGGCCGTAGCAGATGCCCAGCAGCGGCATGCCGGCGTGGGCGGCGTCGCGCAGCCAGTCGGCGCTGCGCTCGCTCCAGTCGGCGCGGTCAGTGACGAAGGCGGCCGAGCCGGTCACGATCGTGGCGGCGAAATCGGTACGTTCGGGCAACTGCTCACCGCGCTCGACGTTGACCACCACGGTGTCGGCTTCTTCCAGCCCGGCGGCAACGCGGATCCAGTGCGGGAAACGCCCATAACGACGCAGGGTCGGGAACGGTTGCCCGGTTTCAACGATCAAGAACGGCTGGGACTTCATTCCGGCGGCGGCAGTACTGACAGGACTTCCTCGATTGTAGTCAGCCCTGCGGCCACCTTTTCAAGCCCGGTGCGGCGCAGGGTGCGCAGTCCGTCGGCCGCCGCGGCCTTGCTGAATCCGGCCAGATCCATGTCGCGGGTGATTAGGGCGCGAAGCCGCGAACCCAGTGGTAGCAGCTCATACAGGCCGATCCGCCCCATGTAACCGGTGCGCCGGCACTCCAGGCAACCGACCGGCGCATATGTCGTGACCACATCTGGTAATGCTTCATGGGCATGACGCAGCGGTGCCCAATCGGCGTCCGTCAGCGTGTCTGGCGCCTTGCAGTGCGGGCACAGTGTGCGCACCAGGCGCTGCGCCAGCACGCCGTTGACGGTGGAGGCGATCAGGTAATGCGGTACGCCCAGGTCGAGCAGGCGGGTGATCGCCGAGGGTGCATCGTTGGTATGCAGGGTGGACAGCACCAGGTGACCGGTCAGCGAGGCCTGCACCGCCATCTGCGCGGTTTCCAGGTCACGGATTTCGCCGATCATGATGATGTCCGGGTCCTGGCGCAGCAGGGTGCGCACGCCGGAGGCGAAGTCCAGGTCGATGTTGACCTGCACCTGCATCTGGTTGAACTCGGGCGCGATCATTTCGATCGGGTCTTCCACCGTGCAGACGTTCACGTCCGGCGTGGCCAGGCGTTTGAGCGTGGAGTACAGGGTGGTGGTCTTGCCGGAGCCGGTCGGGCCGGTGACCAGCACGATGCCGTGCGGGCGTGCCACCAGCTCGTTCCAGCCAGCGGCCTCTTCCGGGCTGAAACCCAGCTGCTCGATGCTCTTGAAGGCCGAGTCCGGGTCGAAGATACGCATCACGCACTTCTCGCCGAACGCGGTGGGCATGGTCGACAGGCGCATTTCGACCTCGCGCCCGCCCGGCGAACGGGTCTTGATGCGGCCGTCCTGCGGGCGCCGGCGCTCGGCCAGGTCCATGCGGCCGAGCACCTTGACCCGGCTGACCACCGCGGTCATCACCGATGGCGGCAGCTCGAACACCTTGTGCAGCACGCCATCGATGCGGAAGCGGATGCGGCCCTTGTCGCGGCGCGGCTCCATGTGGATGTCGCTGGCGCGCTGTTCGTAGGCGTACTGCAGCAGCCAGTCGACGATGCTGACCACATGGTGGTCGTCGGCGTTGACGTCACCGGCGCTGCCCAGTTCGACCAGCTGCTCGAAGCTGGGCGGGGCGACGCCGTTGCTGTTGTCGCGGGCGTCGCTGCGTGCGCCGCGTACGGAACGTGTGACGCCGAAGAACTCCATCGAATAACGGTGCAGGTCCAGCGGATTGACCAGCACCATGTCGATGCGGCGACGGGTCAGGTGCTGCAGGTCGGGTAGCCACTCGCGCGCCATCGGCTCGCTGGTGGCCACCAGCACGCGTTCGCTGTCCACGCCCAGCGGCAGGATGCGGTGGCGGCGCGCATAGGCATGCGAGACCACCGCGGTGGCACCGGCCACGTCCACGCGGGTCGGGTCGATGCGCAGGTAGCGGGTCTGGGTGCGTGCGGCCAGCCATTCGGTCAGGCGCTCCAGGCCGAGTTCGCCAGCGCCAGCGGCCGAGGCCAGTTTCAGGTTGGCCAGCAGTACCAGCGGGTGCACTTCACTGGCATTGCGCGCGCCCTGGGCGGAGAAACGGATCCGTTCCTGGTCGTGCGCGGCCACCAGGCCGTCGGCCAGCAGGGCGCTGGCGACGTTGGAAAACTGCAGCCTTCCCGGGGCGATAGCCACCTGCGGTGACGGTGCCTGAATCCCTTCCACAGCAGCGTTTTCCACCCCAAACCCCTTGCTGGCGCGGCCATCGCGCGGTCGGTCGCTATACTAACGCACCCCTTACGTACGGCTCAGGCAGCATGTCCGCGACTCCCCCCGTTTCGATTACCTTCCAGGGACTGATCCAGACCCTCAATGATTTCTGGGCGAAACAGGGCTGTGTCTTGATCCAGCCGCTGGACCTGGAGGTCGGTGCCGGCACCTTCCACCCGGCCACCTTCCTGCGCTCGATCGGCCCGGAAAGCTGGAATGCCGCCTACGTGCAGCCCTCGCGCCGTCCCACCGACGGCCGCTACGGCGAGAACCCCAACCGCCTGCAGCGCTACTACCAGTACCAGGTGGCGATGAAGCCGAGCCCGGACAACATCCAGCAGCTGTACCTGGATTCGCTCAAGGCGCTGGGCATCGACCCGCTGGTGCACGACCTGCGCTTCGTCGAGGACAACTGGGAATCGCCGACCCTGGGCGCCTGGGGCCTGGGCTGGGAAATCTGGCTCAACGGCATGGAAGTCACCCAGTTCACCTACTTCCAGCAGGCCGGCGGCCTGGAGTGCAAGCCGGTGCTGGGTGAGATCACCTACGGGCTGGAGCGGCTCTGCATGTACCTGCAGAACTGCGACAACGTCTACGACCTGATCTGGACCTACGGTCCGGACGGCACCCCGGTCACCTATGGCGATGTCTACCACCAGAACGAGGTGGAACAGAGCACCTACAACTTCGAGTACGCCGACGTGGAAGAAATGTTCCATCGCTTCGACGCCTGCGAGAAGGAAGCACAGAAGCTGGTGGAAGCCGGCCTGCCGCTCCCGGCCTATGAACAGGTCTGCAAGGCGTCGCATTCGTTCAACCTGCTCGACGCACGCCGCGCCATCTCGGTGACCGAGCGCCAGCGTTACATCCTGCGCGTGCGCGCGCTGGCACAGGCGGTGGCCAAGCTGTACGAGGCCAAGCGCATCGAAGCGGTCGCAGCCAAGGAGGTGCAGGCATGAGCATGCAGCCGCTGCTGATCGAACTGGGCGTGGAAGAATTGCCGGTCAAGGCGCTGCCGGGCCTGGCGCAGGCCTTCTTCGATGGCGTGATCGACGGCCTGGCCAAGCGTGGTGTGGCTTTCGAGCGCGGCGATGCCAAGCCGCTGTCGACCCCGCGTCGCCTCGCCGTGCTGTTGCCGGGCGTGGAGACCGAACAGCCCGAGCAGCACTCGGAAGTGTTCGGCCCGTACCTGAACATCGCGCTGGACGCCAATGGCGAGCCGACCAAGGCGCTGCAGGGCTTCGCCGCCAAGGCCGGCATCGACTGGACCGCGCTGGATCGCACCACCGACGCCAAGGGTGAGCGTTTCGTGCTGCGTTCGGTGACCCCGGGCGCGCAGACCGCCAGCCTGCTGCCGGAGATCCTGCGCGAAGCCATCGCCGCCATGCCCATCCCCAAGCCGATGCGCTGGGGCAGCCACGAATACGCCTTCGCCCGTCCGGTGCATTGGCTGGTGCTGCTGCACGGCAACGACATCGTGCCGGCCGAGCTGCTGGGCCTGACCTCCGACCGCTTCAGCCGTGGCCACCGTTTCATGGCCGACAAGCAGGTGTGGCTGAGCAACCCGGCCGACTATGTTGAATCGCTGAAGGCCGCCAACGTGCTGGTCGATGCCGACGCGCGCCGCGAGCGCATCGTCGCCGAGGTCAATGCCGCAGCCGCACAGGCTGGCGGCGTGGCCCGCATCACCGACGACAACCTGGAACAGGTGGTCAACCTGGTCGAATGGCCGGCGGCGGTGCTGTGCAGTTTCGAGCGCGAATTCCTGGCCGTGCCGCAGGAAGCGTTGATCGAGACCATGGAGATCAACCAGAAGTTCTTCCCGGTGCTCGACGGCGGCGGCAAGCTGACCGAGAAGTTCATCGGTATTGCCAACATCGAATCCAAGGACGTGGCCGAGGTTTCCAAGGGCTACGAGCGCGTCATCCGCCCGCGCTTCTCCGACGCCAAGTTCTTCTTCGACGAAGACCTCAAGCAGGGTCTGGTCGGCATGGGCGATGGCCTGAAGACCGTCACCTACCAGGCCAAGCTGGGCAGCGTCGCCGACAAGGTGCAGCGGGTCAGCGCGCTGGCGCAGATCATCGCGCCGCAGGTGGGTGCCGATCCGGTGCAGGCCAAGCGTGCCGCCGAGCTGGCCAAGAACGACCTGCAGTCGCGCATGGTCAATGAGTTCCCGGAACTGCAGGGTATTGCTGGCCGTCACTACGCCGTTGCCGGTGGCGAATCACCGTCGGTGGCGCTGGCCATCGACGAGAGCTACCAGCCGCGCTTTGCCGCCGATGACATCGCCTTGTCGCCGCTGGGCAAGGTGCTGGCGATTGCCGAGCGCCTGGACACGCTGGCCGGTGGCTTTGCCGCAGGCCTGAAGCCGACCGGCAACAAGGACCCGTTCGCGCTGCGTCGTAATGCCTTGGGTCTGGCCCGCAGCATCATCGAGTCGGGTTTTGATCTGGATCTGCGCGCGCTGTTGTCGTCGTCTATCAAGGGGTTGCCTGCTGGGGTCCAACCGAGTGCCGATCTCAATACCGAAACGCTTGGGCTTGACCTCTACGACTTCATCATCGACCGCCTGAAGGGTTATTACGCCGACAAGGGCGTACCGGCCACCCACTTCAACGCCGTCGCCGAACTGAAGCCGGCATCGCTGTACGACTTCGACCGCCGCATCGATGCCATCGGCACCTTTGCCCAGCTGCCGGAAGCCGAGGCACTGGCCGCGGCCAACAAGCGCATCCGCAACATCCTGCGCAAGGCCGACGGCGAGATCCCGGGCATGATCGACTCGGCACTGCTGCGTGAACCGGCCGAGAGCGAACTGGCCGAAGCGGTCACCGCTGCCATCGACGACACCGGCACCGCGCTGGCGCACAAGGACTACGTGGCCGTGCTCGGCCGCCTGGCCCGCCTGCGCCCGCAGGTAGACGCGTTCTTCGACGCGGTGATGGTCAACGCTGACGACCTGGCCCTGCGTGGCAACCGGCTGGCGCTGCTGCGCACGCTGGGCGACCGCCTCGGCAGCGTCGCCGCGATCGAACACCTGTCCAGCTGAGGCATGGATACCAGCGCCTCCTGGCAGTCCGCACAGGCCGCTCTGGCCCGGCGCGACATCCCGGAGGCGCAGCGGCAGCTGCGTGCCGTGGTGGATCAGCAACCCGCGCACGCCTATGCGCGGGTGATGCTGGCCGGCACCGTATTGGCGCAGGGCCGGCTGCGCGAGGCCGTGCAACAGTTGCAGCAGGCTGCCGGCCTGGACTACCGCGACCCGGCGCTGCTGCTGCGTGTCGCCCAGGCCTTGTTGCGCGTCGGCGACAGCGAAGGCGTGGCGCGGTTGATGCGCAATGCCTGCGTGGCCCAATGCAATGACAGCCCGACGCTGGCGGCCCTGGCCCACGTGCTGCAATCACTTGGGCTGCATGCCGATGCCCTGCAATTGATGCAGCGTGCGGCGGCGGTGGGATTCGACAGTCCCGATTTCCATTACTTCCTTGGCGTGCAGCTGCAGTTCAACGGTGAGCTGGAAGCGGCCGAGCAGGCGCTCACACATTGCCTGCAGCTGAATCCCAGCCACGGCCGAGCCGCGCTGACCCGTGCACGCCTGCGCCGCTGGCGTACGGACGACAATCATGTCGACGGCCTGCGCAGGCAGCTGCAGGCAACGGCGGCGGACAGCGAAGACTTCGCAGCACTGTGGTTCGCGCTGTACAAGGAACTGGAGGATATCGGTGATTTCGCCGCGGCATGGGATGCGCTGCGGCAAGGCAATGCCACGATGTGGCGGCGCCTGCGCCACGATCGTCTTGCCGATAACGCACAGCATGAGGCGATGGCCCGGCTGGCGGCAGCGGGGACCTTCGCGCCCGTCGAAGCGGCCGATGAGGAGGACGGCGCACAGCCGATCTTCATCATCGGCATGCCGCGTTCGGGCACCACGGTGCTTGAACGCATGCTCGGCAATCATTCGCAGGTAGCGTCTGCCGGTGAGCTTGGCGATTTTGCCCAGCAATTGCGATTGGCCGCCGATCAGGCTGGCCGCGCGCTGCTCGACCCTGCATTGCTGCAGGCGCTGCCAACGCTGGATTACGCTGCCGTCGGAGAAGGTTATCTGCGGCAGACGCGTTGGCGCCTGGCCGGACAACGCCGTTTCATCGACAAGCTGCCGCCAAATTACCTGCTGGCAGGCCCGATCGCGCACGCACTGCCGAAGGCGGTGATCGTCTACGTCAGGCGCGATCCCATGGCGGTGTGCTTTTCCAACTACCGCGCCATGTTCGGTGACTCCTATGCTTACAGCTATGAGCTTGAGGCCCTGGCTGCGCACCACGCAGCGCATACGCAGCTGATGCAGGCCTGGCAGCAGCATCTGCCAGGGCGTGTGCTGGAGATCGACTACGAAGCGATGGTGCACGATCCCGATGCGGCACTGGCGCAGGTGCTGCAACGCTGCGGGCTTGCCGCGGAAAGCGGCGGCAGTGACCTGACCCGCAATGCGGCCGCGACTGCCACCCTCAGCAGCGTGCAGGTACGCGAGCCGGTACACGCACGCAACATCGACGAATGGCGGCGCTATGCCACTGAGCTCGCGCCGCTGCGTGAGCGCCTGCAGGGCAGCAGATAAAACGGGAGCGGCCTTGGCCGCTCCCGTTCATTGCCTTTGCATCCTGTTTACTGGGCGCGGCCGAAGCGCCAGTTCATCTCCAGCATGTAGGAGCGGCCGTAGCCGTTGTAGTTGAAGACGTTGTAGTACGGGTAGGTGGTATAGGTACGATCACGCGGCGGTCGCTCGCCGGTGAGGTTGTTGGCGGTGACGCTCAACGAGACATCATCGGTTACCGCGTAGTCCACGGTCAGGTTGAAGGTGGTCCAGGCCTTGACCTTGCCTGCGTCATCGGCTGCATAGCCCTCGGTGGTGTCCTGGGCGGCGAAGTTCGGCGTGCGCCCGTAGCGGATGCCATACAGCGTCGTGGTCCAGTCGCCCATCTGCCAGCCCAGGGTGCCGCTGAAGATGTTCTTGAACTCGGAGGAGTAATACGGATCGCGCAGCAGGTCGATCACCGGGTCCTCCGGATACTGCTGGCTCTCATGCTTGAGGGTGACGTTGTAGCGCGCACCCAGCATGAAGCTGCCCCAGCTGTCGGTGGCCCAGCGGTAGTCCAGGTTGGCGGTGACGCCGCTGACATCCTCCTTGGCGACGTTGATCGGGTTCACCGCCACCGTGTTGATCTGGTTCGGTTGCGGTGCGTTCGGGCCAGCACGTCCAATGCGCTGCAGGGCATCGACGCAGGTCGGCGAGCTGGCATCCAGCTGGCCCTGACGGCATGCCGATTCATTGCGCAGCAGCAGGTCCAGGTCGAGGTCGGCGACCTTGTTGTCGATCTTGATCCGGTAGTAATCGGCGCTGACCGTGAAGCTGCTGTTGGGCGACCAGACCACGCCACCGCCCCAGGACTTGGCGGTGATCGACTTCAGGTCGCCATTGCCGGAGCGGGAGCCGCGCACCTGTTCGTCGTTGAGCGTGCACTGGCTGATCGGGACGCCGGGTTGCTCGGTGGCGCAGCGGTAGTAGTCCGGCACGAAGGTGTAGAAGCCGCTGTCGCCGGCAAAGACGTAGGCCATGTCCGGTGACTTGAACGCGGTGGCGTAGTTGCCGCGGAACAGCAGCGAATCGATAGGCCGGAACTCCAGCGCGGCTTTCCAGGTGGCACGTGAATCACTGCCGCCGCCATCGTTCTTGTAATCGTCGTAGCGCCCGGACAGGCTGGCGGTGAGCTTGCTGAAGATCGGCACGCGCAGTTCCACCGCTGCCGCCCAGTTGTCGCGCTTGCCCTTGCCCTGGGTGCCGCTCAGGCCCCAGAACTGGTCGCTGACCACGCGCGAGTCGGTGGGGTTGCTCCAGGATTGCTGGCCGGCCTGCAGCACGCCGGCGAAGCCGACATCACCGGCGGGCAGGGTGAACAGCGAGGTGTTGGTGAACTGCAGGTTGACGTTCTGCGTCCAGGTCTTGGACTTGGTGCGGATCTCGCCCTGGAAGCTGCGGTACTGCTCCGGCGTCAGCGCCTGGTAGAAGCCGGCATCGTTCGGCTCGTAGATCGGATAACCGTAGTAATCACCCAGCTGCGGGCCGAGGAAGTGCTCGCGGAAGAAGTCTTCCATCTTGTCCTTCAACGGCCACCACTGGCGGCTGTCGATGTGGTACTCGGAGCGGGCGTAGTAAGCGTTGTAGTCCCAGTTCGACTGGCCCACCGCGCCCTTGATGCCAAGCGCGACGTTGTAGGAGTCGGCGGTCTGGCGCTCGTTGTTGAAGTTGAGGTCACCGGTTTCCTCCGGCGAGAAGATGCGCTGGTAACTCTCCAGGTCGCCGGTCAGGTTGTTGAAGATGTAGCCACTGGTGTCCAGCGACGGTTGCCAGAAGCGGGAGCCGGAGTTGCTCTCGTTCTTGGTGCGGTTCATCAGCAAGGTGGCGTAGAGGTCGGTGGTCTCGTTGACCGCGTAATTCAGGTTGGCATAGCCCGAGGCGCTGCGTTCCTTGTTGAGGATGGTCGAGTAACCCGGCTCGTAACGGCTGCCGCAGTAGTTGCCGCGGCCAGGGCGGGTGTCATAGAAGGTGGTGCCCCCGAACAGGCCAGCCAGCGGTGCGCAGGCTGCTGCACCCGGGTCGATATAGGCGCCGCTGCTGCTGTTGTGCACGAAGGTGCGGCTGCCGTAACGCGCGGCGACGTCGGGGTTGTCGTTGGTGGAATCGAAATCCTTGCGGTTGAAGCCGTAGATCGGGTCCTGGTTGCTCAGCTGCAGGCCGGCGGTCAGGTCGAGGTCGCCCCAGCTGTGGCCACTGGTCAGCTGGAAGCGCTGGTTGCTGCCACCGCCGCCATCGTAGCCGCCGATGCGGAAGCTCATCTCGGTGCCATCCAGCTGCTTCTTGAGGATGATGTTGACCACGCCAGCGATCGCGCTGGAACCATAGATCGACGACTGGTTACCCGGGGCGATGTCGATGCGCTCGACCATCGAGGTGGGGATGCTGGCCAGGTCGACGAAGTTGCTCTGGCCGTTGTAGAGCAGCGGGTAGTCCGCCATCGGCCTGCCGTCGATCAACACCAGGGTGAAGCCCGGGTCCAGGCCGAGCAGGCTGATGGGTTTGGCCGCCGAGGTGAAGCCGCCGGAGAACTGGCTGTCCTGTACCGCGCCGGTGGCCAGTGGCTGCGAGCGCAGGACTTCGTAGACATCCTTGAAGCCCTGCTTCTGGATGTCCTGGGCGGTGATCGAGGTGATCGGGGTGGCCGTTTCGACCTGCACCTGCGGGATCAGGGAGCCGGTGACGGTGATCTTGTCGAGGGTTTCGACGTTTCTCTTGTCTGCCTCGCTCTGGGATTGGGCGAAGGAAAGGGGGGAGTAAGCGGCAATCACCGTGCAGACCGCCGCGCTGAGGAGTTGTCGTTTCATCGTGGGTACCTGGACTCGTGGAAGTTCCTGGACCCAGTCAACCGGCCGCTCCTTGCTGGCAGCGCATTAACCCGGGACAGCATCACCACGTGTTCTAGGAACCGGAGCGGCTGGGCGTTTCACGATAATTTAACTGCACCCGTCAACACGGCGTGATGGTCCGTACAGCATGGTGGAGGCGAACGAATCGAATGTAGTGCCGAGCCATGCTCGGCCGAGGCATTCCCGGTACGGCCTCTGCCGAGCATGGCTCGGCACTACCGTAGGCAGCTTCATGACGGCCGTGTGATTTTGCTGGTCATGTTCGGACCGGTATGCTGACGCGCATGCAGCTATCTCGAATCACCCCGCTTCTTCTGTTCCTGGCGTCGCTGGCAGCAGTTCCCCTTGCCCATGCCCGCGGCACCATCGAAAAGGTCCAGATCAAGGGTCTGGACAAGGGTGATGACGCCGAAATCATCGAAAACATCGAGTCCTCGCTGTCGGTCTACGACGCGGTCGGCAAGGTGCAGGGCGAGTCGCGGCTGGAATACCTGCTGTCACAGGCCGAGCGGCAGACGCGTACGGCGCTGGAGCCGTTCGGTTTCTACAACCCGAAGATCACCGTGGAAGCGCCGCGTAGCGGCGACACCCTGCAGGTGACGATCCAGGTCGACAAGGGCGAGCAGATCAAGGTCCGCACCCAGGAACTGGCCATCACCGGCCCGGCCTCGCGCGACACCTACCTGCAGGACGACATCGAGGCCTTCCATCCCAAGACCGGCGAAGTCTTCGATTCGGTCAGCTACGAGGCCAGCAAGATCACCATCACCCGGCGCCTGGCCGAGCGTGGCTACTTCGATGCGGATTTCACCCAGCGCAAGGTGGAAGTGACCCGTGCCGAGAATGCGGCCGACATTTTCCTCACCTGGGACAGCGGCCGCCGCTACAACATGGGGCCGATCACCTTCGAGCAGGATTACTTCCGCCCGGGCCTGTTCGAGCCGCTGGTGTATTGGGAGCAGGGCAGCTACTGGCACGAAGGCAAGCTTGATCGCCTGCGCGAGTCGCTGACCAAGCTTGATTACTTCAGCGTCATCGACATCCAGCCGCACCCGGAAAACGCCGACGACAATGGCGAGGTGCCGGTCAACGTCAAGCTGACCCGCGCCAAGCGCACCATCTATACCGCTGGCCTGAGCTACGGCAGCGAGAGCGGCCCCGGTGTGCGTGGCGGCGTCGAGCGCCGCTACGTCAACCGGCGTGGCCACAAGCTCACTACCCAGCTGGACTACGCGCAGAAGCGCAAGAGCTTCATCACCAGCTACCGGGTGCCGGGTTTCCGCTGGCTGGACGGTTGGTACAGCTACGCGGTCAGTGCCTACGACGAGCAGACCGATTACATCGACCTGCGCAACGTCAAGCTGATCGCCAGCCGCAGCGGTGAGATCAACGAGCACTGGACCGCCATCGTCTCGATGAATGCCTTGCGCGAGCGCTGGCGTTACAGCTCCGGCGATGAGTTCAATGCAGCGGTCTACAACTACTCGACGCTGGTCTACCCGCAGCTCACCGCCGACTACGTCGATGTCGATGACAAGAGCTTCCCGCGCCGTGGCCTGAGCGGCAACGCCACCATGCGCGGCGGCATCGAAGGTGCGGGTTCGGATACCAGCTTCATCCAGGCTGATGCCACCGTGCGTTGGTATATCCCGGTGGGTGATGCCGATCGCCTGATCCTGCGCGGCCAGGCCGGCACCACCTGGACCAGCGATCTGGTCGCGATGCCACCCAGCCTGCGTTACTTCGCCGGTGGTGACCGCTCCATCCGAGGCTATGCCTTCCGCGAAGTCGGCCCACGCACACCGCCGCCGGACAAGTTCGCCTTGGGCGCGAAAAACCTGGTGGTCGGTTCGGTCGAGTATGAGCATTACTTCGGTGGTGGCCCGTGGGGCGGTGCGGTGTTCGTGGACACCGGCAGCGCCTTCGACAACAACATCGACCTGCATACCGGCGTGGGTTTCGGCGTGCGCTGGAAGTCGCCGGTGGGCCCGGTGCGCATTGATATCGCGCACGGTTTGAACAACCCGGATTCGCAGTTCCAGCTGTATCTGAACATCGGAGCTGACCTGTGAGTACACGCCCCGATGAAGTAACCCCGGAAGAACGCGAAGCCCGCATCGCCGAGCTGCGCGCCAAGCGCAGGGCGCGGTTGCGCAAGCTGGCGGTGCGCAGTGGCATCACCATCACCGTGCTGGTGTTGCTGGGCCTGTTCGCGCTGTACTGGCTGCTGCAGACCGTGGCCGGCCGCGAGGTGTTGCTGGCGCAGGTGGTGGCGCGCCTGCCCGCTGGTTCATCGCTGACCTGGAGCAAGGCTGACGGCCCGCTGGCCGGGCCCTTGGTCCTGCACGACCTGGATTTCCGCTACAACGAGCTGCATTTCACCGCCGGCCAGGCCTATCTGGATCCGGATATCCGTCCCTTGCTCGGCCGCAAGCTGCGGCTGGATGCGCTGCGCATCACCGATGCCACGCTGGAGCTGGGGCCATCGGAAGATACGCCGTTCGAGCTGCCCAACTGGCCGGATGTATTGCCGGCCATCGACTTGCCGTTGGCCTTGCAGGCCGACACCATCGTCATCGATGGCCTGCGCATCACCCAGCTGCAGCAGCCGATCATCGACATCACCAAAGTCCGCGGCGGGCTTGAAGCCGCCGATGGCGAATTCACCGCCACCCAGATCAAGGTCAACAGCAACCTCGGTGACTTCCGCATCGATGGCCATTACCTGCCACGCAAGGACTACGCCACTGATCTGACCGTGCGCGCGCTGATGCCGCCACGTCCAGGCCAGCCAGCCGCGCGTCTGGGTCTGGTCGCACGCGGTGATCTGGCCCATATGGAAGTTGCAGTGGCCGGCTACGCGCCCAAGCCGCTGCATGTCAGCTTCATTCTTGACGGCCGCAACGATCCGGTCTGGAACGTGGCCGCGCGCAGCGAGCAGCTGGATATCGGTCAGTTGGTGCCGGCGCAATTCCTGGCCGAGGCACCGGCGCCGCTGGCATTGGATTTCACCGCACGTGGACGTGGTGGCCAGGCGCAGCTGCAGGGCCGCGTGCGCCAGGGCGAGAACGAGCTGGTGTTGGCACCCTCCAACATCGCCATCGAAAAGCAGGTGCTGACGGTTTCGCCGCTGGTTGCCGAAGCCTTCGGTGGCAGCGTGCGCCTGCAGGGCACGGCTGATTTCACCGATACGCAGAATCCGGGCTTCCGCTTCGCGGTGGTCGCCAACCAGCTCACCTATGTGCCCGAGCCAGATCCGAGTTCGCCCGACACCACGCCGGTACCGCTGCACCTGAAGGAAGCGCGTCTGGGCGTGGCCGGCAACCTGAAGAACTGGGCGGCGGTCGGCAAGGCCGATGTGGCGCGCGAAGCACAGGACGCCAATCTCGATTTCGACGTGCGCGGCAACGACCAGCAGGCGCATATCGAACGACTCAAGGCGACCACGCCCGGCGGTGCGCTGGAACTGAAGGGTTCGGCAGCATGGGCACCGACCCTGGCCTGGGATGTGGATGCAAACCTGTCCAAGTTCGATCCCGGCTACTTCGCACCGGGTTGGGAAGGCAATCTGTCCGGCACGCTGGCCTCCAAGGGCAAGCAGCTGCCGGCCGTGGCCGGTAGCAGCGACATGCGCTTCGAGGCCACGCTGGATGTGCCGCAGATCAACGGCATGCTGCGCGGGCGTCGCGTCGATGCACGCGCCAAGCTCGCGCTGCAGGGCACCCAGGGCGAGGGCAATGTGCGGCTGGTGATGGGCGACAGCCAGATCGAGGCAAAAGGCAAGGTCGGTGATCGCCTGGATGTGGATGCGCGGCTGCAGCCACTGCATCTGTCCGACCTGCTGCCCGGTGGCACCGGCAGCCTGGCCGGCACCCTGCAGCTGCGCGGCACCCCGAGCCAACCGGACATCAGCGCCGACCTGCGCGGCAACGGCCTGCAATGGGACGACTGGAAGGCGCAGCAGATCAGCATCAATGGCCGCCTGCCGTGGCAGGGCAGCAATGGTGCGCTGGAGATCCACGGCAGCGCGGTGGAAGTCGGCATGTTGCTGGACCAGGTCAACATCAACGCGCGCGGCAGCGTGCAGAACCTGCAGCTGGACGCCGATACCCGCAATGAGATGGGCGCGTTGGCGTTGAGTGGCAGCGTGCGCCAGCAGGGACAGGCATGGCGCGGCGAGCTGGCCTCGCTGCGGATCGCGCCGGTCAAGGGCGCGCCATGGCAGCTGCGGCAAGCCGCTGCGTTCAATGTGCAGGGCAGCAACTTCACCCTGTCCGACGCCTGCCTGGGCTCGGAGACCGGCGGCGCCCTGTGCATCGCCGCCAACTGGCCGCGCGAAGGCCTGCAGCTGCGCGGTGATGCCTTGCCGCTGGCGTTGGTGCAGCCATGGCTGCCGCCCAACGAAGGCCGCCGCATGTACCTGCGCGGCGAGATCACCCTGGACGGCAACATCCGCCCGCGTGGCAATGCCTGGGAAGGTGCCTTCAAGGTCGCCTCGGCCGAAGGTGGCATCCGCCTCGGCGACAACGCCCGCGGCGAGCTGGTTCGCTACGACCATTTCTCGCTCAACGTCGACATGTTGCCCAACAGCATCAAGGGCTACCTCGGTGTTGGTTTCCAGGGCGACGGCTTCATCGATGCCAAGGTACAGACCGGCTGGGAGCCGAACGCGGCGCTGACCGGCGAGCTGTACATGAACATCGCGCGGCTGTACTGGCTGGAGCTGTTCTCGCCGGATCTGGTGCGGCCGCAAGGCCTGATCGAAGGCCACGTCAGCCTGCGCGGCACGCGCTCGCAGCCGACCCTGGGCGGCGACGCCAAGCTCAGCAACTTCACCGGTGAGTTCCCGGCGCTGGGCCTGATCCTGAGCGAAGGCAAGGGCAGCTTCGTCGCCCAGCCCGATGGCTCGGCGCGCATCAGCGCCTCGACCAAGACCGGTGGCGAAGGCACGCTGCAGGTGGATGGCGGCCTGTCCTGGTTCGGTGACGCGCAGCCCTTGCAGCTGCATATCCACGGCGACAAGGTGCTGCTGGCAAACACCAGTGAACTGCGCGTGGTGGCCAACCCGGACCTGGACTTCACCCTGGCCGGCACCGCGATGGAGCTGCGCGGCAGCGTGCATGTGCCCGAGGCCGACCTGGACCTGGAACGCCTTGATCGCGGTACGTCGGTGTCGGAAGACATCGTGGTGCTGGACCCGGTCGACCCGGAAGAAGGCCCGTCGTCGCCACTGGACATGGACCTGACCGTCAGCCTGGGCGACAAGGTCAAGATGAGCGGCTTCGGTCTGAAGGGTGCGCTGACTGGCAAAATGCAGGTGCGTGCGCGTCCGGGTCGCGAGATGACCGCAAATGGTGGGCTGGAGGTCAGTGGCCGCTACAAGGCCTATGGCCAGGACCTGACCATCACCGACGGCCAGCTGCTGTGGAACTACGGCGTGGTCTCCGACCCGCGCATCAACATCAAGGCGCAGCGTGCGATTGGTGATGTCACCGCCGGCATCCACGTCACCGGCCGCGCGCAGCAGCCCAGGGTGGACGTGTGGTCGGAACCGGCGATGTCGCAATCCGAATCGCTCGCGTATCTGGTGCTGGGCCGCAGCCTGAGCATGGCCAGTAGCGACCAGGCGCAGCAGGTCAACGCGGCATCGGCGGCATTGTCGGCCGGTACCGGCCTGCTTGCCGCACAGGTGGGTGCCAAGCTCGGCCTCGATGATGCAGGCGTCAGCCAATCACGCGCGCTGGGTGGTTCGGTGATCGGCGTGGGCAAGTACATCACGCCCAAGCTCTACATCGGCTACGGCGTCTCGCTGATCGGCAGCGGCTCGGTGCTGACCCTGAAGTACCTGCTGCGGCGCGGCTTCGACATCGAAGTGGAATCGTCCACGGTGGAAAACCGCGGCTCGGTGAACTGGCGCAAGGAGCGCTGAGTAGCACAGGTGGAGCGTTGTAGGCGCGGCGTAAGCCGCGAAGCCACCGCTCCATCCGTAGTCAATTGCGCATTTGCCAAGCCGAAGATCAGCGTTGTCGCGAAGTCATGCTGCACCGGCTTCGCGGCTCACGCCGCTCCCACAAGCGTTGGCGAATCAACGTGACTGCTGGCGGTTGCCGCCTTCTGCTGGCACCGCTACTGTCGGCGGCTGTTATGTAATCCGCTGGAGTTCCGATGACGCGTAAACCGCTTACCGCCGCGCTGGCGCTGGGCATGAGCCTGGCTGCTGTTGCCGCCCACGCCAACGAAGGCATGTGGATGCCCACGCAGCTGCCGGAATTGGCCAGGACGCTGAAGGAGGCCGGCTTCAAAGGTGATCCCAAGCAGCTGGCTGACGTCACCGCACCGCCGTTGAGCGCGGTGGTGCGCGTGGGTGGCGGCACCGGCTCGTTCGTCTCCGACCAGGGCCTGCTGCTGACCAATCACCACGTGGCCTATGGCGTCATCCAGTACAACGCCAGCAAGGAACACAACTTCATCGATGACGGCTTCATCGCCCAGAGCCGCGACGACGAGCGCGCAGCCAATCCCGATTACCGGGTGCTGGTGACGGTCGGCTTCGACAAGGTCACCGACGAGGTGTTGAAAGACGCGCGTGGCAAGACCGGTCGTGGTTACTACGACGCGGTGGAAAGCGCGCGCAAGCGCATCGTCGCCGACTGCGAGGCCGAAGGCGGCGTGCGTTGCTCGGTGGCCAACATGTATTACGGCAGCGACTTCTACCGCATCCGCCAGCTGGAGCTGACCGACATCCGTCTGGTCTATGCGCCGCCGCGTGCGATCGGCAATTACGGCGATGAAATCGACAATTTCATGTGGCCGCGCCACACCGGTGATTTCACCCTGCTGCGTGCCTACGTGGGCAAGGATGGCAAGCCGGCGCCGTACAGCAAGGACAACGTTCCCTACCAGCCGCCGGCACACCTGAAAATGTCGCTGGATGGCCCGAAGGAAGGTGATTACGCGATGTTGGCCGGTTACCCCGGCACCACCTATCGCCTGCGCACCGCCGCCGAGTTCGCCAACCAGATCGATACCGTGCTGCCGCGCCGCGTGGAAGTGTTCCAGCAGCTGATCGACGTCATCGAAGCACAGGGCAAGGGCAATGCCGATGCACGCACGCGCTATGCCTCGCAGCTGCAGTCGTTGAAGAACAACCGCAAGCGTGCCGCCGGTGAGCTGGAAGGCCTGCTGCGCAGCGATGCCAAGACCCAGCGTGCGCAGGACGAACAGGCCATGCTGGCCAGCGCCGATGGCAAGTACAAGGCTGATATCGATGCGCTGTTTGCGTCGCTGGCCGCAGACAGCGCGGTTGGCAGCAGCGAGTTCCTGGTCTCCTTGATGTCCAGCCAGACCCAGCTGCTGCGTTCGGCGCTGCTGCTGGAGCGCCTGCGGGTGGAGTCGCTCAAGCCCGATGCCGAGCGCGAAGCCGGTTATCAGCAGCGCGACCAGGCCTTGATTGAAGGTGTGCTCAAGCAGGTACAGCGCCGCTACGACCCGACGGTTGAGAAAGCACTGCTCACCGCGTTGCTGAGCCGCTACCAGCAACTGCCCGATGCGCAGCGCGACGCGCATTACGACAACCTGTTCGGGCGCACACCGGCGGAGCTGACCAAGCATCTGGACGAGCTGTACGCACAGACCAAGCTTGGTGACGAAGCGCAGCGCCTGTCGCGCTTCGAGGCCGCACGCAAGGGCGGTTTCATCGAGGCCGATCCGCTGGTATCGGTGGCCTCGGCACTGGTGGTGGCACAGCTCAATGCCGAGCGCGACAGCAAGGAACGCGCGGGCGAGCAGCTGCGCCTGCGCCCGTCCTACATGCAGGCACTGTTCGCCTGGCGTGCAAGCCAGGGCAGGGCGGTGTACCCGGATGCCAACAGCACCCTGCGCATCAGCTATGGCAAGGTCGAAGCGCTGCATCCGCGTGATGCGGTCAGCTATTCGCCGGTGACCACGGTGGCCGGCATCGTCGAGAAGAACACCAATACGGTGCCGTTCGATGCGCCAAAGCCGCTGTTGGCGGCAATTGCCAAGGGTGATTTCGGCAGTACCGCCGATCCGGCGTTGAAGACGCAGACGGTCAACTTCCTGACCAACCTGGATACCACCGGCGGCAACTCCGGCTCACCGGTGCTCAATGCCAAGGGCGAGTTGATCGGCCTGAACTTCGACTCCAACTGGGAGTCGGTCAGCGCCAGCTGGTGGTTCGACCCGCGCTACAAGCGTGCCGTGCACGTGGATATGCGCTATCTGCGTTGGCTGTTGGCCAAGGTCTACCCGGCCCCCGCATTGCTGCAGGAAATGGGCGTGCCTGCCGAATAAACGGCACTGAATGGGCGGCACGGAAGTGCCGCTCATTCCATGGACAAAACGCTGTGTACCCGGTTTCCGCGATAACTGACATTACGCTAGGCTAAAATCCCGAGAATAGGTGGGCTGTCTACTGACGCCCGACAGGGAGAGTGTGTGGCATCGGATCTGAACATTGCGCCCATGGGCGCAGCCAATCCCACGGCCTTGGCGCCACTGCGTATCTGGATTGTTGGAAACCTGGAGCTGCTGCAACCGCTGTTGCCGTATGGCGCGCAGATCCAGGCCCTGGACAGCGTCGAGGCGCTGTACCGCGAGCTGGTGATCGTGCCCTGCGACATCGTCGTGATCGACACCACCCGGGTCCGCGCCGGCATGGTCGAGACGGTCGAGCATCTACGCCGTCGAGACGACCTGGGCGTGGTCCTGCTGGTCGATCCGCTTACCCCCCATCTGATCGCCGAAGGCCTCTGGGCCGGCGCCGATGCCTGCCTGCCGCACCGGCCCGAGCCGGAATTCCTGGCTGCCAAGCTGTACAGCCTGCGCCGGCGCCTGCCCGGTGAAGCGGCGCAGCTGCTGGAGAATGGCGGCTCTGGCAATGACCCCTGCTGGGGGCTGGAATCCGACGGTTGGGACCTGCGTGGGCCCAATGCACAGGTGCTGGCGCTGACCGAGGCCGAACGCGCATTTCTCAGTTTGCTGTTCGCCTCGCCGGCCGAAACGGTGGCCCGCGAACGCCTGATCGCAGCCCTCACCGACCAGCCCTGGAGCTTTGATCCGCATCGGATTGAGGTGCTGGTACATCGATTGCGCAATCGTGTGCAGTCCGCCACCGGCTGTACCCTGCCAGTTCGCGCAGTTCGGGGTGCCGGCTACCGTTTGACGGTGTAGGTCACACTTTTTTGTTTAGCGACAGTTCATTGACTTGAAGGTGCACTGTTTCACATTAGTGAGCGTCGGCTGAAGTAAATACCTCGTGAAATCAAAGTGATAGCGCCGTGAGGCGCAATCACGCAGGTCCGCAAGGCGAGCAAGTGAGAGTTTCCGTCAGAGAGCGGAACTGAATAGCCGTGCACGCATCGTAAGAATCGCCGCCATTCCAAGCACCTGTCGGTGCTGATCCGGCGGTCCGTTTTTGGGGCGGACTGCTTTTCACGAAAACGAGCATTTCCAGGCTGCCAGCTGGACGGGCGGGCTGTGCGTGCGCCGTTTGCAAGAGGTTTGCCGGTGAACAACCAAATTGAGCAAGACATGGCCGTCGATGGTTCCGTTGCACCCACCTTCAAAGCGGGTGCCGGCAATTGGCGTACACGCCTGGCCCGCATTGCGGCCTCCTTGGCATTGACCTGCTTGTTGCCGGCGACAGCGCTGGCGACGGTGATTCCGCAGAACGTGAACCTGCCGACCAACATGGGACAGTCGATCGACACCCCGTTGACCGTCAGTTGGATGCGTACCGCAACCGATGCCGGGGTCACCAACATCAACGTGGTGCTTCCCGCATCGGTGAGCTTCGTGCCGCCGGCAGCACCAGGCCCCAACGACTGCACCTATGTCGCGGCTACGCGCACGGTGAGCTGCCCGGTTGCGCCGGGTACCACGAGCAATGCACCCTCTGGCTCGGTCGGCTTCACCATCCGCGCCAGCGAGCTGGGCAGCTTCAACCTCACCGCGCTTTCCAGCAACAGCCCAACGCCGGCCACCGGTACCACCACTGTCCGTGAGACCGGCAACCTGCAGGTCGCAAAGACCCTGGTTTCGCCGGACAACGGCCAGGGCGCTACCGGCGGCATCGCTGTGTTCGAGCTGGATCCGCGGATCGCCGCAGGCGGCAGCAATCTGCCGGCTGGCGCCAGGATCGTGGTCACCGATCAGCTGCCCAGCGACGTGAACAACGTGGTGACGGCGATCACGCCGACGCCTGGTGGCAGCAACCCGGTCTGCGACACCGTTGCCTCGGCCAACAGCACCCGCAGTTTCAGCTGCACCTACAGTGGGCCGATGACGGCAGCGCAGTTCAATGCCGCCAAGATCCGTGTGGAGATGCGCACCAATGGCTTGGGTACGCATACCAACAACGCCACCATCGCCACCCAGAACGAAAGTTACTTCGATGCCGACCCGAACGACAATTCGGGCAGCGCCAGTTACAACATCGTGCTGGGCACCGATATCGAAGCCAAGGTCAGCTTCCCGGGCTCGCCGATTGAAGTAAACACCGTGCAGAACCTGGTACTGACGTACCAGAACAATGGCCCGCAGACCAGCACCACTGGCGGCAAGGTCAGCACCATCATCCCCGACGGTTTCATCATCGGTACCCTGCCCGCTGGTTGTGCGGCGGAGCCGGCCGAGCAACTGGTCGTCAATGGAGTGACGTATCCGGGCACCCTGGTGACCTGCGATGCGGGCGTGGTTGCGTCCGGCAGCAAGGCGGACTTCACCATTCCGGTGACCACACCCGCGACCGGCAGCGATGGCCGCTTCCCGGTCGTGGTTACCCCGCCGGCTGCGTTGAAGGACTGGAACGAAGGCAACAACAGCGTTCTTGCGCCGTACCAGATCAACGAGCCTTACACCGATATCCGCTTGGGCAAAACGAAGAGTCCTGGTTCTGGCCCGATCAGCCCGGGTGCCCCGATCACCACTACGTTGACCATCAGCAACGGCACGGACAGCACCAGCGACGCGCAGTACACGCCAAGCAACCCGCTGTGGGCAGTTGATTACATGCGGCCCGAAGAGATGGACGCAAGCCATGGCCTCAATGGCTTGGCCAATGTCAGCCCCGGATGGGAATGCACGGTTGCACGTGGCGTCACGCCGCCGGCAGGCGTCAATGCCGCCCTCACCACGCAGGTGGCCTGCAAAACCACTGGGACCGGCACCCTGGTGCGTGGCACCAGTACGGTGTTGACGTTCGAAACCAAGGCCACCGCAGTGGTCGGCCAGCTGAATCTGTCCAATCGTGCCTGCGCGGGCAGCACCGCCCTGACCCAGCTGGGCATCAATCCGGCCAATGCCGCGCTGCCTGCCGACCGCAACGCAACCAACGACTGTGCCAATGCGGGTGCAGGCCTCAACCTGACCGACGTGATCAACGATACCGCCTGGGTCAATATCGAGAAGTTCTCCTCGGTGGACAACGCCACCTGGATCGATGAGGTTGCCAACGCACCGACCCTGCAAGCCAATGCCGAGACGGTGTACTGGAAGATCGTGGTGTCGACGCCGACAACCGCGGTCAAGTCCAACCAGAAGACCATCCCGACCTTGAACCTGACCGACAACGTGCCGGGGGTGCTCAATACAACTGCCTTCAAGAGCCAGGTTTCGGTCCTTTCAAACACCGTAGTCACCGGTCTCGCCGGGACCAACTGCCCTGTGCTTGCAGTGGGTAGCGGTGGCCAGACCTGTGTGTTCACCAATGTCACGCCGGGCACGCAGATTGAAGTAGTGCTGGCGGTGAAGCGTGAACTTGCCTCCACGGCAGGCGCTGCCGTGTTGACCAATACCGCCAGCTTGACCTCGCCCAATGCGGTGCTGACGTCGTTGCGTGCCGACAACAACCTCTCCGACTCGGCTGCGGTGAAAGTGCTGCCGCGTACCGATTACCGGATGACCAGCAAGACGGTCACCCCGAGTGGCTCGGTGCTGATCGGCGAGCCAATCAGCTTCACCTTGACCGCACGCAATCACGGCCCGGACGTGGCGCCGCTGAATGACTTCGTCATCACCGACACGCTGCCAACCGGCACTGCGACGTCGACCGATATCGCCTACGAAATCATCAGCGTGACCGTGCCTTCGGGTAGCAAGCTCAACTGTGCCGCCAGCAATTACACGACGGGTGCAATTTCCTGCATCAACAGTGTCGGCACCATCGCCTCGCAGACCACCGAGACGGTCACCATCAATGCCCGCGTCAAGAAGCCGGCCAACCTGTCGGTTGCCGCTGGTGGCGTGGTCTATGCGGGTGTCACCAACGAAGCCGTGGTCAGCTCCAACGGCGGCATCTGCCAGTGGCTGCCAGAGTCTTCGACCAGCTGCAATGACGCTGCGTCGGACAGTAACAACAGCGGAAAGGTGACGTTCGACGTCAAGGTTCCGACCATCGATCTACAGCAGAAGAAGACCCAGATCTATCCGGCTGGCCGCTCCAACTTCGTGACCGGCGACAAGCTGCGTTACCGCATGAGCACTTTCAACCTGGGGCCGTCGCAGGCGGAGAACGTCGAGATCCGTGATCGGTTCACGGTGCCGGCCGGCTTCACCGCCAGTTTTGAATCGGTGGAGAACGTCAACTCCGGTACGCCGGTGAGTGGCTATACCTACAAGACCAACGCCCCCGTCAGCTGCGCGCAGCAGGGTGTCGAGCTGGTCTGCAAATTGCACACCAACCCGGCGCTGAACACGCTGGACAAGATGCAGATGGTCGCCTTCGACGTGGTGTTCAATGTCGTCGGTGATTCCAGCAAGCCGGTGTTGTTCACCAATCTTGCCTATGCATGCGGCGACGAAACCGAAAACTACGAAACCCAGGGCAAGTGCAGCGCGGACGCAACCGACGCCGGCAACAACCTTGAGCAGGTCAACGACGTGGTGTTCCCGGCGGCCGATCTGGAGGTCGTGAGCAAGACCACGGTGACCACCGGTCCGGTGAATGTCGGCCAGCCGATCCAGTACTCGATCGTCGTTCGCAACGCCGCGGGCAGCCGCGTCGAAAAGATGCGCGTCACCGACACGCTGCCGCAGGGCTTTGAGTGGGTGCGCGACGCCAGCCATCCGCTGACCTTCGTGGTGGATGCGGGCAGCGCTGCCACGCTTTCGCAGGCGGTGACGGTTGCAACCAGCAAGCCTGCTGTCGGTACCGACAACGTCTGCTACCTGTCCGCCGGCCCGACCGCGATCACCGCGCTCGGCCAACAACAGGCAATCACCTGCGACCTGGGCGGAAGCTTCCCGGTGGGTGCGGCCAATACCTTGACGCTGACCTTGTGGGCGCGCACCGTGCCGGGCGTGTTCACCGGTGGCTATGCGCCGGTCAACCACACCAACAAGGCCAACATCGAGCCGGGTCGCGACGAGAATGACGAGCCGACCTCGATCGACCTGGTTCCGGGCAACAACGAAAAGAGCTCCACCACGCAGGTGACCAACGCCCGGATTGGCGGCCGCGTATTCCAGGACGCCAACGACAATGGCGACGTGGATGCGGGTGACAACGGCATCGGTGGCGTCAAGCTCACCCTGACCGGTACCGATCTGTACGGCAACGTGGTGAACCGCGAGTTCACCACCGCCGCCAACGGTGACTACCTGTTCGACCATCTGGCGCCATCCGATGCCAGTGGCTACACGATCACCCAGACCCAGCCTGCGGCATATCCGACCAATGGCGTTCCGCAGCCGAACACGCCGCGTACCGTGCGTAATGGCACCAGCACCGGTGTAAGCGGCACCTACATCGTTACCAACACCGCAACCACCAGCGTGATCAGCGGCGTGGTGTTGGGTACGAACGCCAATGGCGTGCAGTTCGACTTCCCGGAACCGGCGGAGCGCAAGCTGTCCGGCTACGTCTATGTTGACCAGGACAACAGCAAGACCCGTACCGCCTCCGATGTTGGAATCTCGGGTGCGAAGGTTGAACTGCTTGAAGTCGAGACCAACCGCAGCCTGACCGCCTTCACCAATGCGCAGGGTTTCTACGAGTTCGTTGGCCTGAGCGCTGGCAAGACCTACCGTCTGCGCGAACCGCTGCCGACTACCCCGGCTGGCTTGGTCAACCTGGCCGACGCGGTCAACCTTGGACGCATCAACAACGTGCCGTGCCCGCTGGGTACCTGCACCATCACCGCCAATGCAGGTGGTGTAACGGACCAGGACGAGATCGCCGGCATCAAGCTGGTTGCCGGCAACGGCACCGAGTTCAATTTCGGCGAGAACCTGAAGACCACCATCGCTGGCGTGGTCTATCTTGACCGCAATGATGATGGTGCAAAGGCCGCTACCGAACCGGGCATCGAGAATGTTGTCGTCACCCTTGAAGTCAAGGATGACCTTGGCAACTGGGTATCGGTTACGACGCTCACCACCGACAGCCAGGGTGCCTACAGCTACGCTGATGCACTGATCGGCAAGGAATACCGCCTGACCGAGACCCAGCCTGCCGGCATTGCCAATGGCAAGGAAAACGGCCCGGCAGGTACCACTGGCAACAGCGTCATCGAAACCGGCGCGATTCCGGCAACCGGCTCGAGCAACAACAACTTCGGTGAAGTTGCCGCGGCGGTTTCCGGCGTGGTCTATCTGGACAGCAACAACAACGGTGTGCAGGACGCCGGTGAGCCGGGCTTGCCGGGCGTGCAGGTGACCTTGTCGGCTGCAACGGCTACCACCAATGCACTGGGCCAAGCGCTGGTGACGGTGGCTACCACCGATGCCGACGGCCGCTACCGCTTCGCGGACCTGCTGGCCGATACCTATGCAGTCACCGAGCAGCTGGCGCAGCCGACGTATAACGGCGTGACCACGCACAACGGCAAGACCACTGCTGGCAACATCGATTCAGTCACCGTGGGCACTGTCACCGAGGCACCGTCGAAGATTTCCGGCATCGTGCTGCCGGCAGGCAAGAACTCGCTGCTCAACAACTTCGGTGAGATCCTGGTCGCGGCCATCAGCGGCACGGTATACGTGGACCGCAACGACAACGGCAGCTTTGACGCCGCCGATGCAGGCAGCGAGAACTCCGCTGCCAACGGTGGCATCGTTGGCGTCGAGATCGTGCTGTATGCAGCCGATGGCGTCACCGAGATCGACCGTACCGTGACCGATGCGCAGGGCAACTACGCGTTTGCCGACCTGCCCAGCGGCGTGAACTATGTGGTCAGGGAAACCCAGCCCAACGGCTATGCGCCGGGCAAGGAACATCCGGCCAACGAGATCACCATCACCGCGTTGTCGCCGAGTGGTTCCAGCGGTAACAACTACGGTGAAAAGCTTGGCGCACTGGCTGGCTATGTCTACGAGGATTTCTCGGGCACTGCGGCCAACAACAACAACGGCAACAAGGATGCTGGCGAAAAAGCCATTGCCGGGGTCACGCTGACCCTGACCGGCACCGACAGCACCGGCAAGGTGATCACCCCGCGCACCGTCGTCACCAATGCCGCTGGCGAGTACAGCTTCGGCGACCTGCTGCAGGGTACCTACACCATCACCGAGACCCAGCCGACCGCCTACATCGACGGCAAGCACACCGTGGGCAATGCGACCACGGCGGGCAGCAATGCGGTAGCCAATGTCATCAGTGGGATCGGCCTGGATGCCGGCCAGAACGCCAGCGGCTATCTGTTCGGCGAGCTGGCCAATGCACCGATCAGCGGCACGATCTACATCGACCGCAACAACGATGGCACGCAGGATGCTGGTGAACCGGGTATCCCGAACATCAGCCTCACCGTGGAAGTGGAAGACGGCCCGGGCAACTGGGTGAAGGTGCCGGGTCCGGCCATCGTCACCGACAGCAACGGTCACTACACCTACCCGGAAGCGGTGACCGGCAAGAACTACCGCGTCACCGAGACGCAGCCGGCTGATCTTGGCGATGGCAAGGAAAACGGCACGGTCAACACCGGCACGCCGAACGTCATCCTCATCACCAACCTGCCGTCGACCGGCTCCAGCGGCAACAACTTCGGCGAAATCGCCGCAGTGCTGTCGGGCGTGGTCTATCTGGACAGCAACAACAATGGTGTCCAGGACGCCGGCGAACCGGGTTTGCCCAACGTGGAAGTGTCGTTGCCGGTCAGCGTCAAGAACGTGCTTGGCCAGGACACGCTGAAGGCGACGACCGACGCCAACGGTAACTACGTGTTCCAGGATCTGCTGGCCGGCACCTATGTGGTGACCCAGCAGGCGGCACAGCCGAGCTACAACGGTGCGCCGACCATCAACGGCATCACCACCGCCGGCAGCACCGGTGGTGTGGTGACGCCGGTTGCGACCGTGCCCAGCGCCATCAGCGCAATTGCACTGGCGGCGGGCGGCGTGTCCGAGAAGAACAACTTCGGCGAAGTGCTGCAGGTGTCGATCTCCGGCGCGGTGTTCCTCGACGTCAACAATGACGGCGCCATGCTTGGCGCTACCGAAGCCGGCTTGGAAGGTGTAGTCATCGAACTGAGCGGCGTCGACGATACCGGCGCTCCGGTCAGCCTGAGCACCACCACCGACAAGGACGGCAAGTTCAACTTCGAAGGTCTGCGCCCGGGCAAGTACACCTTGACCGAGCCGACCCAGCCGACCGGCACCGCCAACGGGATCACCACGGCCGGCAGCGCCGGTGGCACGGCTACGCCGGTCACTACGGTGCCGAGCAAGATCGCCGACATCGACCTGTCGGTGCCGGGCAGTGCCTCGGTGGACAACCTGTTCGGTGAAATCCCGCGCAGCAGTGCCATCAGCGGCAAGGTCTGGGAAGACACCAACAATGATGGTGTGGTTGACCCGGGCGAGAAGGGCATCGCCGGCGTGATCGTGGAGCTGGAAGGCACCGCGATCGACGGCACCCCGATCACCGCCACCGTGACCACCGATGCCGACGGCAACTACAGCTTCGACGAGCTGCCGCCGGGCACCTACACCGTGACCGAGCCGAACCAGCCGCCGGGCACCCTGGACGGCAAGACCGTGCCGGGCACCACCGGTGGTACGGCGACCGCGCCGGGCTCCACGCCGTCGAAGATCTCGACGATCGTGGTTGGCGTCAACGAAACCTCGAAGGAAAACAACTTCGGTGAAGTGCCGGTGGGCAGCATTGCCGGCTTCGTCTACAACGACAGCAACGATGACGGCATCAAGCAGAACGATGAAGGTGGCTACGCCATGATCGACGTGGTGCTGACCGGCACCGACGACCTGGGCAACCCGGTCAACGTGCAGGGCGTCACCGATGCGCAGGGCCACTATGTGTTCCAGAACCTGCGTCCGGGCACCTACATCGTGACCGAGCCGAACCAGCCAGCCGAAACCCTCAATGGCCTGACCACCGCCGGCAGCATCGACGGTGTGAAGTCCGGCGCCAAGGTTACCGGCAAGGAAACCGTGCCTTCGCAGATCGATGGCATCGTGCTGAAGCCGGGCAACAACTCGGTGGACAACAACTTCGGCGAGATCGGCGATTCGCCGGACATGCTGGTGAGCAAGTCATCCAACACGGTGAAGTTCACCGTCAACAACGTGGCTACGTACACCATCCGTGTGCGCAACGGCGGGCAGAAGCCGTCCTTCGGCGAGTACATCGTCAAGGATCGTCTGCCGGTTGGCCTGACCCTGGCCGAGGTTCCGGCTGGCAACAACTGGACCTGTTCCGGTGCGGTGGGCGATGCCCGCTTCGAGTGCCGCAGCTCGGAAGTCGTCAGTGCCGGTACCACCTCGCTGTCGGACATCAGCGTGCGTGTGAATGTCGGCATCGAGGCTGCCAACGCTGGTACCGTCAACAACGCCGTGCTGATCGAAGGCGGCGGCGAGAACGAGTTCCGTACCCCGACCGTGGCCGAGCGCAACACCTTTGAAGGCAACGTCGGCGATCTGCCGGTATGCGATACCGCCATCACCCAGAACGTCTGCCGTGTGCCCAACCAGGTGCAGCTGTCGGCGTCGGTTGGCGGCACCGTGTGGTTCGATGTCGGCAGCGAGGACACCTTCCTCGATGCGGGCGACGAACGCCTGCAGTCGTGGATCGTGGAGTTGATCGATTCGGTCACCGGCCAGGTCTCGCAGTCCACCGTTACCGCGGTCGACGGCAGCTATCGCTTCGGCGACGTGGTGCCGGGCGTGAAGTGGAACATCCAGTTCCGCGACCCGAGCTCGGGTGTGTTGTGGGCGTGGCCGGTGAACCAGGAAACCGTTGGCGGCATGGGCGTGGCCTGTGACGGCCCGCGCGCCATCGACAACAACGGCGTCAGTGCCTGCCGTGTCACCGAGAACGGCACCAGCCAGCTGCAGGTCGTGCTTGAAGCCGGCCAGCATCTGCCGCAGCAGAGCCTGCCGGTCGATCCGTCCGGCGTGGTGTATGACGCGGTTACCCGTAACCCAGTGCCGGGTTCCATCGTCACCATCACCCCGGTCGGTGTGTGCACGGGCTATGACCCGCGTACCGCCATCCTCAATGCCGGCGCCGGTGGTTACCGCGTGGAAGGCAATGCGGTGTCGATGACGGTTGGCAACAATGGCTACTACCAGTTCATGTTTGGTCCGGCCGCGCCGGCACGTTGCGAGTTCCAGCTGACGGTCACCCCGCCAGGTGGTTACCAGTTCGTGTCCTCGCTGATTCCGGCACAGGCCGGTTCGTTGTCGCCGCTCGGTTCCGCAGGCAGCAGCCACCTGGTGCAGCCGCAGACCGGTGCTCCGTCCGGCGCAGTGGGCACGCCTACCCAGTACTGGTTGAACCTGTTCGCCGGTTCCGCCGTTGCTGGTGTGGTGCACAACCACATCCCGCTGGATACGGCCGAAGCCACCGGCCTGGTCATCACCAAGACCGGTGATCGCCAGACCGCCGAGATCGGTGACACCGTGCAGTACACCATCACCGTGCGGCAGACCGCCGGCAGCGCGATGGCGACGGTCAACATCGTCGACACGCTGCCGCGTGGCTTCACCTACATCGACGGCACTGGCCGTGTCGGTGGGCGCGCCGTCGAAGATCCGTTCGGCAAGCCGGGCCCGCGCCTGGGCTTCAACCTCGGCCCGATCACCGTCGGTGGCCAGCTGGTGCTGACCTACCGTGTGCGTGTCGGCGTCGGTGCGCAGCAGGGCGATGGCATCAACCGTGCGCAGGCACATGGCTGCTCGATCACCGGTGGCTGTATCGATCCGGGCACGCTGACGCCGGTACCGGGTTCGGTGCCGTCCAACCGAGCCGAGTACCGCGTGCGCGTCACCGGTGGCGTGTTCACCGAGGAAGCCTGTGTGCTGGGCAAGATCTTCGTGGACTGCAACAACAACCACGTGCAGGACGAGGAAGAGCTGGGCATCCCGGGCGTACGCATGTACTTCTCCAACGGCACCTGGATGATTTCCGATTCCGAAGGCAAGTACAGCTACTGCGGCCTGACCCCGCAGAGCCACACCTTGAAGGTGGATCCGTCCACCCTGCCGGTTGGCTCGCGCTTGACCACCAGCAGCAACCGCAACCTGGGTGATGCCGACAGCCTGTTCCTGGACCTGAAGAACGGTGAGTTGCACCGCGCCGACTTCGTCGAGGGCAGCTGCTCCAACCCGCTGCTGGAGCAGGTGAAGGCACGTCGTACCCAGGGTGAGGTGCGTGCACCGGAAACCGAAACCGGGCAGTCGCAGCTGCGCTTTGACAGCAAGCCGGTCCGTGCGCCGCAGCAGGCCACGGACTCGTCCAACCAGGGACCGATCGTGCAACCCCGACCCAACCCGCCGTCTGCGGCGGCCCAGCAGGAGGTGCAGCCATGAGCCGCGCCGCCCTGCGCAAGATGCCGCGCGTGAGCCTGTTGGCCTGCGCGTTGGCAACGGCTTCACTGCCGGTGCTGGCCCAGAACGTGGGCAGCAGCACCCGCTTCACCCCGGTGATCGGCGACAGCACCACGCTGTATCCGCGCTCGCTGACCACCACCGACACGCCGCCGGAAGTGGTGGCTGCACGTTCGGGTGAAGTGGATTACAGCCGCAATGCCGGCGTCGATCGCGTGTCGGTGGAAGTAGACCGCGATGGCGTACCCGCCGATGGCCAGACGCCGGTGCACATCACCGTGCATCTGCTCGGCGCCGACGGCAAGCCGCTGGCCGGCAAGTCCTTCGTCACCATCGAGAACAGCGGCGGCCGTATCCGCCTGCCGGGCTCGCGCACCGATGAATTCGGTCCGGGTGCCAGCGACGCCGACAAGGTGATGCCGGGTATCCAGGTGGAAGTGGAGAACGGTGTTGCCGAGTTCGACCTGATCGCCCCGCATGACCCGCAGGATGTGTTGCTGCGGATCACCTCTGGTGGCCAGACCGCCGAAGGCACGATCGGCTTCCTGCCGGAAATGCGCGAGCTGCTCGCCACCGGCTTGATCGAAGGCGTGCTGAACTTCCGCAACAAGTCCAACGCCAGCCTGATCTCGCCGGTGGAGCACCACGACGCCTTCGACCGCGACATCCGTCGTTGGGAAAAGCAGTTCAACAACGGCAAGGCCAGCGCCTCGGCGCGCACCGCGTTCTTCGTCAAGGGTCGGATCAAGGGTGAGTACCTGCTCACCGCCGCCTATGACTCGGACAAGGATGTGCGTGGTCGCCTGCTGCGCGACATCCAGCCGGAAGAGTTCTACCCGGTGTATGGCGATTCCTCGCTGCGTGGCTTCGATGCACGTTCGGCCGAGCGCCTGTACGTGCGCGTGGACAACAAGCGCAGCTACCTGCTGTACGGTGATTTCCAGACCGGCGACAACCTTGCAACCAGCAGCGGCGTTGGCGGCAGTGGCCCGATCCCGCAGCGCAGCCTGAGCACCTATAACCGCACCGCGACCGGCCTGGGCTGGCACTTTGAAAGTGAGCGCGTGCGTACCAATGTGTTCGCCATCGAGGATTCGCTGCGGCAGATCATCGAGGAGTTCCGCAGCCAGGGCAGCGGCCCGTACGCACTGCGCAACAACGCGGTGCTGGAAGGCAGCGAACGCGTCGAGATGATCGTGCGTGACCGCAACCAGCCTTCGCGCATCGTCACGGTCAAGCCGCTGGCACGGCTGGTGGATTACAGCTTCGAGCCGTTCTCCGGCCGCATCCTGCTCAACCAGTTCCTGCCCTCGTTCGACAGCGACCTGAACCCGGTCTCGCTGCGCATCACCTATGAACTCGATCAGCAGACCGAGAAGTTCTGGGTGGTCGGTGCCGACGGCCAGTACAAGCTGACCGACAAGCTGGAAGTCGGTGCATCGGCGGTCGAAGACCAGAACCCGTATGCCGAGTTCAAGATGGGCAGCGTCAACGCGGGCTACCGCTTTGGCCAGAACACCATGCTGGTCGCCGAGTTCGCCCGCACCCAGAGCGAGGTCAACACCAACTCGCTCAACCAGGTGACTTCGCAGGGCCTGAAGGACGTCAGCGGCCAGGTCGAAGGCGACGCTTGGCGCGTCGAGTTCGCCCACGACGGTGACAAGTTCGACGCACGCCTGTTCGGTGCGCGCACCGATCCGGAGTTCAACAACCAGGCCTCGCCGCTGTACGGCGGCCGTGGCGAATACAGCGGCCGCATGTCGTATGCCGTTGGTCCGCGCCTGGAGCTGTACGTTGAAGCCCTGCGCAGCGAAGACCGCAACCCGGATGGCGGCAAGCGTGATGCCGGCGGTGCCGGTGTGCGCGTCGCTGCCACCGAGCGCCTGACCCTGGACTTCGGCCTGCGCAGCATCCGCGAAACCATCGGCATCACCTCGCCGTGGTCGAGCACCGGCTACGGCCAGTTGTCCGGCCTGACCGGCGGCTTCGCCACCGGTTCGGGTGGCGGCGCGCTGGGTTACGGCCAGCAGGCGCTGGACCCGGCCACCGGCCTGATGGTGATCAACAGCGGCAGCAACGGCGACACCATGACCAGCGACCTGCCGGTTGGCACCAAGCTGGAATCGGACAGCGCCCGTGTCGGCGTCGGTTACCGCTTCAACGACAAGTTCAGCGGCGGTGCCGAGTACGAACAGAGCGTCAGCGGTGAAGACCGCAACCGCGTTGCCGCCGGCGTGGACTACCAGGTCTTCGAGCGCAGCCGCCTGTATGGCCGCTACGAGAAGCAGACCGGCCTGACCAGTGCCTACGGCATCACCACCACCGACCGCGAGGCCGATGCGCTGGTGTTCGGTATCGACAGCAGCTACATCCGCGACACCCAGGCGTTCTCCGAATACCGCCTGCGTGATGCGGTCAGCGGCCGCGACGTGCAGGCTGCCTCGGGTATCCGCAACAATTGGGATATCGCCAAGGGCCTGCGCCTGAGCAGCTCGATCGAACGCGTCAACGTGGTCGCTGGCGATACCGGTGACAGCACCGGCCTGGCGCTGGCCCTGGATTACAGTGCCAACCCGCTGTGGCGCGGCGCGATCCGTGCCGAACACCGCATCTCCGAAGACGTACCGGGCACCACCGACAGCAATGAGGCCTTCAAGACCACGCTGTTGCAGTTCATGGTTGCACGCAAGCTGAGCCGCGATTGGACCTTGTTGGGCCGCAACTACCTGCTGGCCACCAACTACGAAGAACGTGGCGACGTGCTGCAGGACCGCTTCCAGATCGGCCTGGCCTACCGCGACACCGACCGCAACCGGATCAATGCCTTGATGCGCTACGAGTACAAGCTCGAGCGTGACGAGAGCGGCCTGACCCTGCTCAACGGCGACGTGGTGAGCGGCACCAGCCAGGATGTCCGCACCCGTGCGCATATCGTCTCCACCCATGCCGACTGGCATCCGTCGCGGCCGTGGTGGCTGACTGGCCGTATTGCCGGCAAGTGGCAACGCGACCAGTTCGCCTATGGCGATGGCAGCCGCGTCAACAGCAGTTTCAACGCCGTGCTGGTGTCCGGTCGTGTCGTGTACGACATCACCGAGAACTGGGACATCGGCGTGCTCGGCTCCACCTTCCGTGGCCAGTACGGCGCCAACCAGTTTGCCTACGGCATGGAAGTTGGCCGCCTGCTGCGGCAGAACCTGTGGCTGTCGGCCGGCTACAACTGGACCGGCTTCGAAGGCGACAGTGATCTGAATGGCTACGAGTACACGCAGCAGGGCTTCTTCCTGCGCCTGCGCTTCAAGTTCGACGAAGACCTTTTCCGTCGGGACCCGGTCCGCTACCGCGACCCGGCCCGCTGAGGACGACACCATGACCGTTATGCAAACCAAGTACCGTCCGCTGCGCAGCTTGTTGGCTGTTGCCGTCTTCGCTGTCGCCGGCACCGCCGGCGCCCAGCAGACCCAGCTCAACCCGCAGGCCAAGCGCATCAGCGATGAAGCCATCCACGCCGACCTGCAGTCGTATGAAGCGACCCAGGGCCGCATCCAGGCATTGAATGATGGCGGTCGCCCGATCCGCGACTACCACCTGTCCAAGGCGCAGTGCTGGCTGGACGTGTCCTTCCACGAATACACCCGCAATGACCGCAGCGCCTTCCCGCAGGAAGCGTTGACCGAGTCGGAGAAGCTGATCGTGGACATGGAGAACGGTGTCTCGCCGATCCCCACCGACACTGCCCTGGTCAACGGCGCCAAGTACCTGCGTGCCGATCTGTGGGAGCGCCTGAAGGTCATCCACGGCACGCCGGGCTTCGCTTGCGCCTCGCAGAAGGTGGCCTGTGGTGAAGTGGAGCTGGTGCACGCCGGCAACGAGTTCAACCAGCAGCAGTGGCGCCACTCCAAGCCCTACATCCAGATCGCCGAAGACCTGGTCAACGAAGCCGAAACCGCAGCGCGCCTGTGCGGCGTCGATCCGGCTGGCCCGGCGGTCGCACCGGCGCCGGGTCCGCTGATCGCCAACGTGCTGTTCGAGTTCGACCGCGACGGCTACAAGGACATCCGCACCTACTCGCTGGAGAGCGTGGACCGCGCCCTGGCCACCATCGGCAGCGAAAAGCGCGAGCTGGCTGGCGTGACCCTGGTTGGCCATGCCGACCGCATGCAGGGCCATGGCTTCGACTACAACCAGGCCCTGTCCGAGCGTCGCGCCAAGACCGTGCGTGAGTTGCTGGTCGGCCGTGGTGTGCCGGCGGACAGGATCCGCTACGAGTACCGCGGCGACACCCAGCAGGTGCAGCGGTGCGACGGCGTCAAGCCGCGTGCGGCCTTGCTGGAATGCCTGCTGCCGAACCGCCGCGTGGAAGTGCGGTTTGAACTGGCGCAGTAAGTTCAGCGTGAAGTGTTGATCGACAACGCCCCGGCAATGCCGGGGCGTTGTTCGTTTGGGGAGCCAAGTCTGGTTCCACGTAAGTCTCTGTGCGCAGGCAATCTACCCCCTCCCTTGCACCGCAGGTGCAGGGGAGGGCTGGGGAGGGGTAGGCGAGCGCAGCTCGACGCTTTGTGCTTCGGAGAGTGCGAGCGTGCCAAGCGGCAGGAGCAACCAGCTGCCATCACCAACAGCACCCCTCCCCAACCCTCCCCTGTGCTGCGCACAAGGGAGGGAGCACAGCTGCAGCCGGGACGTTCTACGAGCGCTCGCAATCTACCCCCTCCCATGCACCGCAGGTGCAGGGGAGGGCTGGGGAGGGGTAGGCGAGCGCAGCTCGAAGCTTTGTGCTTTGGAGAGTGCGAGCGTGCCGAGCGGAAGGCGCAACCAACTTTCATCGCCAACAGCACCCCTCCCCAACCCTCCCCTGTGCTGTGCACAAGGGAGGGAGCACAGCTGCAGCCGGGACATTCTACGAGCGCTCGCAATCTGCTCCCTCCCTTGCACCGCAGGTGCAGGGGAGGGCTGGGGAGGGGTAGGCGAGCGCAGCTCGACGCTTTGTGCTTCGGAGAGTGCGAGCGTGCCAAGCGGCAGGAGCAACCGACTGCCACCGCAAAAAGCACCCCTCCCCAACCCTCCCCTGTGCTGCGCACAAGGGAGGGAGCAAAAACCCCAACCCGGCGGAATGGCTACACTGGCCCGGCTAAGTCGCACGGGAACTACCCTTGGTCTCCAGCTGGATCCTGCTCCTGGTCTCACTCTGCTATGCCGCGCTGCTGTTCGGGGTGGCGTGGTGGGGTGATCGTCGTCCGCTGTATCCGGACCGCCCGTGGCTGCGGCCGGTGGTCTACAGCCTGGCGCTGGCGGTCTATTGCTCGTCCTGGACCTTCTACGGTGCGGTCGGCTCGGCGGTGCGCTACGGCATCGGCTACCTGCCTATTTATCTTGGCCCGCTGCTGATGCTGATCTTCGGCTGGCGCATCATCGAACGGCTGGCGCTGATTGCCCGCAGCGAGAATGTGGTCTCCATCGCCGACTTCATCTCCTCGCGCTTCGGCCGTTCACGGCGGCTGGCGGCACTGGTCGCCCTGATCGCGTTGATCGGCGTCGTGCCGTACCTGGCCCTGCAGTACAAGGCCGTGGCGATGAGCCTGCAGGTGCTGACCGGCGATGCCGCGGGCAAGGGCTTGCTGACCGATCCGGCGCTGTACGTGGCGCTGCTGATGGCCTTGTTCGCCATCCTGTTCGGCACCCGCCAGGTGGATGCCACCGAACACCATTACGGCATGATGCTGGCCATCGCCGTGGAATCGATGATCAAGCTGTTGGCGATTGTCGCGGTTGGCGTATTTGCCTACGTGTGGCTGACTGATCGCGGCGAGTCGGTGGTGCAGTCGGCGCGCACTTTGTTTGAAGGCATGCCGCCGGTGGGTTTCGTCTCGCAGACGCTGCTCAGTTTTCTCGCACTGATCTGCCTGCCACGGCAGTTCCACGTGGCCGTGGTGGAATGCGGCAATGCCGGTGATGTGCGCAGCGCCCGCTGGATGTTCGGCGGTTACCTGGTGCTGATCTCGCTGATGATCGTGCCTATCGCCACCGCTGGTGCGGCGATGTTCGGCACCGGCCTGGCCTCGGACGACACCCTGGTCCTGGCCTTGCCGATGTCTGCCGGCAGTACCACCCTGGCCTTGATCGCCTATATCGGTGGCTTCTCCGCCGCCACCGGCATGGTCATCGTTTCATCGATCGCGCTGGCGACGATGATCAGCAACGACCTTGTCATGCCGCTGCTGCTGCGCCGTAGCGGCGATCATCGTGAGGCTGCCAACGTTGCCTCGCGCGTGCTGTGGATACGGCGCATGGCGATCGTGCTGCTGGCGCTGGTCGCGTATGGCTATTACCGCGGCAGCAACGACGACACCATGCTCGCCGCCTACGGCTTGATGGCCTTCGCGGCGGTGGCGCAGTTCGCGCCTGGCCTGCTCGGTGGCCTGTACTGGCGCGGCGCCAGCCGCCGCGGCGTGGAAACCGGCATGTTGGTCGGCTTCCTGGTCTGGGCCTACACCTTGCTGGTGCCGGCATTGAGCCATGGTGGCTGGTTGGACGAAAGCCTGCTCACGCAGGGACCGTTCGGTATCGCTTGGCTGCGACCGCAGCAGCTGTTCGGCCTGACCGGCTGGGATCCGCTTACCCACGGCACGTTCTGGTCGTTGCTGATCAATACGGTGACGATGATGCTGGTGTCGATGCGCTGGCGCCCGGATGTCGCCGAGCGCCTGCGTGCCGCACCTTTCCTGGATCCCTATGCCAAGCGGCCGGTGGTGACCGGCGACTGGCCGGCGCACGTCAAGGTGCGTGACCTGCTGGCCCTGGCCACACGCGTCATTGGTGACAACCGCGCACGCCGTTCCTTCGGTGAACAGGCGCAGCTGCTGGACCGCGAGTTCCAACCCGCCGCCGCCGCCGACCGAATCTGGGTGCAGTTCACCGAGCGTCTTCTCGCTGCTTCCATCGGTGCAGCTTCCGCACGCCTGCTGCTGACCAGCCTGCTGCGTGGCTCGGGCATGGACCTGGGTGAAGTGGTGGCGGTGCTGGACGAAGCGGGGCAGGAGCTGCGCTTCAACCGCGAGATCCTTTCCACCACGCTGGAAAACATCAGCGCCGGCGTCAGCGTGGTTGATCCGGAGATGCGCTTGACCGCTTGGAACCGTCGCTACCAGCTGATGTTCGGCTATCCGGACGGCATGCTCTACGTCGGTCGCCCGGTCGCCGACCTGATCCGCTACAACGCCGAGCGCGGCGAGCTGGGCTCCGGTGATACCGAGGTGCAGATCAACCGTCGCATCGGTTACATGCGCGCGGGCTCACCGCACGTGTTCGAGCGCACCGGTGCCGATGGCAAGGTGATCGAACTGCGTGGCCAGGCATTGCCGGGTGGCGGCTATGTCACCAGTTATAACGACATCACCGACTTCAAGAATGCCGAGCAGGCGCTGCTGGAAGCCAACGAGAACCTTGAACAGCGCGTGGCCGAGCGTTCGCAGGCGGCCGAAGCGGCGCAGCAGTCCAAGACGCGCTTCCTCGCCGCGATCAGCCATGACGTGCTGCAGCCTTTGAACGCAGCACGGCTGTTTGCGTCCGCGCTGCGCGACAGCCTGCATGAGACCGATGAACAGCGACATCTGGCCGAGCGTGTGGATGCCTCATTGCGTGCCGCCGAAGAGTTGCTGGATGGATTGCTGGACGTGTCGCGACTGGATGCAGGTGGACTGCGTCCGACCATCAGCGAGTTCGATGCCAGCGTGCTGGTGCGCGAGCTTGCTGCGCAGTACACGCCGGTAGCTGCCGGCCGAGGCCTGCGCCTGCATGTGTTCGCACGCAATGCATGGGTGCGAAGCGATCGGCGCCTGCTGCGCCGCGTGCTGCAGAACTTCATGGCCAATGCACTGCGTTACACGCGCAGCGGCCGCATCGTGCTGGCGCTGCGTGTGCGCGGTGACCAGATCGAGCTGCAGGTATGGGATACCGGCCCGGGCATTCCCGAGCACCACATGCAGCAGATCTTCAACGAGTTCCACCGCTACCAGCAGCCGTTCGACTGGGGTGAGCAGGGCTTGGGTCTGGGCCTGTCGATCTGCCAACGCATCTCGCGCCTGCTCGATCATGGTTTGAATGCGCGCAGCCAGCCGGGCCACGGCAGCATGTTCTCGATCAGCTTGCCGCGGGTTGAAACACCGGCAGCACCGTTGCCGTCGCCGCGTCAGCAGACCGCTTTCGGTGGTGATGATTCACTGGCCGGCATGCGCGTGTTGTGCGTGGACAACGACCAGGAAATCCTCGACGGCATGCGCGCCCTGCTGGGCCGCTGGAAGGTGGAGGTCATTGCCGCCAGCACCGTGGACATGGCGCTGGAGAAGTTGAGCGAGAAGCCCGATGTGATGCTGGTGGATTACCACCTGCACGACAGGCTTGATGGGCTGGATACCTTGCTCGCCCTGCGCGAAGCCGCGCGCCGTCCGTTGCCGGGCGCCTTGCTGACCGCCGATGGTCGCGATGAACTGAAGCGCATGGCCCGCGAACGAGGTTACCGCGTGCTGACCAAACCGGTGAAGCCGGCCTCGCTGCGCGCCTTCCTGACCGCGTTGCACGACCCGCGCCGACGCTAGCAGCCAGCACTGTAGTGCCGAGCCATGCTCGGCAAGGGGCTTTACCAGCAAAAGCTGCCCTCACCCCAACCCCCCTCGCGCATGCGGGAGAGGGGCTAGATTTCTGTAGTGCCGAGCCATGCTCGGCAGAGGCTCTACCGGTAATGCTCCAGCGCAGCATGGCTGCGCTCTACAGGTGGTAGCTCCGGCTTCGCGGCTTACGCCGCCCCCACAACAACGTTTGCGGCCGTCAGGTGCTCGTACAGGATCGCGCAGCCGATGATGATCAGGATCGCGCCGCCGACAATTTCCGCGCGCTTGCCAACCACAGCACCCAGGGCGCGGCCGAGCATGATGCCGATGGTCACCATGATCATCGTGCACAGGCCGATCACCAGCGCCACCACGCCGATATGCACGTCAAGGAAGGCCAGGCCGACACCAATCGCCATTGCATCGATGCTGGTGGCGAAGCCAGTCACGGCAAGCGTCCAGAAACTCTTGTGCTGTTCGCCGGCTTCGTCATCGTTGTCGGCTTCGGTTTCATCATCGGGCTTCAGGCCAGCAATGATCATGTGCGCGCCAAGAACACCAAGCAGGCCGAACGCGATCCAGTGATCGAAGGCCTGCACGTACTGCGACGCAGCGCGGCCCAGCAACCAGCCGATGATGGGAGTGATGGCTTCGATGACGCCGAAGATCAAACCTGCGCGCAGTGCATCAAGCAGGCGGGGTTTGCGCATTGCTGCACCCTTGCCAACCGCCGCGGCGAAGGCGTCGGTGGACATGGCGAAGCCAATCAGAACAATGGAGATGGGGGACATTGGTATTACCGGGTCGGGCGAACACAAACGGCATGCGTCGCGCCCAACCGTAGTTGCGCACGCATGCCGCTGGTCTCGCCAACCGGGTCTGGCTGCCCACACCACGGCGCAACGGCCGAGTATGTTGATGTGGGCGCTTCCAATGCTGGAAGCAGGCTACTCCCCAAGGGAGCGCGGATTCTAGCACGGCTCCAAATCTGAACGGCCCACCCCGGATTACCAGCTTGGCTGCGGGATTGAAACATCACTGACATGGATGCATGGCCTGATACGCGCGCACGGCCGGCGTGACGCGGCAATTTCCTGCAAATCAGCACTCAAGAAACCTGATTTGCGGCCGATTCCGAGGCATCTCTACGCTCGGAGTGCGGCATGAAGTTCCCCCTTGGTATCGCCCAGAAACTGCGTCTGAGCCTGCTGGCGCTGGTGGTCGGCCTGCTCGTCATCGGCTCGGCCTATGCCTGGCTCAGTGTTGGCATGCGCGGTGCCGACCAGCGGCTGCAGAGCTACCAGCAGGATGCCGCGCAGCTGGAGGCGTTGGTAGCTGCGTTTGCCGAGGCGCGCCGCGCCCAGGCCGAGTATGCCATGTCGTTCTCGGCCGTCGCCGGGCAGGCGTTTGTAGCCGCCAATGGTCGTTTGCAGGCCCTATTGGGCACGGACAGGAAGGGCGCGGCTTGGGAGCGGGCATTGAGCGCGCCCCTGCTTGAGTATGTTCAGTCCGGGCAGGCACTGGATCAGCGCATCACCGAACTTGGCCACGATGCCGACAGCGGCATGCAGGGCCAGCTGCGCAACGCCGTACACGAAGTGGAGAACCTGATCGGCGAGCATCCCGATGCAGCGTTGCAGGTGTCGATGTTGACCATGCGCCGCTACGAGAAGGACTTCATCCTGCGCCGTGAGCAGAAATACGCGGACGAACTGGGTGCGCAGGTGATGCCCTTCGAGCTGCTGCTGCAGGCAGCGCGCATGCCGGACGGCAGCAAGCAGCAGGTACGCGATGCGATGCAGCGCTACCAGGAGGTATTCCTGTCCTATGCAGCGGCGCGCTACGGGGCCGACAGCGAGACCCAGGCGATGGACGACCTTGCCGCCAAGGCCTTGCCGGTGCTGACCCGCTTGCAGCAGGCACAGCGCGCCAGCCTGGCCCAGCAACGCGACGAACAGGCCGCAGCACGACGTTGGATGGATGCCGCCTTCGCTGCGACCGTGCTGGTGGTGGGCTTGTTGCTGGTCAGTCTGCTGTTGTTGCTGCTGCGAGCGGTGGAACGGCCGCTGGCCGACGCAGCGGCGTTCGCCCGCGCCATTGCCGACGATGATCTGGACGGCCGGTTGGTGGTGCGCAATGCGCATGACGAGATTGGTCGGTTGGCGGCGGCGCTGATGCAGATGCAGTCCAGCCTGCGTGAGCGTATAGCCGGCGAACGCCTGGCGGCAGGGGCCAACCAGCGGGTACGCCAGGCGTTGGACGTGGCCAGCGCCGCGGTGCTGGTGACGGATGCCGAAGGCCGCGTGGTCTATGCCAATCCGGCATTGCAGCAGGCCTTCGCCCAGGCCGGGATCGAAGGCGCGGCCGAGGTGGACAGCGAGGTGGCCGAACTCGGCCCGGCAGTTGCCGCACTCGTGCGCGCCGCCTTCGCGCAGGGCGTGGCGATGGATGCGGAGGTGGAGCTGGGCAACAGCGGCTTCTTGTTGCGGGCCAGCCCGGTGCTGGAAGCTGATCGGGTACTTGGCCTGGTGATGGAATGGCAGGACCGACGGCTTGAGCGGGTGATCGTCAACGAAGTGGCCGCGGTGGTCGCGGCAGCGACCGCCGGCGACCTGCAGGGACGCATCGTGCTGGCCGACAAGCAGGGCTTCGTGCTGCAGTTGGGCGAACGCATCAATGCGCTGTTGGACAGCGTGCAGGCGCAGGTGGGGGATGCGACGCGGGTGATCGGCCACTTCGCCCATGGTGACCTGAGTGCGCGCATGCGCGGTGACGGTCAGGGCATCTATGCACGCCTGCGACAAGGACTGGAGGAGGCCATGCAGCAGGTGGGAGGCATCGTCGCCCGCATCCAGCAATCGGCGGGCAGCGTGCAGGCGGCGGTGGGCGACATGGCCAGTGGTACCGCCGATCTGTCCGGGCGCGTGGAGCAGCAGGTGGGTGATGTGCATGAGGCGTTGCAGCGGGTGCGCTCGGTGGCCGGTGAGGCGCGCGAGAATGCCGGCAGCGCACGCGAGAGTGCGCTGGTGTCGGCGCAGGCCAGCGATGCTGCCGACCGCGGCCGCCAAGCCACGGCGGCCGCGATCTCTGGCATGGAACAGCTGCGGGCTTCCTCACGGCACATCCGCGAGATCGTCGCCACCGTCGACAGCCTGTCGTTCCAGACCAATCTGCTGGCGCTGAACGCCGCGGTCGAGGCCGCGCGGGCCGGCAGCCACGGGCGTGGTTTCGCGGTGGTGGCCAACGAGGTGCGCCAGCTGGCGCAGCGCTCGGCGGAAGCGTCCAAGCAGATCCGTGGCCTGATCGATGAATCGCTGCGGCAGGTGGAGGAAGGCGCGCGGCTCGCTGACAGCAGCGGTGCGGCGATGCAGGACATCGGTGGTCGGGTGGCGCAGGTGGCCAGTGCGCTGGAGCGGATCGATGCAGGCTCGGCGCGGCAGGTCAGCGCGGTGGATGATGTGGAGCGCCTGCTGCGGCGTATCGGTGAAGGCACCCGCCAGAGTGGCGAGGTCGCACGCGCCTCATCGCAAGCGGCGCAGGCGATGCGCGAGCAGACGCAGGAGCTGGCCGCAGCGGCGGAAGTGTTCGTGGTGGATGCGGCGACGGCAGCGGAGCCGGTGATGCAGCGCTTGGCATGAGCTGCAGCTCCCTCCCTTGCGCAGCGCGCAGGGGAGGGTTGGGGAGGGGTGCTTTTCGCGGGCAAGCCAGAGAACGTGTAAAAGCAACAACCAAAGCCACCCCCTCCCAACCTCCCCCTTGGCTACGCCAAAGGGGAGGGGCTGCAGCTCCCTCGCTTGCGCAACGCGCAGGAGAGGGCTGGGGAGGGGTAGTGCTTGGCACTCAGCCGCAGGCAAGCGCCGGCAGCAACTCAATCTTCTTCCGGCGGCAGCACGATGGCGTCGTCGTCGATCGCCAGCTTGCCGGCCATCAGCACCGCCTGGGTGCGGTTGGTGACGCCGAGCTTGCGCAGGATGGCGGTGACGTGGGCCTTGATGGTGGCCTCGGAAACGCCCAGGTCATAGGCGATCTGCTTGTTCAGCCGGCCCACGCCGAGCATCTGCAGCACGCGGAACTGCTGCGGGGTCAGTTCACGCAGGCGCTGGCCGACTTCGCGTTCCTCATTCGGGGTCGGCGGCACGTTGTGCGCCTCCGCCGGTGCCCAGCGCTCGCCATCGAGGATGGTGCCCAAGGCGTGGCCGATGGTGTCCGAATCGGCGGATTTGGGAATGAAGCCGAATGCACCATGGTCCAGGGCGCGCCGCATCACCGTGGCTTCTTCGCGTGCGGAGACCACCACGATGGGCAGCTGCGGATGCAGCGAACGCAGGTGCACCAATGCGTTGAAGCCCTGCGCGCCGGGCATGTTGAGGTCCATCAATACCAGGTCGGCATCGGGGTGTTGTTCGGCCAGTGCGTACAGCGCTTCGACGCTGTCGGCCTCCATCAGCTGCACGCCGGGTATGACGCGTTGCACCGCGCCCTTGAGGGCTTCGCGGAACAGCGGGTGGTCATCGGCAATGAGGAGGGTAGGCATATGCGATCCAATGCTGAAGTAAGGGGCGTGACGCCCTTCCGGTGAAACAGGATACCGGTACAGATGCCGATCCACGCCCTCCACATGGACCGACAGCCGGGGCACCGTGGTGCCCCGGGCTTGTAACGCTTAGCGAACCTTGCGCTCTTCCACCAGCGATGCGACCACCGATGGATCAGCCAGCGTGGAGGTGTCACCGAGCTGGTCCGGCGCGTTCTCGGCGATCTTGCGCAGGATGCGGCGCATGATCTTGCCCGAGCGGGTCTTGGGCAGGCCCGGTGCCCACTGCAGGTGATCCGGCGCGGCGATCGGGCCGATTTCCTTGCGCACCCATGCCACCAGTTCCTTGAGCAGTTCGTCGGTCTGCGCTTCGCCGGCAATCAGGGTGACATAGGCATAGATGCCCTGGCCCTTGATGTCGTGCGGGAAGCCGACCACGGCCGCTTCGGCCACCTTCGGGTGCGAGACCAGCGCGCTTTCCACTTCGGCCGTGCCGATGCGGTGACCGGACACGTTCATCACGTCATCGACGCGGCCGGTGATCCAGTAGTAGCCATCTTCATCGCGACGGCAGCCGTCACCGGTGAAGTAGCTGCCCGGGTAGGTGCGGAAATAGGTGTCGATGAAACGCTGGTGGTCACCGTAGACGGTACGCATCTGGCCCGGCCAGGAATCGCGGATGATCAGGTTGCCTTCGGTGGCGCCTTCCAGCGGCTCACCGTCGGCACTGACCAGCGCCGGCTGCACGCCGAAGAACGGCAGCGTTGCCGAACCCGGCTTGAGGTCGGTTGCACCCGGCAGCGGCGAAATCAGGATGCCGCCGGTTTCGGTCTGCCACCAGGTGTCCACGATCGGGCAGCGGGCATCGCCGACCACGTCGTAATACCAGCGCCAGGCTTCGGGATTGATCGGCTCACCGACGCTGCCGAGCAGGCGCAGGCTCTTGCGCGAGGTGCGCTTGACCGGCTCCTCGCCGTCGCGCATCAGTGCACGAATGGCGGTGGGCGCGGTGTAGAAGATGGTGACCTGGTGCTTGTCGATCACTTCCCAGAAACGCGAAGTGTTCGGGTAGTTCGGCACGCCTTCGAACATCACCGAGGTGGCGCCGTTGGCCAGCGGGCCGTAGACGATGTAGCTGTGGCCGGTGACCCAGCCGACGTCGGCGGTACACCAGTAGATGTCGTCCTCGCGCAGGTCGAACACCGCTTCATGGGTGTAGGCCGCGTACAGCAGGTAACCGCCGGTGGTGTGCAGCACGCCCTTGGGCTTGCCGGTGGAGCCGGAGGTGTAGAGGATGAACAGCGGATCTTCGGCGTTCATGCGCTCGGGTTCGCACTCGGCCGGCTGGGTGTCCACCACATCGTGGAACCAGCGGTCACGCGGTGCCTGCATGTCGACCGCACCACCGGTGTGGCGCACGACCAGCACGGTTTCCACGGTATTGGTGCCGGGCAGCTTCAGTGCGGCATCGACATTGGCCTTCAGTGGCACCTTCTTGCCACCACGCAGGCCTTCATCGGCGGTGATGATCAGCTTGCTGGCGCAGTCGCCGACGCGGTCGGCGATGGAGTTGGCGGCAAAGCCACCGAACACCACCGAGTGGATGGCACCGACGCGGGCACATGCCAGCATCGCCACCGCAGCGTCGACGATCATCGGCAGGTAGATGGTGACGCGGTCACCCTTCTTGATGCCGAGGCTGCGCAGCGCATTGCCGAGGCGGCAGACGCGCTGGTGCAGTTCACGGTAGGTGACCTTCTGTGCCGGGCTGTCCGGGCCATCGGCCTCGAACAGGATGGCGGTTTTGTCACCGCGCGTGGCCAGCTGCCGGTCAAGGCAGTTGACGCTGACATTGAGTTCGCCGTCCTCGAACCACTTGATGCGGAAATCGTCGAGCTGGTAGCTGACGTTCTTGATCTTGGTCGGCTTCTTGTACCAGTCCAGCCGCTCGGCCGCCTTGGCCCAGAACGCATCGGGGTTCTCGACCGATTCGCGGTACAGCTGCTGGTACGTGTTCTTGTCGATCCGTGCCTTCTCGGCGAATGCGGAGTCAACGGGATATACATCAGTCATGGCAACCCTCACCTTTGCACTTGTAACCAATGAATGAGCCATGTCGTGGGACAGGGCCGGACACCCCAAGTGTGCCGCATCCACCCCACCGCGCGCTGGATCTTCTGTTAGACGATGGTCGAACAGACGCTTGCTTACGACTAATGGCGAATAGCGGGCCGACGCCATGCCCGCGCACGCTGGCTGCGACCGTGCAACCGGCGCGGACCGTTCATCAGCCTGGAGAGAGGCAGTCCCAATGAATCGAAACATCCTGAAAACGGCCCGCCGGCCACTCGCCGCAGCCCTGTTCGTCGCGCTGGTCGCGCCGGGCATGGCCTTCGCCGAGACCGCGAAAGAGAAGGCGCTGGAAGCACGCGTCGCCGACCTTGAGCGGCAGGTGCAGCTGCTGCTGTCCACCCAGCAGCAACAGCAGGGCGCCATCGCCCAGACCCAGAGCGAGGTGGTGCAGGTGCGCAGCGCGCAGGCCGAGCGCGCCGCCACACCCGCCGTGCCGGCCGGCAAGCAGCCGATTCAGCTGACCACCATCACCCCGGGCGCAGCGCCTGGCACCACCTTCAAGGTAGGCGGCTTCATCAAGGCCGACTTCCTGGCCACGCGTACCGGCGACGGCCAGCTCGCCGACGACGCCACCGGCCGCGCGCTGTACCTGCCGGGCCAGACCCCCGTGCATGGCGCTGGTGGCTCGGGCAAGGCCTCGGACGTGGATTACAACGCCCATGCCAAGTTCTCGCGCTTCAACCTGGGCGTGGACAATGTGGCCGAGAACGGCGACAAGGCCGGTGCGTTCCTGGAGATGGATTTCTTCGGCAACTCGCTGGGCAACCAGACCGCGACCAACACTTACGGCGTCACCGTCCGCCACGCCTACATGTACTGGAACAAGTGGTTGGCCGGCCAGACCTGGTCCAACTTCATGGACGCGGCATCGATCCCGGAAGCGGCTGACTTCGTCGGCCCCACCGATGGCGTGGTGTTCGTGCGCCAGGCACAGATCCGTTACACCAACGGCGGCCTGAGTGTCGCCCTGGAAAACCCGGAAACCACCTCGCTCACCGGCACCTTCAACCCGGTCACCAACAAGTGGAACGTGCCGGCGGTTGCCAACTCCGACCGTGGCGCGCTGCCCGACCTGACCGTGCGTTACGGCTGGAAGGGTGACTGGGGTACCTTCGGCGTCGCCGGCCTGGTGCGCCAGCTCAAGCTCGACAACCAGGCCACCGGTGCCGATGCCAGCAAGGTGGCCGGCGGTATCACCCTTGGCGGCAAGTGGCTGATGGGCGACGCTGACACCCTGCATTACCAGCTGACCGGTGGCGAAGGCATTTCGCGCTACATCGGCCTGGGCATCACCGCTGACAGTGGCTACGACGCGATCCGCGACGAGATCGACCCGACCGGTGTGGTTGCCGGTTATGTCGGCTGGCGCCATGCCTTCACCCCGAAGCTGCGCACCAACCTGATCTACGCACGCAGCGACTACGACAACAATGCCTCCATCACCGGTGACCTGGTGACAAAGAGCGTGCAGTCGATCCGCGGCAACATCTTCTACACGCCGATGCCCAAGGTCGATGTCGGTGCCGAGTTGATGTACGGCGTGCGCGAGATCGAGAACGGCAAGAAGGGCGATATCAGCCGCCTGCAGTTCACCACCAAGTACAGCTTCTGACCCATCCGGTGCCGGCGGTGCAGTGCCGCCGGTACCGCGTCTGAAAACGTAGTACGCCCCATCTCCCTACCCCCACGGGGAGCACTCATGTGACCGTCAAGGCATCTCCGCATGCCGTGGCGTTCGTATTCCCAACGCCTGGAGAATTCCGATGAATGCTTCCGTCGATCCCCGTGTAGAGCGGATCGCCTCCAACCCGAAATACCAACGGTTGCGCAGCTCGCGCAACAAGCTGGGTTGGTTCCTGACCATCCTGATGTTGCTGGGCTACTACGGCTATATCGGCCTGATCGCCTTCGACAAGGCCTTCCTGGCCACGCCGATTGGTGCCGGCAAGATCACCACCGTCGGCATTCCGATCGCCTTGGGCTTGATGGTGTTCACCATCGTGATCACCGGCTTCTACGTGCGCCGTGCCAACAAGGAATTCGACAAGTTGACCGAAGAGATCGTGGAGGAAGCGAAATGAACCACTCCTTCCTGCGAACCGGCGCCCTGCTCGGTCTGCTGATCGCCAGCGGTGCGGCCATGGCCGCCGGTGGCGACATCGGCCAGACCGTGCGCCAGCCGACCAACTGGACCGCGATCATCATGTTCGCGACCTTCGTGGTGTTCACGCTCGGCATCACCAAGTGGGCCGCTGGCCGCACCAAGTCGGCGTCCGACTTCTACACCGCCGGTGGCGGCATCACCGGTTTCCAGAACGGCCTGGCCATTGCTGGTGACTACATGTCGGCGGCCTCGTTCCTGGGCATCACCGCCGCGGTGATGACCAACGGCTATGACGGTTTGATCTACGCATTGGGCTTCCTCGTCGGTTGGCCGATCCTGACCTTCCTGATGGCGGAGCGCCTGCGCAACCTCGGCCGCTTCACCTTCGCCGACGTCGCTGGCTACCGCTTCCAGGCCAAGCCAATCCGCATGTTCGCGGCCTCCGGCACGCTGGTCGTGGTGCTGTTCTACCTGATCGCTCAGATGGTTGGTGCCGGTGCGCTGATCAAGCTGCTGTTCGGCCTGGATTACTGGATCGCAGTGGCACTGGTCGGCGTGCTGATGATGGTCTACGTGCTGTTCGGCGGCATGACCGCAACCACCTGGGTGCAGATCATCAAGGCCTGCCTGTTGCTGTCCGGCGTGACCTTCATGGCTGTGATGGTGATGTGGCACTTCAACTTCAGCTTCGAGGCGTTGTTCACCGAGGCGGTGCGGGTCAAGACCCAGATCGCGGCCAACGGCGGCAAGAGTGCGGAGGAAGCGGCCAGTACAGGCTTGGCGATAATGGGGCCTGGTGGCTTCGTCAAGGATCCGATCTCGGCAATCTCGTTCGGCATGGCACTGATGTTCGGTACCGCCGGCCTGCCGCACATCCTGATGCGCTTCTTCACCGTTCCCGATGCAAAGCAGGCACGCAAGTCGGTGCTGTGGGCAACCACCTGGATCGGCTACTTCTACATCCTGATCTTCATCATCGGCTTCGGTGCGATCGCGCTGGTGCTGACCAATCCGGAGTATGCGGATCCGGTCACCGGTACCATCCAGGGCGGCCCGAACATGGCAGCCGTGCTGGTCGGCAAGGCCGTCGGCGGCAATATGTTCATGGGCTTCATCTCGGCCGTGGCCTTCGCCACCATCCTGGCCGTGGTCGCTGGCCTGACGCTGTCCGGTGCATCGGCGGTGTCGCATGACCTGTATGCCACCGTGTTCAAGAAGGGCAACCCGGCACCGGGCTCGGAGCTGCGTGTCTCGCGCGTCACCACCTTGGCGTTGGGCGTTATCGCAGTGCTGCTCGGTATCGTGTTCGAGAAGCAGAACGTGGCCTTCATGGTGTCGCTGGCCTTCGCCATCGCCGCATCGGCCAACTTCCCGGTGCTGATCCTGTCGCTGCTGTGGAAGGACTGCACCACCCGCGGTGCGGTGATTGGTGGTTCGTTGGGCCTGGCCTCGTCGCTGATCCTGACCCTGCTGTCGCCGTCGGTATGGGTCGACACGCTGGGCAATGCCGCCGGCAGTGCGCCGTTCCCGTATACCAGCCCGGCGCTGTTCTCGATGACGATTGCCTTCGTCAGCATCTGGTTCTTCTCGATCACCGACAAGAGCAAGAACGCACAGGCCGAGCGTGCCGCCTACCCGGCACAGGAAGTGCGTGCCGAAACCGGCATTGGTGCGAGCAAGGCTTCGTCGCACTGATTGCTTGAGTACTAGGTAATGCAAAAGCCGCCTCCGCAAGGGGGCGGTTTTTTTTGTGCGGGGAGAGCACCCCTCCCCGGCCCGCCCCTTGGCTACGGCAAAGGGAGGGGGCAAAAACGGCATACACGGGGGGCTGACAGGTCACGCGTTCCGCTCCCTCCCTTGCGCAACGCGCAGGGGAGGGTTGGAGAGGGGGAGCTCCACCGCCTTCGCTCCCGACTTTGCGCAGCACATCACGCCCACTCCGCAAACAAGCCTTCACTCCTCGACACACACAGGTTTACAGTGGCCGCTGATCTTGGGGAGGCACCATGGATCCACAGACCGATGGTTCAAACACGCTGCAGCAGCGGCTGACGCATCTGCGTAGCGCCTGGCAGCAGCGCAAGCCGGACTACACGCAGCGCCGCGACGATCTGCACCACCTGCGCGCCGCATTCAAGGCGCGCATTCCGGAAATGACCGAAGCGATTGCCGCCGATTTCGGCCATCGTTCCAAACACGAATCGGTGATTGCCGACGGCATGACTGTCACCGGTGAAATCGATCACCTGCTCTCGCACCTGCGTGGCTGGATGAAGCCGGAGCGGATTGGCGTGGGTTGGCGCTTCTGGCCGGCACGGGCACAGGTGCGACCGGTGCCGGTGGGTGTGGTCGGGGTGATCTCACCGTGGAACTACCCGGTCAATCTGGCGCTGGTGCCATTGGCGACGGCGATTGCCGCTGGCAACCATGTGATGCTCAAGCCATCGGAGCACACGCCGAACAGTTCGGCGTTCCTGCAGTCCTTGTTGGCGGAAGTATTTCCAGCGGATCGCGTGGCGGTGGTGCAGGGCGATGCAGGCGTGGCATCTGCGTTCTCGGGCCTGCCGTTCGACCATCTGGTATTCACCGGCTCCACCGCGATTGGCCGCAAGGTGATGGCGGCTGCCGCGCAGCATCTGACGCCGTTGACCCTGGAACTGGGCGGCAAGTCGCCGGCGCTGGTGGCAGCGGACTATCCGGTGGATGGAGCGGCCGCAAGACTGGCGACCGGCAAGTGGTTCAATGCTGGCCAGACCTGCATTGCACCGGACTATGTGCTGATCGACGAAGCGCGTGCTGATGAGCTCGTTGCTGCGCTGCGCACGCAGGTGCGGCTGCGTTACGGCGACTTCAGCGATGCGGCCGATTACAGCCGCATCATCAATGAAGGCCAGTACCAACGCCTGCAGGGCTATGTGGATGACGCGCATGCGCGTGGCCTGCAGGTGCTGCCGTTGGCCGATATCGATGCCGAGCGTTCGCGCAGCGAGCGCTTGTTCCCGCCGACCTTGATCCTGCAACCGGGCGATGACGCGACGGTGATGCAGGACGAGATCTTCGGCCCGATCCTGCCAATTCGCAGCTATCGCTCACTGGACGAGGCCATCGCCACCATCAATGGCCGCGAGCGGCCGCTGGCCTTGTATCCCTTCAGCCATGACAAGGCGACGGTGGAGAAGATCGTCGGCCAGACCATTGCCGGTGGCGTCACCGTCAATGACACCTTGCTGCACTTCGCTATCAACGGATTGCCGTTTGGTGGCGTTGGCGCGAGTGGCATGGGCGCGTACCACGGTAAGGCCGGCTTCGATGCGATGAGCAAGCGCTTGCCGGTGCTGTGGCAGACCCGCCGGGCCGGCAGTGATCTGCTGCGACCGCCTTACACACGGGTTGCGCGTTTCATCGAGATGATTTCGCGCTGAGGTAGAAAAGCCGCAACCAGGCACGGGGGGCCGGCTGCGGTGACCCCGGCACGAGGGAGAGGGAGCCGGGTGTCGAAAAGCTGTTGAAAGCTGCAAAAAGCATGCGATCTGAAAGCCCCTCTCCCGCACGCGGGAGAGGGGTTGGGGTGAGGGCGCTCTTAAAGCACGTAGAGCAAAAGCTTTTAAAGCTCGAAAAGCTTCCCCTCATCCGCCCCTTCGGGGCACCTTCTCCCGCAGGCGGGAGAAGGGAGTAATCGGGCATTGCTTTGGCTGTCAGTTCCCAATCTCATCCAAAATCCGCTGACGCAAGGTCTGCAGATCCTTCGCAAACGCATCAATACCAGTAGCCAGCTTCTCCGTAGCCATCGGATCAGCCGCCATATCCGCATCGAACTTCGCTTCATCAATCGCAGCGACGTTCACCGCTTCGGCAGCTCCAGCAATCAGCTTGCGCGGCAGCTCACCGAAATCAGCATCCAGCTTCTCCAGCAGGTCCGGCGAGATGGTCAGGCGATCACAGCCAGCCAGCGCTTCGATCTGCGCCGTCGAACGGAACGAGGCACCCATGACAACGGTGTTGGAGCCGCGACGCTTGAACTCGGCAAACACGCCGCGCACGAACACCACGCCCGGGTCTTCGTCGATGCTGGCCGGGGTCTGGCCGTTGGCCACGTACCAATCCAGGATGCGGCCGACGAACGGCGAGATCAGGAAGGAGCCGGCTTCCGAGCAGGCCAGGGCCTGGGTCGGGTTGAAGATCAGGGTCAGGTTGCAGTCGATGCCCTCGGCCTGCAGCACGCGGGCGGCTTCGACGCCGGCCCAGGTCGCGGCGATCTTGATCAGCACCTTGCTGCGCGGCACGCCGGCCGCTTCGTACATGGCGATGAACTCGCGCGCCTTGGCGACGGTAGCCTCGGTGTTGTGCGCCTGGTCGGCATCCACTTCGGTGGAGACACGGCCCGGCACCAGCTCGGCCAGCATGGTGCCGACGCCGACGGTCAGGCGATCGACCACGGCATTGGCGATGGCCTGCTTGTCACCGGATTGGGCACGACCCCACTGCAGCTCGCGCTCGATCAGGCCGGCATAGACCGGCAGGTCAAGGGCTTTCTTCACCAGCGTCGGGTTGGTGGTGCAGTCGACCGGGCGCAGGCGCTTGATGGCGTCGTAATCTCCGGTATCGGCGACGACGACGGACAGTTCGCGCAGCTGCGCGAGCTTGGATGCAGTGCTCATGATGTGCTCCGGATCAGGCGTTGGTGACGCCATCATCGACGGCGGCGATGACAGCGGCGGTGTCCTGGTCGAAGGTCGGCGCGGCGAACGGCTGCGGGCCGGGGGTGCGACCAAACACGATGGGACGGGTGATGCCGCGATAACTTCCCAGCAGCGGATGCTGCAGCGTCGTGATCATGTCTTCGGCCAGCACCTGCGGGTGCTCGAACATGTCCTCGACCTTGCGCGCGGCTGCGCACGGCACTTCTTCGCCGAACAGCGCTTCCCACTCCAACGCGCTGCGTGCAGCCAGCGCGGCATGCAGCTTGGCCAGCAGTTCGTCGGAATGCTCAGCGCGCTTGCGCACGGTGTCGTAACGCGGATCGCTGCCCATTGCCGGCAGGCCGATCTTGTCGCAAAGCGCCTGCCAGAAGCGCGGCGTATTGGCCGAGATGTACAGATGGCCCTGCGCGGTGGGGTGGATGCCGGTGACACCGCCCGAGCGCATGTCGCGGCCCACGCCTTCCGGTTCGCCTTCGGCCCAGATCATCCGTGCCGACTGCATGGTGAGCGCACTGCGCAGCAGCGACACGCCGACATACTGGCCTTCGCCACTGCGTTCGCGCTCGAACAGCGCCGAGGACACACCGGCAGCCACCAGCGCGGCGGCGTAGTAGTCGACCACCGAGCCGTACAGGATTTCCGGCGCGCCGCCGGGCTTGCCCTGCATCGCGCACATGCCGGTCATGGTCTGCAGCACCTGGTCGTAGCCGGCCTTGTCCTTGAGTGGACCGTCCTCGCCGTAACCGGTGACCGCGCAGTACACCAGGCGCGGGTTGATCTTGTTCAGGCTGTCGAAATCGATGCCCAGGCGGGCCGGCACGCTGGGACGGAAGTTGTGCACCAGCACGTCGGCTTCGCGCACCAGGCGCATCAGCACCGCGCGCTGGTCGGCTTCCTTCAGGTCGAGCACCACACCGCGCTTGGAGCGGTTAACGCCGAGGAAGGCGCGGCTCTCGGCTTCCAGCGTGGACGGGTACTTGCGCAGGTTGTCACCAACCGGCGGTTCCACCTTGATCACTTCCGCGCCCTGGTCGGCCAGCAGGGTGCAACCGTACGGCCCGGCGATGTAGGCGCTCAGGTCCAGCACGCGCACACCGCTGAGCGGGCCACGGGCACCATCGCGCTGGGCGATGTCGAACGGAGATGGGTTGTTGCTTGCTGACATGGGCTGCACTCGAATCCTTGATTGCAGTTTCCTCCCGGTGGATGGGAAGAAACATATCGTGCGGGTATTTTCAGCGAGGACAAAAAGCAGGTATCGCGGTGTCATCGCCCTCAAAACCACCGCTGCCTGCGCCTTGTCGGGTCACAGGCAGCGGCGACCGGCTTACTGCGGGGCCAGCGACAGCCAGCTCAGGCGCCAGACGTCGTGTTCGCGGCCACCGCAGCGGTAGTAAGGCTCGAACACCAACGGCGCGCGGCACTCCAGCTGCATCGTCACCGTTGCGCCTTCACCCTCGTCCTGGCCTACCTGCAGCCAGCGCGAAGGATCACCTTCCGGCAGCTTCACGGTTTCATCGGTCTTGAAGCCATCGATCAGTGTGGTCGCATAGACCAGCGGGCCGTAGCTCAGGCCGACGTATTCCCAGCGCAGCACTTCCTGCGCCACCGGCGAGCCGTCCGGCGCACGCGATTCCTGCACGTTGATGTTGGCGGCGCGGTGCAGCTGCGGCTGCATCGGCAGCTTCACGCTGACCAGATCGCCAGCCTGCCACTGGCGCTGCAGCTGCACGTAACCATCCGCACCAACCTGCACTGGCACGGTGATGCCATTGACCTGGATGCGTGCATCCTCGGCCCAGGCCGGGATGCGCAGGCCGATGCCGAAGCTGGCGCTGTGCTCGGGCATCACCCGCAGGCTGATATCGCCATTGAATGGATAGCGGGTCTGCTGCTGCAGCACCACCTTGCCAGCGTCTGCATGATTGAGCGTGGCTTCACCGGCGCCGTACAGGTTCACCCGCAGGCCGCCGTCGGCAGCGACGCCATAGGCGATCTGCGGCAGCTCTTCCACCGCCATCGCGCCGGACGACTTGCAGCAGCGCCAGTACGTCGTATGCACACGCTTGCCGTTGGGGAAGGTGTAGTAACACCAGTCCTCACCGTTCGGCGCCATCGCTGCCAGCAGGTCGTTGTAGGCAGTGCGTTCCAGTTCGTCGGCGTAGCGGGCGTGGCCGCTGATGGCCAGCAGCTCGCGGTTGAGCTGCATCCATGCCAGCACCGAACAGGTTTCCACATAGGCCTGCGGGAAGAACGTACGCGGTGCGTTGAACACCTCGCGCGAGCGATGTGCCACGCCGCCCCACGGGCCGCCGCCCAGGGTCAGGTGCTGTTCGCGGATGTTGTTCCACAGGTTGTCGATGGCCAGCTTGTAATCGGCCTTGCCGGTGGCCTTGTACAGCTTGGCCAGGCCAACAAGATTCCACGACAGCTGGTAAGCCTTGCCGGTGGCGATGAAGGCGGCGTCTTCGTTGGCGATGCCCTTGTCGAGCAGGGCCAGGCGCGGATTGGCATTGGCCTGCTGCAGGATCTTCTCGGCCAACGCGAGATAACGCGGCTCGCCGGTGACCAGGTACAGGTCGGCGGCCGGGTCCAGCAGCACCGTCGCCGACATGCCGTGGTGGTTGCCCAGCGTGGTGATGTCGATGCCCGATTCCAGCGCCTGCCAGCACAGGTCGGCGATGCGCCGCGCGGCTTGCAGGTAGCTGTCATCGCCCAGCGCACGCCAGGTTTCGAGGAAGCCGAGGATCAGGTAGCTGTGGGTCCAGATGTCCCAGGTGCGCAGCGCCGGTTCGCCGTTCCAGCTCTCGGGCTTGGGCGGCTGCGGCACGGTGAAACGGCGGTCGGCGGCGTAGTTGCCGAGATAACCGTCCTCGTCCTGCTGGCTGATCAACCAATCGGCGACGCGGCGCAGGTTGGCTTCCAGCTCGGGTTGGCTGCCCTGTGCGACTGCGCGGGCGGTGGCCGACAGCCACTTGCCGGCGTGCTCGCCGTACCAGTCGCCTTCCTGGTTCTGCTGCTTGTGCGCCTGACCGAAGATGCTGATCGACGGGCTGGCTTCATCGACGATGAAGTGACTGAGGCGGCCGCTGCGGTTGGCCGCCAGCATCTGCCCGAATACACCGTCGAGCTTCACCGCTGCCGGTGCGATCAGCTGCTGGCCGCTGGTGATGGCCGCACTCATGCCGCGTCCACCACGCAACGGAAGCCGAGCATGCCGCTGCGGTCCTTGGCCGGTGCCATCAGCAGGTACTTGCCGTGCTGGTCCAGACGATAGGCCTGCGGGAAATACCAATGCGAGGTCTGCGGCTGGTAGCTGGAGCCACCGCGCAGGATCGCCGCGCGGGTGTGTTCATCGCTGAACTCATCGGTCCACTGCCACACGTTGCCGACCAGGTCCTCGACGCCAAACGGGCTTGCGCCCTGCGGATGCGCATCGACATCGGCCGGGGCGAGCAGGCGGCGGCCACGGTTGACTTGCGGCACACGGCTCTGGTCCCAGTCATTGCCCCACGGATAGGTTCGACCATCGTTGCCCTGCGCGGCGTACTGCCATTCCCATTCGTGCGGCAGACGCTTGCCGGCCCACGCAGCGTAGGCGCGTGCGTCTTCCAGCGACACCCAGATCACCGGCTTGTTGTCCCAGCCGGCGCGCGGTGCGCCATCCACCCAATGGGCGAGGAAGTTGATGTCATCGGCCGGGTGATAGCCGGTGGCATCGATGAAGGCCTTGAACTGCGCATTGGTGACCGGGTGGCGATCGATATGGAACGCCTGCATCTGCATCAGCTTGCGATGGTGACGACGCGGGCAGTCTTCCCACGGGAACTGCACGTCCTGGCCGGCCCAGTTGAAGCCTTCGATCTCGATGCCGCCGACTGCGAACACGAACTCGCCAGCCGGAATGGTGACCATGCCCTGCGGCGCGGTCGCTTGCGCGGTGGTGGCGGGGATCTCGCGCAGCTGCTGCGGGATTGCCTTCCAGGCGCCGGAGAAGCTATTGAGCGGCTGTTCGGCGCGCTTGGCGGCTTCGATAAGGAACGCATCAAGGCCTTCAACGGCAACGCCCGGCTGCACGCTCAGCACCGCGCCAAAGCCGCGTGCTTCCATCGGAAGCTCGATGATGGCTACCCCATCACGCACCGCCGGCGACAGTTCCACGCCGTGCCAGACATCGTAGTAACGGGTGCCGTCCACATGCGGCAGGCCGATCTGCTCACCGTTGACTGCGTACTCGTTGCGGTTGATGAACGTGTGCAGGCACTGGCCTTCGACCGGGAACTTGCTGGCGAAGATGCCGCCCTGGTAGCAGACCTGGTAGGGCTCCCAATCCATCGCCACGATCAGCGCCGGGAACTGGCGATAGATGGCGGCGATGCGGCGCAGGGTTTCACCATCACGCGCGGTGAACTGGTTCCAGATGCCCCAGATGTTTTCCCAGGCGTTGTAGCCGATGCCGTTGAAGAAGCAGTACTGCAGGTCGTGGTTGCGGTTGCGGCCCCAGCGATTCTCGTAATTGACCATGTGGCGCGGCTCCAGCCACTTCCACTTGGACACCGGCGGCACCGGGCCATCGGGTGCCTTCTTGCCCCAGCTCTGCACGTTCCAGATCAGCTGCTCTTCCGAGCTGATGGTGGATTCGGGCTGCACCACCACCGGGTTGCCATTGGCATCGCAGGCGTCGAAGAACGCGCGCGGCACGCCGTTGAAGGTGTCGCCGTTGATGCCGTCGGCACCGGTGGCCTTGATGATCTCGGCCAGGCCATCCCAATGGGTGACGCCCGGGTCACGGGTGCCGTGATCCCACGGCTTGGCCGGCAGGAACACGCGCACGCCGCGCTTCTGGAATGCCTTCACCGCGGCGGTCAAACCTTCCAGGCCGCCCGGCAGCGTGTGGGCCAGATCGAACTGGTTGCGGTCGTCGATGCCGATGTTCGGGTAGATGTACCAGATCAATACCGAATCCAGGCCGCCGAAGCGTTCGATCAGATCATCCAGGTACTTGTCGACGGTGTACTGCGCGGTTTCCACGTCGAAGAAATAGCGGTCCTCGACCATCATCTGCGCGTGCACGAAGTTGCGCTGCGCCCACTGCAGTTCCGGGCGCCGGTAGTTCACGTCGGTATAGCCGATGCGCACCAGGTGTTCCTGGCGCCAGTCCTTCAGCTCGGTCAGCCAATCCGCAGCGCTGGCATTGGCGTCGATCATCCAGCTGCCGATGTCGGCGAACGGCCACGCCGGTGCCTTGCCCGGGGTGGGCAGGTAGCGGCCGGTGGTGACGTGCGAGAACTTGTACTCGGTGTGGATCGCCTCACGCCCGTGATCGGGGGAATCGTTGTCGTAATCGGGTGCGGGGTAGGGCGAAGTCATGGCAGTCATCCAACAAAAACAGGGAGGGCGTAACGGTTACAGCGCACACCATGCCGCGAGTGCGGCATGGGCGTCGGTGCCGGGCAGACGGCTGGTGTCGGCCAGCAGTGCCTGTACCTCGGCATGTTCGGGAATGCTTGATTGTGCACCCAGGCGCGTGCAGGTCAGCGCCGATGCGGCACTGGCAGCCAGCAGGGCCTGCTGCAGTGGCTCACCGCGGGCGAGCAAGGCAATCAAGGTGCCGCAGAAGGTGTCGCCCGCAGCGGTGGTATCCAACGGCGAAATCGAGAACGCAGGCTGCACCAGGATCTTGCCATCGATGCGGGCCAGGCAGCCGCGCGCGCCGAGGGTGACAATCACGCAGGGCACATCGATTCGTGCCAAGCCGGTGGCCAGGTCCGGCGGATCGCCGGCAACCACCTCCAGCTCGCCTTCGTTGACGATCAGCATGTCCAGCTGTGCCAGCAGTTCAGCCGGCAGCACCTGCGCGGGTGCTGCGTTCAAAGCGACTTTCACTCCAGCGGCGCGGGCGGCGGTGGCATAGGCCTGCACCGAGGCCAGCGGCGATTCCAGCTGCAGCAGCATCCATTGCACGCCATCCAGCGCTGGCAGGTGTTCGGGCAACAGCGCCATGTTGGCGCCGGGCGCGACGGTGATCGCGTTCTCGGCGTCATCGGACAGGCAGATGAAGGCAGTGCCGGTCGGCAGCTGCGCATCACGCACGGCATGCAGCAGCACGCCAGCATCGTTCAACGAAGCCTCGATCGGCTTGGCGAAGTCATCATCGCCAAGCGCCAGCAGCATCTGCGTGGCAGCACCACCGGCACGCGCGCAGGCCACGGCCTGGTTGGCCCCCTTGCCACCGGGGAATGTGCGGAATTCGCGGCCGAGCACGGTTTCGCCCGGTGCCGGCACATGCGCTGCGCGCACCACGAAATCGAGATTGGCCGAGCCGGCGACGAGTACGGTGGAGGTCATGGGATGGCCTGGTAAACGAGGTTGTAGAACGGGGTTGCCACCGACGGCAGACGCTTGTCGCCGTCCGGCAGGTATTGCAGCAGCACGATGGCGATCAGCTTCTCGCTGCGGTCCACGCTGAAATAGGTGGAGGCGGCACCGGACCAGCCGAACTGGCCAATGCTGCCCAGGCGGCCACGTACTGCCGGATCGGTGACGACATAGCCGCCAAGGCCGAAGCCCTCGCCATTGCTGAAACCGCGGATTGCCGGGCTGAAACCGCCGAGCTGGTCGGCCATCATCATGTCCACGGTTTTGCGCGACAGCAGGCGCACGCCGTTGTTCTCGCCGTTGCCCAGCAACATGCGGGCGAACTTCAGGTAATCGCCAGCCGTGGAATACAGGCCGCCGGCACCGCTGTCATAGCCTTTCAGGCGCACGCCCGGCGTGCGTGCGCTCAAGGTGTCGGCGACATGCAGCGAACCATCGGCTGCACTGGTTGGCAGCTCGACCACGCGTGCGCGTTGATTCGCCGCCACCTCGAAGCTGGTATCGCTCATGCCCAGCGGTTGGAAGATGCGTTGCGCCAGGAACTGCGAGAACGGTTGACCGCTCACCACCTCAACCACGCGCGCGAGCAGCTCGGTGTTGCTGCCTTCGTAGTGGAAATGGGTGCCCGGTGCGTCCGCCAGCGGCAGCGTGGCCAATCGTGCAGCGACATCTTCCAGCGAGGTTGCGCTGTCGACGTCGGCGCGATTCAACAGTGCGGTGGCGACGGCATGTCCATCCGAATCCGCGGCAAAGCCGCTGGTATGGGTGAGCAGATGACGAATGGTGATCGCGCGCGGCGCAGGCGCCAGCAGCGGGTGTGCGACATCGCCAGCAGTGACGATCTGGCGCTCGGCGAAGGCGGGAATGAAGCGCGACAGCGGATCATCCAGCGACAGCTTGCCTTCTTCCAGCAGCATCAGGATCGCGGTCGAGGTGACCGGTTTGGTCATCGAGTAGATGCGGAAGATGCTGTCTTCGCGCATTGGCCGGGTGCGGCCGATATCGGCATGGCCCCAGTGGCCGTGGAATTCAGTGCGGCCGTTTACTTCGACCAGCGCTACTGCGCCGGGATAGCCGTTGTTGCCGGTGGTTTGAGCGAGGAAGCTGTCGAGGCGTTGCCAGCGGTTTCCGTTTGCGGCAGTGGCGTTGCTGATGCAGGCCAGCCAGGCAACGGCGCCCAGCAACAGGCCACGCGCGATATGACTACGGGTGTTGTTGCGGAACATGGGCAAGCCTCCGTTTTCAGGGTCTTGGGCAGAAACCGTTGTAGGAGCGGCGTAAGCCGCGAAGCAAACAGCGGCGCCGACAAAGAAGTATCTGCAATTGCAGGCTTGGGTGGGAGCGGTTGCTTCTTCAGCTTCGCGGCTTACGCCGCTCCTGCAAACCCTGCAAGCTCCACAAGCCTCTAACCAAACGGCGCCACAGTTGCCTGTGGCGCCGCCTTCAAACTGCAGCTATCAGAACTTGAACGTATGGGTCAGCGACACCATGCGGCCGCGGCCGGAGAAGAAGTTCTGCCAGCCCGGCAACTGCGACCAGGTCAGCACGTACTGCTTGTCGAACACGTTCTCCACGCCCAGTGCCAGCTGGCCATAACGGCCGATGTCGTAGTTCACGCTGAGGTCCCACAGCGCGTAGCCATAGGTGTTCTCTTCGTTCTTGTAGACGGCATTGTTGGACGGGTTGACGAAGGTCTCGCGCAGGTCGCGGCTGAAGGTCTTGCTCACGCCCAGCGTTGCGCTCAGGTCATCGTTCGGGGTCCAGGTCACCGAGGCATTCACCTTGTCCGGCGAGATGTCGAGGATGCCCATTTCCTTCTTCAGGCCCGAGCCCGGGTAGTACTGGGTCTGGCCACGGATGCGCGAGTACAGGAAGCTGGCCTTCCACTGCTCGTTGAAGGTCCAGGCGCTGTTCAACTCGAAGCCCTCGATCTCGACCGGTGCGCGGGTCAGGATGAAGTCTTCGGTTGCCGGATCGATGGTCAGGCTGGAACCGAAGTCCGAGGTCGAGCGGTACACGGACGCACCCAACTGGCCCTTGGCACCGCGCCAGTTGAAGCCGATTTCCTTGTTCTCGGTGATCAACGGCTGCAGGTCGGCGATGCAGGACACGGCCTTGCACGGGCTGTTGGCCTGGATGTTGCGCAGCGGGATGCCGACGTTGGCAATGCCGAAGCCTTCGGAGTACGAAGCGAACACCGACCACTCATCGGTGATGCGCCAGATCGCACCGAAGTTGGGCATGTTTGCCTTGTAATCCATCTTGCCGCCCTGCACCGGAGTGTGGTCGCGGTAGGCAACGGTGGTGTAGCTGTCGATTTCCAGCTGGCCGTCTTCGCGACGGATGCCGGCATCCAGCGTGACCGGGCCGATGTCCCAGCTCAGCTGCGCGTACGGCGCGATGCTGGTGTACTTCATCGGCGGCACCCACAGGCGGTTGGTCAGCGCCAGGCGCTGCTCGGCGGTGTCTTCGACCAGGTCCAGGCCGGCACGCAGGCGCAGGCCTTCAACCTTGAACAGGTCGCCGTAGGCGTAGCCGAAGCGCAGGCCCTTCTTCTCGCTGTTGATTTCCGACTGGTCCCAGATGCGCAGGGCGTCATCGGTCGGGGCTGGCTTGGTCAGCTGGCGGTCGTCGCCGTTTTCCGGCACGTAGCGCATGGCCTGCTCGGCCCAATACGCATCAACGCTCAGGTCGCCACCGAAGAAATCGGCATTGGTGTACTTCACCGCGAACTGTTCGAAATCGTTGAACTCGGCCAGCGAGCCGGCGATGGAACCCTTCTCGGCGGTATTGGTGGTCGGGTTCGGGCAGGTCACCGCATCAAAACGGCAGCCTTCGACCGGGATGTAGTTGTGCTTGCCGCCGATGTGGAAGTTGCTGTAGCTGGCCTGGATGCGCTGCATCTGGCCTTCGCCGAAGTTGTAGCCGCCCTTCAGGAACAGGTTCTTGCTATACGAATCGGACAGCGAGCCGGAGGTGTTCAGGCCGACGCGGCGGCCGTCGCCGTCATAGGCGATACCGCGATCGATGTAGGCGCCGCTGATCAGGTAGTCGACCGCGTCGCCCTTGAACGTGTGGGTGACGCCGACCTTGGACTGGCCGCTGTCATCCTTGAACTGGGTGCCGTAGCGGGTGGTGATGGTGGTTTCGTGGCCAGCCACATCCGGGTTCTTGGATAGGTAATTGATCACACCACCGGCGCCGCCGATGCCTTCAGCAGCGGACGGGCCGTTGATGACTTCGATGCGGCCGATCACGCCCATGTCGGTGAAGGTGCCGTTGCGGCTGCCTTCGCGCAGCGGCGAGCCCTGCGGCACGCCGTCGAACAGGCGCAGCGCGACGCGACCGCGCAGGGTCTCACCGGAGTTGCTCATCGCCTGCGAGGATTCGGAATAGCCCGGCACCATGCGTGCGAGCACGGCGGTGGCGTCTTCGGTCAGGTTGAGGGTGCGCTGCACCTGCTCCGGGCTGATCAGGGTGACCGCGCCGGGCACCTTGTCGATGGCAACCGGGGTGCGGGTACCGGTGACGATCACCTGGTCCAGCGTGGTGGCGGCATCGCCTGCGTCCTGCGCGAAGGCCGGGCTCATCGCGCTGGCGAGCAGCACGGCGCTGATGGCGGCCGAAAGTGGCTTGATCATGTTGTTCTCTCCCCCAGGTTTGAATGTGTGACGCGACCGGACTGGGAAGCCGACAACGCCAGAAAGCGGTGGGGACTAGCGCCCCTTTGATCGTGTCGTTTGCAGTGCCCGCTGGCCGTTTGCACGGACCCCGGGCGCAGCTCCGACGTTGGGCGAAGCCTAGGCGGCACCCCGGCGCGATAGAAGCGCACCTGTGTATGTTCAAAGCCTAGGGTTTGTTGCGATTGGCCTTTGCACCGGTAGTGCCGAGGCATGCTCGGCAGGGGCCTTGCCAGGAAATCCAACAGGACCGGGAATGCCCTTGCCGAGCATGGCTCGGCACTACAGGGGATTATCCCTGCCGATCAGGGGCATTGCGCTCAATCCGTCGGCTGCAACAACGCCGTGCGCGCCTCGTCCAGCAGCACGTTGACCTGGCGCAGGCGCACCGACGAGCGCGACCAGACCATGCCGATGCGGCGCGGTTCACTCGGCTCGGGCAGGGGAATGCGCACCACCGAAATCCCTTCCGGCCACGGCTTGGCCCAGTCCGGCACCAGCGACACGCCCAGGCCGCGATCCACCATCACCGCAATCGCATTCAGCGCATTCAGCTCGAACCGTTCGCGCGGCACGATGCCGGCTTTGCGCAGGTATTCGTCGGCCTGGCGGCCGCCCCATTCATGGCGGTCGTAGCGGATCAGCGGTTCCTCGCGCAGCAGCTGGTGCGGGTCGGCACCGGCCATGCGCGCCGGCGCCAATACCACCAGCGGCTCTTCACGCAGCAGCTGCCAGTCGCAGGTCTTGGGCAGCGAGAACGGCGCCTGCAGCACCATCGCCGCATCCAGGTCGCCCGATTCCACGGCGCCATACAGGTCGGCCGAATAACCGGGTTTGATGAAGACGTTGATCTCGGGGAACTTGGCCACCATCCGCGCCAGGATGTCCGGCACCAGTCCGCCAAGTGCGGTGGGGCAGGCGCCCAGCCGCAGCTCGCCGGCCATGCCGCTTTCATTGGCGACGCTGCGCAGGTCAGCCACGCCACGCAGCAGGTCGCGCGCGCGCTGCAGGATGCGCGCGCCTTCCTCGGTGACGCTGACGGTGCGGCCGGCGCGGGCGATCAGCGGTGCGCCCAGCTCGCGTTCCAGCGTGCGGATCTGCTGGGCGACGGCGGCCGGGGTGATGTGCAGCATGCGTGCCGCCGCGGCCATGGAGCCACGGTCGACCACGGTGACAAAGGTATTGAGGAACTGGGTTTCCACGCGATTAGACCTCTCAGCTGCGCGCCAAACTACACCAGCGGGCCGGGTGAAGCGATCCGACCAAGGTCCCGGCCGTTGCCGGAACCAGCTTTCACGCCGCCACGGAGCGGGCCCGCGGCGACGTGCAGGCAGGTCTTCACACCGCGTCCTGCTTGTAGATGGTCAGGCCCTTCAGCGAACGGCTCGGTGCCGGGAAGCACAGGCTGGCCAGGTAGCCGATCACGATGCACAGGAAGATCGAGATGGCCAGGTAGAAGTACGGATGGACCAGGTTGAACCACCAGGCGACGAAGGTCAGCACGATGCTGGAGGCCACGCCGATCGCCACGCCCTGTGAGTTGGCGCGGCGGGTGAACATGCCCAGCGTATAGGCACCGGCAAAGCCACCGCCGAGCAGGCCGGCCAGTTCGATCGACACGTCGAACAGCGAGTGGATGTCGTAGCGGGTCATGATCAGCGCCAGGCCGATGGCGGTCAGGCCGACCAGCACCGTGGAGATCTCGGCGAACAGCACGCTCTTGCGCGGGGTCGGGTTCTTGGCGATGCGCTCGTAGAAGTCGACCGAGATCAGCGTGGCGACGCTGTTCATGATGCTCGACAAGGTGGCCATTGCCGCGGAGAACACGCCGGCGATGATCAGGCCGGTGACGCCCGGCGGCAGCTCGGCGGCGATGAACAGCGGGAAGGTCGCATCGATCGGCAGCAGCGGGTCAAGGCGCTGCGGGTTGTTCTTGTAGAACACCCACAAGGCGGTACCGATGCCGTAGAAGATGAAGCCACCCGGGATCATGATCGCGGCGAAGGCCCAGATCGAACGGCCGGCTTCCTTGTCCGACTTGGTGGCCAGGGTGCGCTGCATCAGCACCTGGTCCTTGGGGAAGGTCAGCACCACGTCGAACACGACCAGGAAGATGAAGCCCCACACCGTGGCCTTGGTCAGGTCGAAGCTGAAATCGAACAGCTTGGTCTTGTCTTCCATTGCAGCGGTGGCGACGAACTCACCGAAGCCGCCCTTCAGCGTCCACACGATGAACAGGATGGCGAAGATCGCGCCGCCCATCTTCACGATCACCTGCACGAAGTCGGTCCAGATCACCGCCTTCATGCCGCCCATCGCGGTGTAGAGGATGGTGAAAACGCCCATCATCATGATGCTCCACACCACGCTGATGCCGGTGATGGTGGCGATGGCCAGCGCCGGCAGGAACAGCACCACGCTCATGCGCGCACCGATCTGCATGACGATGCACAGCGCGCTGGCGAGCATGCGGATGGCCGGATGGAAGCGGGTTTCCAGATACGAGAACACGCTCATCAAATCCAGACGACGCAGCAGCGGCACGATCCACACCGCCACGAACATCAGGCCCAGCACCGCGATCAGGTTGTTGGTCAGGTACTGCCAGTTGGTCTCGAAGGCCTTGGCCGGAATGGCGATGAAGCTGATCGAGCTGGTGTTGGTGGCGTACAAGCTCACGCCCGCTGCCCAGAACGGAATGCTGCGGCCACCGACGAAGAAGTCGGCGGTGCTGGCGCGCTTCTCGCGGAAGTAGAAGTAGGCGCCCATGCCCAGCATCGCGCCCAGGTAGATGATGATTACCGTCCAGTCCATCCAGCCCAGCAGGTGCTTGCCGCTCTGCAGTTCAAAGGTGTGCAGGCTGCCATCGGCATTTGCCCAGGCCAGGCCATTGCCCCAGCTGGCGCTGGCCAGCGGTGCCTTGGCATCGGTATCGGCCAGGTCGGCCCAGGCGCTGGTGATGGTGTGGAAGGTACGCGCGTGGCTGCTGCCAACCGCATCGGTCACCTGCATCAACAAGTGCGCCTGGCCGAGTGCACGCAGCGAACCCGGGACAACGTCGCCACCGATGGCGGGTAGCTCGTGCCAGCCCTTCTCTGCGTTCCAGCGCAGCAGTTGCTGCGCGCCGTTGTTGCCGACCACCGCATACAACGCGCCTTTCTGCGCCTGCAGGGCGACAACCGCGGCAGCGCCCGGCCAGATCGGCTGCGGCTGCCATTGCGTGGCGTCGGCCGGCTTTTTGTACAGCTGGGTCACGCCGCTATCGTCGACACCGGCGACGAACAGGGCGCCATCCAAGGCGGCTGCATGCGCATTGCCCAGTGCTGATGGCAGTGCCAGCGACTGCCCCTTGCCGAGGCTTTCGCCCTTGAGCGTGAGCTGCTGCAACTGATTGCTGTGGCTCGCATCCGGGCCGGTCAATATCCAGGTGCTGGTGCCGTTGCGGACGATGTCCTGCACCACCTCGTTGCTGATGCCGTTGGCGGCCGACCACGCCTTGCCGTTCTTGTCCAGCAGCCAGGCCTTGTCGCCAGAGCGCGCCAGCAGGCGGCCATCGACATCCAGCAGCTGCTGCACCGGCGCGGCCTCCGGCAGTGGCGGCAGCGAGCCGGGCTTCACTGCATTCAAACTCTCGTCGGCGGCCGCGGTGCCGGCAAGCGCCAGCAAGGTGGTGACAACGAGCAGGCGGAAGCCGAGCGAGAAGCGATGCGACAGCGCGGCGAGCGCAGTGGCCATGGGCGTGGGCATGGATGGAATCCCGGTAATGAACGGCGTGGCGGCGAACCGCCAGATGGAAAGATCAGGCGCCCAGGGCGCCGGCGAGCAGGGCTTCGGCCCGGCGCAGGTAGGGCACATCGATCATGCGTCCCTCGAACAGGAACGCACCGCGGCCCAGATCGCTGGCCGCCTGCGCGGCGGCAACAATACGCCGTGCCTCGTCCAGCTCGGCCTCGGCCACGCTGAAGATCACATTGGCCTGGCCTACCTGGCGCGGATGGATGCAGCTCTTGCCGATATAGCCCAGCTGCTGCGACAGCACAGCCTCGGTACGGAAGCCCTCGGCGTCGGCCACATCCGGCCAAGCCCCGTCACAGGCAAACACGCCCGCTTCGGTGGCGGCCATTTTCACCGCGAACAACGCCGCATGCACATTGGTCGGGGTGCGGGCGATGCCATTGGGCGCGAACAGATCACCCAGGCCCAACTGCAGGCCGGCCACACGCGGATGCGCGGCAGCCAGTTCGGCGGCCAGGCGCAGGCCGCGCGGGGTTTCGATGTTCAGCAGCAGGCCGATCGGGCGGGTGACGCCATTGGCGGCTTCGGCGCGTTCCAGCGCAACGACTACCTGGCGCACCTGCGCGGCCGATTCGACCTTGGGGATATTCAACAGCCACAGGCCGGGCACTGCCATCGCGGCCAGGTCGGCGGTGAAATGCGGGCTGTCGGTGGCATTGGTGCGCACGATCAGCAGCTTGTTGCTGGCAAGCACGTCGGCGCGGGCGAGGAAGCTGGCGATGGCCGCACGCGCCGCCTGTTTGCCAGCCTCGGGGACGGAATCCTCCAGATCGAAGGACAGGGCATCGGCCGCACTGGCCAAGGCCTTGTCGAACAGTTCCGGACGTGCGCCGGGCACAAACAGCTTGCTACGCATGGCTTCCCCTCACTTTGAGAGGCAGTCTGCGCGAATCGGAAGGCTGAAAAAGTGTATTCCCCGACATTCACCAGATAGGTTTTGTTGTGGTTTGCGGGGTTTGGCGGGTGGGGTGACCCACGAAGCGCAGGAAACAATCGCCGTCCCCTCTCCCGCCTGCGGGGGAGGGTGCCCCGAAGGGGCGGGTGGGGGAGCTCTTGATCTTGACTTTGACGTTGCCAAAGGCCAAAGGCCAAAGGCCAAAGTACCCCTCCTCAACCCTCCCCTTGGCCTCTGGCCAAAGGGAGGGAGCAGACTGCCGCGGCACCCAGCCATGCCAGGCCGCAAGCAACACCGCAGAACCCCGGCGCCGTCCCCTCTCCCGCCTGCGGGGGAGGGTGCCCGAAGGGCGGGTGGGGGGCGCTTTTGATCTCGATCGCACTCCGCCCCCTGCAAAACCCAGCCCAAGCGCCAAGTAAGTAACCAGGCCCTGGATTACAACAGCCAGCAAAACCCAGCCACAAACCCCAAGCGCCCTTTGCCCAAGAGCAACCCAAGCTCCAGAAGGCCTTAAACAAAGCAGTTACCCCCACCACCAAGCCGGTTCAGCCTGATATACACAAGCCACCCCGGCTATCATGGCCCTTCACATAAATCAGCCAGATCCGGCGGCCGCATCCCGGCGCCAAAAGGCTGAAACAAACTACCGAGGCAGGGGAAGCATGGCGGAAGTAACCAAGGCCCGGACCGGCCACCTGATACGCAAGTTGTTCAGCATCCTGCAAACCCGGCCCGACGGCATGAAGGCCGCAGAAGCCCTGGCAACCCTCGCGTCCCAGGTCGAACTGACTCCTTACGAAGCCGGCGACTACCCCACCGGCGGGCGCCGCTTTGAAAAGATCGTGCGCTTCGCCACCGTCGACACCGTAAAAGCCGGTTGGCTGGTCAAGGACAAGGGCATCTGGAGCATCACCGCCGAAGGCGCCCAAGCCCTGCAGCAGTACCCGGACGGCGAGCAGTTCTACCGTGAGGCAGTACGCCTGTACCACAAATGGAAAAAGGCCCAGCCAGTAGTCGAAATCGACGAAGGCGATGACGAGGCGGTGGAAAAATCCGCCAGCATCACCCTGGAGCAGGCCGAGGAAATGGCGTGGGCCGAGATCGAGGCCTACCTGGCCGACATGCCGCCCTACGATTTCCAGGAGCTGGTGGGCGCCCTGCTTACCGCCATGGGCTACCACGTGGCTTGGATCGCCCCGCCCGGCAAGGACGGCGGCGTGGACGTCATTGCCTACAACGACCCGCTGGGCACCCGCCCGCCGCGCATCAAGGTGCAGGTCAAGCGCAACGCCAACTCACCCAAAATTGACGTGATGGGCCTGCGCAGCTTCATGGCCGTACTGGGCGAAGGCGACGTAGGCCTGTTCGTGGCCCTGTCCGGCTTCACCAAGGACGCCGACCTGGAAGCCCGCCAAAGCCATCGCCGCATCACCCTCATTGACGCCAACCAGTTGGTCGAACTGTGGACCCGGCACTACGGGCAGCTGGATGACAGCGCCCGCCGGCGGTTGCCGCTCAAGCCGGTGTGGTTCTTGGCCGGTGAAGGCTGACAGGGCCGCCGTGTCGCTCCCGACACTCTACTTCCCTTGGCTCGCTGCATGCGGGCTCCAGATCAAAAGCACTGAAGATTCAGATAGGAACAACCGCATGACCAGTACCCAACAGGGCGCCGAACTGCATCGCCGTATCTGGCAGATTGCCAACGATGTCCATGGCGCCGTCGATGGCTGGGATTTCAAACAATGCGGTCCTGCCCAAGATGAGCCCGTTGAACCCGCAGCATCTCAGCAAGAAGCAGGGCGTTTTCCAGAAGATCGCGATGTTTGTTGAGAAGCTGAAAGGTGTGGGTGGGCAGATCTGAGGGCGGGATGGATTGCGCTTGTGGCTGCATGCCTTCTGAAACAGCGGAGTACGAGGCTCAAAATTGTTGCCGAGCATGATTGATCTCAACGATCTACTGACCAAGAGCGGACTCGACCCGGCGACAGTGATGGTGATGCGCCACCGCCCGGCCGAAAAGGATTTGCGGGCCGTGCTGCCATGGTTGGCGGCCGAGCGGCCTGCCGTCTATAACGCGTTTCAGTGCAATCACAGTGAAGTGGTGGAGAAAGCGCTATCCAAGGCGCGCTATCTGGTGTCCTTCATCGGGCATGAGGCAGGGCGTGCGGTGTTTGTGGGTGTGTATGAAGTTGCCAGATATGAGGTTGTATCCGTTGATCGATTCTGGGCTCTACCTGGTAACGCGGAATTGCGCGTATTGGGGATCAGCGGTCCCAAGGACGAGCGCGATTCGTTCTGGTTCGATCTGCAGCCGACTCTGCATCTGTCCGATTGGAAAGGAAAGCTGGTGATCGATTGGACGGGCATCGAGCGCTCGTGGTGGCGCTGGGCCTCGCGAAATCGTTTGCCCGTTCGTGCCATCCATGACGAGAGCTTGCTGGTGAAGGCTATGCCGGATTGGCAGACGCTGACCTTTGAGTGGAGTCAGTTGAATCTGTTGCCGACCAGCTGGCGGCAGGCGTTGGCGCAATGGCGCGGCATCTATTACATCTTCGACCGGACGTCGCGATTGGGATACGTGGGGTCGGCCAGCGGCGGCGAGAATCTGCTTGGCCGCTGGCAGAACTATGCGTCGAGCGGCGACGGTGGCAACCGCTTGTTACGGGGACAAGATCCCCAGGGGTTTGTTTTCAGCATCCTGCAGCGCTTGTCGCCCGATATGCAGGTTGAAGACGTTGTGCAGATTGAGAGCACGTGGAAAGAGCGGCTGCACAGCCGCACTCCGAATGGGTTGAACGACAATTAGGTGGTGATGAAGCCGGGAATGACGCAATGGCGGCCTTCAGGGTACTCCCGCGCGGCCTCGGGCTTGGCTGCGTCCATGAGCCGAATAAATGCGCTATTCGGCTCACGGTTGAGCCGATCGGCGCGGGTTCGCCGAATTTTGCTCGCTTTCTAGGCTCCGACTACTTCGGGCAGGCGACTTTGCCTAGGTGGAATGGTGCGGCAGGCCTGATGGAGCTTTGGCGAAGAGCTATGGGTGGTCCCCTCTCCCGTTTGCGCGGGAGGGGGCTTTTGATCTTGTTCGTGCTGCTGCCTACAAGCCAGAGCCAGAGCACCCCTCCCCAACCCTCCCCTGCGCCTCTGGCGCAAGGGAGGGGGGTGATTGCTGCCGCCTTCAGCTGAGAGGAGGGCCTTAGGCTCCAGCCCCGGCTAGAATCCCCCCATGAAAATCGCTTCGTGGAACGTCAATTCGCTCAATGTCCGCCTGCCGCACCTGGAACAGTGGCTGGCCGACGTTGCCCCCGACGTGGTCGGCATCCAGGAAACCAAGCTGGAGGACCACAAGTTCCCCGATACGCGGCTGCTGGAACTGGGCTACCGCAACGTGTTCGCCGGGCAGAAGACCTATAACGGCGTGGCGCTGCTGTCGCGGCATCCGATCGAAGACGTGCAGATTGGCATTCCCGGCTTCGAGGACGAGCAGAAGCGGGTGATTGCCGGCACCGTCAATGGCGTGCGCATCATCAATCTGTACGTGGTCAACGGCCAGGATGTTGGCACCGACAAGTACGACTACAAGCTGCGCTGGCTGGAGGCGGTGCACGCCTGGGTCGCGGCCGAGCTGCAGAAGCATCCGCAGTTGGTGGTGATGGGCGATTTCAACATCGCGCCGGATGACCGCGACGTCTACGATCCGGCGGTGTGGAACGGTGACCATATCCTGACCTCCACCGCCGAGCGTGGCGCGCTGCAGAAGCTGCTGGATCTGGGCCTGCACGACGCTTTCCGCCTGCACAACGATGCCGCTGGCATTTTCAGCTGGTGGGATTACCGCGCGGCCGGTTTCCGGCGCGACCTGGGCCTGCGCATCGACCTGACCTTGGTTTCCGACGCGCTCAAGCCGCGGGCTGCCGCTTCCGGCATCGACCGGGAGCCGCGCACCTGGGAACGCCCCAGCGATCACGCGCCGGCTTGGGTGCAGTTGGCACAGGGCTGAAACAACAAGGCCCGGCTGTTGCCAGCCGGGCCTCGGTCGAATCGGCGCCAGAGCGTTTAACGCACGCTTTTGCGTGTGAAAAGATTGACGATGGCAAGCAGTATCACCGCGCCAACCAGTGACAACAGGAAGGAGCGCAAAGTGATCGCGCCATTGATGCTGCCGCCGCTGAAGAAGAAGCCGGCGATCATGGCACCGACGATGCCCACCACGATGTTCAGGATGATGCCCTGCTGCGCATCGCGGCGCATGATGATGCTGGCCAGCCAACCCACGACGCCACCAATAATCAACCAGATGATGATGCCCATGCGCGAACCTCCCTGCCATGAAGCACCCCGAAAGGTGCGGTGGCGACAGTCAACGCGCAACGGCGTTAAGAACATGTTTGTCCGGGCAGGAACCTGTTCAGCATGAGCACGGCCGGTAGCGATTGGCAGTTTGGCCCGGTCGACGTATGGCTGTTGCCGCATACCCCAGGCACGCGCGGCGAGCCGCAGGCCCGAGAGCTGCTTGCCGGTGTTTTCGAGACGACGCCCGAGGCCTTGCCGCTGACCCGCGATGAGCGTAGCCGGCCCTGGCTGATCGGCGAGCTGGCGCATTACGGCACCGGCTGGAGCCATAGCGGCGGCCATCTGCTGGTGGCGCTGGGCGAGGGCGCACGCCTGGGTGTGGACCTGGAGCGGCAGCGGCCACGCAAGCAGATGCGCGAGGTGATCCGCCGTTTCTTCCACCCGGAGGAGATTGCCTGGCTGGATGCGCTGGATGACAGCGGTTGTGAACAGTGGTTCTTCCGCGTGTGGTGTGCCAAGGAGGCGCTGTTGAAGGCACACGGGCATGGCATTTCGTTCGGGCTGGAGAAGCTGCGCTTTGCGCCGGATGCGGCGGGGGCCTTGCAGCTGGTGTGGTGCGATCCGGGACTTGGCGACGCGACCCGCTGGCATCTATATGAGTGGCAGGCGACGGAGGACTTCCGCGCCGCGCTGGCCTGGTATCCGCTGTAGCTTCTGCCCCCTCCCTTTGGCCGTAGGCCAAGGGGAGGGCTGGGGAGGGGTAGCTGTTGCCGTTGCTCTTGCCCCGCGCGACAGATCAAAAGCCAGATCCAGAGCACCCCTCCCAAACCCTCCCCTGCGCCTTTGGCGCAAGGGAGGAGGCTCAAGCGCCACTCCTGCGATAATCCCCGCCATGAACGACACCACTCTCCCGCGCGAAGTCGCCAGCGACCTCGACCACGGCTTGAAGGCCATGGGTCTGGACACAGCCTTGGCCAAGCCCTTGCTGGCTTACCTGACCCTGCTGGTGCGCTGGAACCGCACCTACAATCTCACCGCCATCCGCGACCCGCGCGAAATGGTCACCCGCCATCTGCTCGACTCGCTGGCCATGGCCGAGCATGTCAGCAGCGGCAGCCTGGCCGATCTGGGCACCGGTCCTGGCTTGCCGGGCATTCCGCTGGCGATCACCCATCCGCAGCTGCAGGTGACCCTGGTCGAGAGCAACGGCAAGAAGGCCCGCTTCATGCGTGAGGCCGTGCGCCAGCTTGGTTTGAGCAATGCCCGTGTCGCCGAATCCCGCGCTGAAGCGCTGGACGAGCCGGGTGCTTATGACAATCTCACCGCCCGTGCCATGGATACGCTGGCCGGCATCATCGAGGTTGGCGGTCACCTGCTGCGTCCCGGTGGCCAGCTGCTGGCGATGAAGGGTGTGTACCCGCACGAAGAGATCGCCCAGCTGCCCGCCGGCTGGCAGGTGCTGGAAGTGCGTCCGCTGCAGGTGCCGGGCTTGGTTGGTGACCGGCATCTGGTGGTGGTGGAGCGCAAGAGCTAGAGCTGTAGTGCCGAGCCATGCTCGGCAGGGGCTTTACCGGCCAAGGCTAAAAGCTGCCCTCACCCCAATCCCTCTCCCGCAAGCGGGAGAGGGGCTAAAGCAGTAGTTCCGGGCAATCCCCGCGGCCAAGGCCAAAAGCTACCCCTCCCCAACCCTCCCCTTAGCTTCGCCAAAGGGAGGGGGCAGAAGCGTAGTGCCGAGCCATGCTCGGCAGGGGTTTTACCGGCCAAGGCTAAAGGCTGCCCTCACCCCAACCCCTCTCCCGCAAGCGGGAGAGGGGCTAAAGCGGTGGTGCCGAGCCATGCTCAGCAGGGGGCTTTACCAGCAAAAGCCGCCCGTTACCCGGAAACCGATTTCCGCCTGCGCGCCGCTACCCCCATAATGACCAGTCCAACTTCGCCAACGAGGCTCTCCTGCATGGCTCGCATCATCGCCATCGCCAACCAGAAAGGCGGCGTCGGCAAGACCACGACGGCTGTCAATCTGGCTGCTTCCCTTGCCGCCGCGCCCAAGCGCGTGCTGCTGGTCGACCTGGACTCGCAGGGCAACGCGACCATGGGCAGTGGTGTGGACAAGCGTGAGGTGGCTGCGTCCACCTGTGACCTGCTGCTGGGTGAGGTCACCGCAGCTGAAGTGCGCGTCACCACGCCGGAAGGCTTCGACCTGCTGCCAGGCAACATCGACCTGACCGCGGCCGAGATCCAGCTGATGGACCAGGGCGAGCGCGAGCAGCGCCTCAAGCGCGCGCTGGCACCCATCCGCGATCAATACGACTACATCCTGATCGACTGCCCGCCGGCGCTGTCGCTGCTGACGCTGAACGCGCTGGCCGCCGCCGACTCGGTGATCGTGCCGATGCAGTGCGAGTACTACGCGCTGGAGGGCCTGAGCGCGCTGGTCGAGACCATCGACGCGCTGAAGATCAACCTCAACCCGGCGCTGGAAATCGAAGGCGTGCTGCGCACCATGTTCGACGTGCGTAACAACCTGGCCAATGCGGTGTCGGCGCAGCTCACCGAATACTTCGGCGACCGTGTGTTCCGCACCATCGTGCCGCGCAACGTGCGCCTGGCCGAGGCGCCCAGCCATGGCCAGAGCATCGTCGGCTATGACCGCGCCTCGCGCGGTGGCGTGGCCTACCTGGGCCTGGCCGGTGAGATCATCCGCCGCAACAACGAACGCAAGCAGCCCTCCCGGGCCGTGGAGGCTGTCTGATGAGTGCAGCGAAAAAGCGCGGTCTTGGCCGTGGTCTTGATGCATTGCTGGGCCCGAAGGGCGCCGTAACCCCGGTCACCGTCGCTGCCGTCGCCGAGCCGCAACCCGGCGAAGTGCTGCGCAAGCTGCCCATCGACCAGCTGCAACCCGGCAAGTACCAGCCGCGTCGCGACATGGACGAGGGCAAGCTGGCCGAACTGGCCGAGTCGATCAAGGCACAGGGCATCATCCAGCCCATCCTGGTGCGCCAGATCGAGGGCGGCAGCTACGAAATCATCGCCGGTGAACGCCGTTGGCGCGCCTCGCGCCTGGCCGGGCTGGACGAAGTACCGGTGGTGGTGCGCGAGCTGGAAGACCGCACCGTCATCGCGATGGCGCTGATCGAGAACATCCAGCGCGAAGACCTCAATCCCCTGGAAGAAGCCGAGGCACTGGCACGGCTGGTCAGCGAGTTCACCCTGACCCACGCCGAAGCCGCACAGGCCGTTGGTCGTTCGCGCGCCTCGGTGTCCAACCTGCTGCGCCTGATCGATCTGCCGATCGGTGTGCGCGTGCTGCTGGAAACCCGCCGCCTCGAAATGGGTCATGCCCGCGCGCTGCTGACGCTGGCGCCGGAACTGGCCACCAAGCTGGCCGAAGAAGCCGCCGAGCAGGGTTGGTCGGTGCGTGAAGTCGAGCACCGCGCGCAGCAGTTCGCCGCCGGCAAGGTGCCGGGCGCACGCAAGGCCAAGCCGTCGCCGACGGCGCCGCAGGCCGATATCGCATCGCTGGAAACCGAGCTGTCCGAATCGCTGGGTGCGAAAGTGGCGATCAGCCATGGCCGCGGCGGCAAGGGCAAGCTGGTCATCCACTACACCGACCTGGACACGCTAGACGGCGTGCTGGAGCGGCTGCGCGTCCGCCAGAACGGCTGACGCAGTTCTTCCCCAACGAGGTGCATGCAAGGCAATGAACCCCACCAAGGTCGACCGCAATCATCTATTGCGTCTGACCGACCTGCCGAATGTCGGGCCGGCCTGTGAAAAGGATCTCCGTCTAATCGGAATCCGGGTTCCCGCGCACCTGTGCGGGCGTGATCCCTACGATATGTATGCGCAGTTATGCCTGAAGACCGGCGTGGTGCACGATCCCTGCGTGATCGATGTGTTCCTGTCGGTGGTGCGCTTCATGGGTGGTGATGCGCCGCAGCCGTGGTGGGCGTACAGCAAGGAACGCAAGGAAACCCTGGCCAAGGACGCGCCGCTCACCCTGTGGTGAGGCAGGGGCGATGCTCGTGGCCAACAACCGGAGCAATGCATGAGCAACACAGGTGACGAAATGAGCCCCGGCGGCAGCCGCATGCTGGACCACGGTCAGGCCAGTGACTTCGAGCCCGCACGCGGCCATTCGCACGTTGCGGCGATCAGCGCGCACATCGAGCACCATCTCGGGCCGATATCCAACGTGCTGCACGAAATCGTCTCCGACACCGTGCAGGTGGACATCCATGTGGTGCCGCCGTGCGGGGACTGCCCGAATACGCGCCTGGTGACCTCCGGCATGAGCGACCTGCCGATGCAGCTGCCCGATGATGTCGAGGTCTCGCCCTACCTGGAGCTGATGCTGACCCTGCCGGGCGACTGGCCGCTGGATCGCGAGCAGTTGCAGGACGAGCGCAATTACTGGCCCATCCGCCTGCTCAAGACCCTGGCGCGGCTGCCGTACAAGCACAACACCTGGCTGGGCCTGACCCATACCGTGCCCAACGGCGATCCGGCCCAGCCGTACGCGCCCGGCGTGGAGTTCGATGGTGCGATCCTGCTGCTGGCGCTGTCGGCACCGGAAGATTTCGACACCCTGGTGATCGATGACGACACCAGTATCGAGTTCCTCTCCGTGGTGCCGTTGTACCCGCAGGAAATGGCCCTGAAGCTGCACGAAGGTGCGGATGCGCTGATCGACCTGCTGAGCGACAACGACATCGGTGATGTCATCGAGCCGGGTCGGCATAACCCGGCCCGCGAATACCTGTCTGGACTTCCTGCATGACCATACTCGTCACCGGCGCCGCCGGTTTCATTGGCGCCTATACCTGTCAGGCCCTGATTGCACGCGGCGAGCGTGTGGTTGGGCTGGACAACTACAACGACTACTACGATCCGCAGCTCAAGCGTGACCGTGTGGCCGCGCTGTGCCCGCAGCTCGACCTGCGCACGCTCGACCTCACCGACCGCGATGGCCTGGCCGCGCTGTTCGATGAAATCCAGCCGACGCAGGTGATCCACCTGGCCGCGCAGGCCGGCGTGCGTTACTCCCTGGAGAACCCGCACGCCTACGTCGAAAGCAACCTGGTTGGCTTCGTCAACATGCTGGAGCTGTGCCGGCACCGCGGTGTGCAGCATCTGGTCTATGCCTCCAGCAGCTCGGTGTACGGCAACTCGGCCACGCCGCCGTTCTCCGAAGACCAGCGCGTGGACCAGCCGCGCTCGCTGTATGCGGCCACCAAGGCCGCCAATGAATTGATGGCCTATACCTATGCGCAGCTGTACGGCCTGAAGGCCACCGGCCTGCGTTTCTTCACCGTGTACGGCCCCTGGGGCCGGCCGGACATGGCGCCGCTGCTGTTCTCGCGCGCGGTGCTGGCCGGGCGCAGCATCGATGTGTTCAACAACGGCCACATGCGCCGCGACTTCACACATGTTTCTGACATCGTCGCCGGTATCCTCGGGGCGCTGTCGCATCCCTCCGCCCAGACAACACCCCACCAGGTGTTCAACCTGGGCAACCACACCCCGGTGGAGCTGGAACATTTCATCGACGTGATCGCCTCGGCCGCGGGGCACCCGGCGCACAAGGTCTACAAGCCGATGCAGCCGGGCGACATGGTGGAAACCATGGCCGATACCTCGCGCGCACAGGCCGCCTTCGGCTACGCGCCGGACACGCCGATCGAACTGGGCCTGCCGCCGGTGGTGGAGTGGTGCCGCAGCTACTTCGGGTTACGCCCCTGACTCACTTTCCGCTAAGTTGGGTTTTGGAGAATGTGTGATCTTTCTTGAAACGTTTAACTCGCGGAAACCGCAATGAACCAACCCAGCCTTTCAGTGGTTGTTCCCGTCTTCAACGAACGCGACAACGTCGCGCCGCTGGTCAATGAAATCACCGCCGCGCTGCGTGGCCAGATCGATTTCGAGATCGTCTACGTCGACGACAACTCCAAGGACGACAGCCTGCAGGTACTGCAGGCGCTGAAGGCCACCAACCCGGAGCTGCGGGTGCTGCACCATGTCAGCCAGAGCGGGCAGAGCACGGCAGTGCGCACCGGCGTCAAGGCCGCGCGCGCGCCGTGGATCGCCACCCTCGATGGCGACGGCCAGAACGACCCGGCCGATATCCCCAAGCTGCTGGCCGCACGTGCCAAGGCCGATGCGCAGGTCAGGCTGTTCGCCGGCTGGCGCGTCAATCGCCAGGATTCGGGCAGCAAGCGCTGGGCCAGCAAGTGGGCCAATGCCATCCGCGCGCGCATGCTGCGCGATGACACCCCGGACACCGGCTGCGGCATCAAGCTGTTCGAGCGCGCTGCCTTCCTCGACCTGCCGTATTTCGACCACATGCACCGCTACCTGCCGGCGCTGATGCAGCGTGCCGGCTGGAAGACGGTGAGCGTGCCGGTCAACCATCGCCATCGCACCGCTGGCGTGTCCAAGTACAACAACCTCGGCCGCGCGCTGGTCGGCATCCGCGACCTGCGTGGCGTGGCCTGGTTGATCACCCGTTCCAAGCGCACCGCGGTGGAAGAGGTCTGAGCATGGATTTCATGAACCAACCGCTGGTGTGGCTGGAGTGGACCGGCGTGCACATGTCGCCGTGGAAGCTGATCGGCCTGACCGGTGCGTTGATGTTCGGTGGCCGCTGGCTGGTGCAGTTCGTCGCCTCGCGGCGTGCCGGCAAGCCGGTGATCCCGCGCCTGTTCTGGTACATGAGCGTGCTCGGCAGCCTGATGACGCTGAGCTACTTCCTGTTCTCGTCCAAGCAGGATGCGGTGGGTGTGGTGCAGAACCTGTTCCCGGCGTTCACCGCGCTCTACAGCCTGCGCCTGGATATCAAGCACCGTGGCTGGCAGCGCGACAAGGCCGGTCACTGAGCAGGCGACTATGCCCAAATCCGGCGGTTTGCCGCCCGAATCCGTCTAGGTCGGGCGGCAGCTTCAATGCGATGATCGGGGTGAATGAACCACCTGGGGAACACCGATCGTGAAATCGCCGTTGACCGTTGCGCTGCTGCTCACCCTTGGCCTGAGCGCCACCCCGGCCTTTGCCGCCGCACCGTCGGCCCCGGCCACGCTGGCCACTCAATCGCTGGATGACCAGTTCAAGGCCATCTACGAGAAGGAATGGGCCTGGCGCCAGACCGGTGGCGGTGAAGCCAGCGAAGACAGCGACGCCCCGGCCAACAGCACGCGCCTGCCTGACGTCAGCGCTGCGGCACAGCAGGCACGCCTGAAGGTATGGGACGAGGTGCTGGGCCAGCTCAAGGCCATCGACCCGGCCAAGCTCTCGGCCGAAAACCAGATCAACTACGCCATCTATCACTACCAGGTCGAAAGCCTGGCCGATGAAGTACGCCTCGGCAGCTACGAGATGCCGTTCAATTCGGATTCCTCGTTCTGGTCGAATCTGAGTTTCATGGCCCGCCGCGAGATGAAGACGGCGGAGGATTACCGCAACTACATCGCGCGCTTGAACGATGTGCCGCGTTACTTCGATCAGCAGATGGTCAATATGCGCGCCGGTCTCGCCCGTGGCTTCAGCGTGCCGCGCGCGGTGCTGGAAGGGCGTGACGTCTCCATCTCGACCGTGGCCGAGCTGAAGGACCCGACCGAGTCGCCGCTGTACGAGCCGTTGAAGAAGCTGCCCAGCAGCATTCCGGCAGCCGAGCAGGCCAAGCTGCAGGCCGATGCCAAGCAGGCCATCAGCGGCAGCGTGGTGCCGGCCTTCGGCAAGCTGCTGACCTTCTACCGGCAGGAATACGTGCCGCAGTCGCGCACCACCCTGGCGGCCGAGAAAATGCCCGGCGGCAAGGAGTTCTACCGCCAGCAGATCCGCGAATACACCACGCTGGACCTGAGCCCGCAGCAGATCCATGCGCAGGGCCTGGCCGAGGTGAATCGCATCCAGCAGGAAATGAACGCGATCATCGACAAGGTCGGCTTCAAGGGTAAGAGCGAGCAGACCCGCTTCGCCGACTTCCTAGAATTCCTGCGCACCGACCCGCAGTTCTACGCCAAGACGCCGGACGAACTGCTGTGGCGTGCGGCGTGGATCTCCAAGCGCGTGGATGGCGTTATCGGCAAGTACATGACCTTGCCGCGCGCGCGCTTCACCATCGTGCCGGTGCCGCCGGATATCGCCCCGTTCTGGACCGCCGGCCGTGGCGGCATGGGCACCTACTGGCTCAACACCTACAACCTGCCAGCGCGCCCGCTGTACAACCTGCCGGCACTCACCCTGCACGAGTCCGACCCGGGCCACGCCCTGCAGGGCGCGCTTGCCGCTGAGCAGACCGGCCAGCCCGAGTTCCGCCGCACCGCGTACATCTCGGCCTATGGCGAAGGTTGGGGCCTGTACACCGAGAAACTCGGCGTCGACATGGGCATCTACCAGACCCCGTACGAAGACTTCGGCCGCCTGACCTATGAAATGTGGCGTGCCTGCCGCCTGGTGATCGATACCGGCGTGCACCATTACGGTTGGGACCGCGACCGCGCGATCGCCTACCTGCGTGACCACACCGCGCTGAGCGAGCACGAAGTCACCACCGAAGTGGACCGCTACATCTCCTGGCCGGCGCAGGCACTGAGCTACAAGCTGGGCGAGATCACCATCGTCAAGCTGCGCGCGCAGGCCGAGAAGGAACTGGGCGACAAGTTCGACATCAAGGGCTTCCACGACGCCGTGCTCAAGCAGGGCTCGGTGCCGCTGCCGGTACTGGAGCAGCAGATCCAGGCCTACATCGTTGAGCGCAAAGCCGCGAAGTGAGTGCTCTGCTCCCTCCCTTGCGCAACGCGCAGGGGAGGGTTGGGGAGGGGTGCTTCTAGCTCCCTCCCTTTGGCGAAGCCAAGGTGAGGGCCGGGGAGGGGTGCACTTCGCAGTGACTCAAAGCCACAAGCAAAGCCACCCCCTCCCAACCTCCCCCTTGGCTGCGCCAAAGGGGAGGGGCAACAGCGCACAGCTGAACCACTGCAACCACACTGCGATTGTGTAACCCCACAAGCACCCGCTAACCTGCGCCGATGCTGCACGCCCTGCGCCATCGTCGCCTTCACCTGCTGCGCCTGCTGATGCTGGCGCTGGTCGGCATTGGCGTATTCGGCACCTCGCTGGCCGCAGCACTGACCGACATCCACATGCTGGCGCACACCGACATCGGTGCCGACGTGCATGAGCACGACGACGCCAAACTGGCGACCGCTCCGGATGCCGAAGACAGCGCCAACGCCCTGCTGCATGCCTTGGTGCACTGCGTGGACTGCCACGGTCACGGCGGCGTGCTGCCAACCGTCACTCCCGCCTGGATCGTGGCATCACCGCCTGCACAGCAGGCCGTGGCCATCCTCGGCACGCAGGCGGTCACGCACCCGACCGAGAGCCTGTTCCGCCCCCCGATAGCCGTCTGACGTCCCGGCCGCATGGCCGGTCCCCACGTCTGAACCTGCTATCTGGAGAAACCCATGTGGATGCGCCTGGCGGCTGTTGTCGCCTTTGCGCTGGTGCCGCGCGCGTATGCGCAGGCGCCGGTGCCTGTTGTGCCGTTGACGCTGGACGATGCCATCGTCCGCGTTGCCCTTGACCACCCCGAACTGCGCCTGATCGATGCGCAGCGCCCCGTACTTGAAGCCCGTCGCGATGCCGCGCTGCTGCGCCCGCCCATGCAGTTGGGTGTGGAACTGGAGAACCTGCTCGGCAACGGCGATGCCCGTGGCGTGCAGGGCGCCGAAGCCACCGTCAGCCTTTCCGGTGTGCTGGAACGCGGCGACAAGCTCGATGCGCGGCGCATGTTGGCCCAGGCCAATATCGATGCACTGGCGCCGCAACGCGCTACCGCACGCCTCGATCTGCTCGCCGAAACCGCACGCCGCTATCTCGCTGTAGCGCAGGCGCAAGCGGCGTTGCAGATCGCCAATACCGATATCGAGCAGCGTCGCCGCGCGGTTTCCGCCGCCCGTCTGCGACTGCAGGCCGGTGCTTCGCCGGAGTCGGTGCTGTTCACCGCGCAGGCAATGCTGGCGCAGGCGGAGCTGGATCGCGATCGTGCCATCGAAGAAGCCAGCGCAGCGCGGCTGTCGTTGGCTGCGTTGTGGGGCGCCCGATCGCCTGACTTCAATACGGTGAGTGGCGATGTGCTGCAACTGCCGGCACTGCGCGATTTCGTATTGCTCAATGACGATCTGCAGCGCGCACCTGAGTTGGCCGAGCTGCTCGGCGAGCAGCGTATCCGTGAGGCGCAGCTGCAATTGGTGCGCACCCGCAGCCGACCGGATTGGAACTGGCAGGTGGGCGTGCGCAACAGCCGCGCCGACAACGCGACCTCGCTGGTTGGCGGCTTCAGCATCCCGCTGGGCAGCGCCCGCCGTGCCGCGCCGGAAATCCGCGAGGCGGAAGCCGATCTCGCCCTGCTTCCCTATCAGCGCCAGGCCCGCCAGCAGCAGCTGTACGCCACCCTTGCCGAAGCACACGGCCGCTATGTCACCGCGCGGCTGGAAGTGCAGCGCATGCAGGCGGACGTCTTGCCGCAGTTGCAGAAGGCCGAACGTGCCGCCGAGCAGGCCTGGCGCGCTGGTGCCGCCAGCTACATGGAGTGGGCGCAGCTGCAGGCCATGCGCATTGAATCGCGCCAGCGCCAGTTGGACGCGGCCATCGCCGCACAGACCGCGCTGATCGAGATCCAGCGCCTCACCGGTCAGGGAATGCTGGCCACCGATGCAACCGTTGCCGTGGAGAACGCACGATGAGCCGTCCGATGAATGTTGTAGCTGCTGGCGTGCTGGCAATGAGTCTGTTGTTGGCCGGTTGCGGTGCAAAGCCGGTGGCTGAAGCCGGTGCCGGTGCGGCAGAAGAAGCTGGCCACGATCATGACGAAGAAAAGGGCGGTGATGCAGGCGGTCACGCCCACGAAGAGGGCGAGGAAGCAGAAGCCGACCGCACCACCATCAAGGCCGCCATTGCCGAGCAATCCGGCATCCGCAGCGCCGCCGTGCAGGCCGGCACCATCGCCGATGAGCACGAAGTGCAGGGTTTGCTGACGCCGGTGGACGGTCGCGTCGCGCAGGTGATGGCGCGCTTCCCCGGGCCCATCCGCTCGCTGCGCGCAAATGTCGGCGATCGCGTCAGCGCCGGCCAGACCCTGGCCAGCATCGACAGCAATCTCAGCCTGACCACCTATAGCATCAGCGCGCCAATCAGCGGCGTGGTGTTGTCGCGGCAGGCGCAGGTGGGCGCGGTGGCGGGCGAGGGCACGCCATTGTTCGAGATCGGTGACCTGTCCGAACTTTGGGTGGACCTGCATATCTTCGGCAACGACACCCAGCACATCACCGCCGGCGTGCCGGTCACGGTGACGCGCATGACCGATGGCGTCAGCCAGGGCACCACGCTGGAGCGCGTGCTGCCGGGCACCGCCACTGCAAGCCAGAGCACCGTGGCACGTGCCAGCGTGCGCAATGACGACGGCCTGTGGCGACCCGGTGCAGCGGTGAAGGCGCGCATCGTGGTGGCGATGCAGCCTGCTGCGGTGGTCGTGCCTTTGTCGGCATTGCAGACCATGGAAGGCCGAGAGGTGGTGTTCGTGCGTGAGGGCGATACCTATAGCGCGCGTCCGGTGGTGTTGGGCGCACGCGATGCCGGAAAAGTCGAGGTCAAGGAGGGCCTGCGCGTTGGCGAGCAGGTCGTGGTCGAGCAGAGCTATGTGGTCAAGGCCGACATCGGCAAGGCGGGGGCCGCGCATGAACATTGATCAGCGCATACAAGTTGGAGGGTGCCGCCATGCTTGAGCGCATCATCCGCAGTGCCATCGCCCATCGCTGGATGATGATGGTGCTCACCTTCGCATTGATCGCGATTGGCAGCTGGAGCTTCACCCGCCTGTCCATCGACGCAACGCCAGACATCACCAACGTACAGGTACAGATCAACACCGCCGCCGATGGCTATTCGCCGTTGGAGAGCGAGCAGCGCATCACCTATCCAGTGGAAACGGTGATGGCCGGACTGCCAAAACTCGAACAGGTACGCTCGCTGTCGCGCTACGGCCTGTCGCAGGTGACGGTGGTGTTCAAGGATGGCACCGATCTGTACTTCGCCCGCCAGCAGGTCGCCGAACGCCTGCAGCAGGTGAAGTCACAGCTGCCGGAAGGCCTGGACCCGCAGCTGGGGCCGATTGCCACCGGCCTGGGCGAGATCTTCATGTACACCATCGACGCCGATCCCAAGGCGCGCAAGCCCGATGGTTCGCCATATACCGCCACCGACCTGCGCACGCTGCAGGACTGGGTGGTGCGGCCACAGCTGCGCAACGTGCCCGGCGTCACCGAGGTCAATACGATCGGTGGCTACCAGCGGCAGATCCATATCACCCCGGACCCAGCCAAGCTGCGTGCGCTGGGCTTCACTCTCGACGATGTTGCCGAAGCAGTGGAAGGCAACAACCAGAACATCGGTGCCGGCTATATCGAGCGCAACGGCCAGCAGTTCCTGGTGCGCGTGCCCGGGCAGGTCGCGGGGCTGGAGGAAATCGGCAACATCGTGCTCGCCCGCCGCGAAGGCGTGCCAATCCATGTGCATGACGTTGCCGATGTCGGCGAAGGGCCGGAACTGCGCAGCGGTGCCGCCACCCAGAATGGCCACGAAGTGGTGATGGGTACGGTGGTGATGCTGGTCGGGGCAAACAGCCGCGAGGTGGCACAGGCCACTGCGGCGAAGCTGGAACAGGCGCAGCGCAGCCTGCCCGAAGGCGTCACCGTTACCGCCAGCTATGACCGCACCGCACTGGTCGACCGCACCATCGAAACCGTCGCCAAGAACCTGCTGGAAGGCGCGTTGCTGGTGATCGTGGTGTTGTTCCTGCTGCTGGGAAACTTCCGAGCGGCGCTGATCACCGCGGCGGTGATTCCGCTGGCGATGTTGTTCACCCTGACCGGCATGGCGCGGGGCGGTGTCTCCGCCAACCTGATGAGCCTTGGCGCGTTGGACTTCGGCCTGATCGTCGATGGTGCGGTGATCATCATCGAGAACTGCCTGCGTCGCTTCGGCGAGCGCACCCACGCGCTGGGCCGGGCGATGACCCGCGAGGAACGCTTTGCCGAAACCGCCAGCGCCACTGCCGAAGTCATCCGGCCCAGCCTGTTCGGCCTGGGCATCATCACCGCGGTCTACCTGCCGATCTTCGCGCTGACCGGTGTCGAAGGAAAAATGTTCCACCCGATGGCGATCACCGTGGTGCTGGCGCTCAGCGGCGCGATGCTGTTGTCGCTGACCTTTGTTCCCGCGGCAATCGCGATGTTCCTCGGTGGTCGCGTGGAGGAAAAGGAGAACCGGCTGATGGCGTGGTTGCGCGCACGCTATGAGCCGCTGTTGGCGTGGGTGATGCGGCGCGGCCGTCTGGTGGTTGCCGGTGCCTTGGTGCTGGTGGTTGGTTGCGGTTTGTTGGCGACGCGCTTGGGCAGCGAGTTCGTGCCCAATCTTGATGAAGGCGATGTCGCCATGCACGCGATGCGCATCCCCGGCACCAGCCTCACCCAATCGGTGAACATGCAGAAGCAGGTGGAAGCGCGCCTGCAGCAGCTGCCGGAAGTGGAGAAGGTGTTCTCCAAGATCGGCACGCCGGAGGTCGCCTCCGACCCGATGCCGCCCTCGGTCGCCGACACCTTCATCATGATGAAGCCGCGCAAGCAGTGGCCGGACCCGCGCAAACCGCGCGCACAGTTGCTGGCCGAACTGGAAGCGGCGGTGGAGGAGCTGCCGGGCAACAACTATGAGTTCACCCAGCCAATCCAGATGCGCATGAACGAGCTGATCTCGGGCGTGCGTGCCGACGTGGCGGTGATGCTGTTCGGCGACGACATGGAAACACTGGCGCAGGTTGGCCAGCGCATCGTCGCGGTCGCCAACAAGGTACCGGGTGCGGCCGATGTGCGCTTGGAGGAAACCAGTGGTCTGCCCTTGCTGACGGTCACGCCAAACCGCGCGGCATTGGCGGGGTACGGGCTCAATCCGGGGCAGCTGCAGTCCACGGTTTCCACGGCAGTTGGCGGACGCGTCGCCGGGCAGTTGTTCGAAGGTGATCGCCGCTTCGATATCGTCGTGCGCCTGCCGGAAAGCATCCGCCAGGACCCGGCGGCCTTGGCCGATCTGCCGGTGTCACTGGAGCCTGCCTTGGCACAGGACAGCGCCGACGAATCCAGCCGTGCGGGCGGCTGGCGCAGCGGCGATGCGCGCACGGTTCCGCTGCGTGAGTTGGCGAGCATCGAAAGCAGCGAAGGCCCAAACCAGATCAACCGCGACAACGGCAAGCGTCGCATCGTGATCACCGCCAACGTGCGTGATCGCGATCTGGGGGGCTTCGTCAGCGAGCTGCAGCAGGCCATCGATGCGCAGGTGAAGGTGCCGGCCGGTTACTGGGTGGAATACGGCGGCAGCTTCGAGCAGCTGATCTCCGCCAGCCAGCGTCTGGCGGTGGTGGTGCCGGTGACCTTGCTGCTGATCTTTGCCTTGCTGTTCTGGGCCTTTGGCTCGGCGCGCGACGCCAGCATCGTGTTCAGCGGTGTGCCATTGGCCTTGACCGGTGGTGTCTTGGCGCTGGCATTGCGTGGCATTCCCTTGTCGATCTCGGCCGGCGTCGGCTTCATCGCGCTGTCCGGCGTCGCCGTGCTCAACGGCCTGGTGATGATCAGTTTCATCCGTCACCTGCGCGAGCAAGGGCGAAGTCTGGATGTGGCGGTACGTGAAGGTGCGCTGGGTCGCTTGCGGCCTGTATTGATGACTGCCCTGGTCGCATCGCTGGGCTTCGTACCAATGGCCTTCAACGTAGGCGCAGGTTCGGAAGTGCAGCGACCGCTGGCAACGGTGGTGATCGGCGGCATCGTCTCGTCCACCTTGCTGACCTTGCTGGTGTTGCCGGTGTTGTACCGCTGGCTGCATCGGAACGGAAAGTAGCGCCTGCTTGGCTTTGGCTTTGGCTTGAAGCTCCTGCTTCGCTTAAAGCCCCTCTCCCGCATGCGGGAGAGGGGTTGGGGTGAGGGCAGCTTTTTCGCTGGTAAGGCCCTTGCCGAGCATGGCTCGGCACTACCCCTGGCGGCTCGCTGATTTCTACCTGCCCTGGCACATCAGCGCGATAATCCAACAAAACATTCCTGCGGAACCCCAATGAGCGACTGCTGCGGCTGCGGCAAAACCCTGGAAGTCGAACGCATGCAGGCGCAGCAGCGCCGCGTGCTCTACCAGGTGCTGGCGATCAACCTGATCACCTTCGTGATGATGATGCTCGCCGCCTGGCACAGCGGCTCGGCCTCATTGCTGTCCGGCAGCCTGGACAATCTCGGTGATGCCCTCACCTATGCGTTGAGCCTGGCCGTGGTTGGCGCCAGCCTCGCTGCCAAGGCGCGTGTCGCCATGCTCAAGGCGCTCTTCATCCTGTGCGCGGCAATTGCGGTTGGCGCAGGCATCGCCTGGAAGTTGGCGCATCCGCACCTGCCGCTGTTCGAAAGCATGGGCATCGCCGCGCTGCTCAACCTCGGCGCCAACCTGGTCTGCCTGCGCTTGCTGTGGCCGTACCGGCTGGGTGACATCAACCTGGCCTCGGCATGGGCATGCTCGCTGAATGACGTCTACGAAGGTTCGGCGGTGATCCTGGCAGCGCTGGCAGTATGGGCGTTCGGTGCCGGTTGGCCGGACCTGCTGATCGCGGTGGCCTTGTTGCTGTTGTTCCTGCGTTCGGCCTGGAAAGTCGCAAGGGCAGCGTGGCGCGAGCTGCGCAGCCAGCGGGCGATCGCCGCCGACGCCACACGTTGAGTTGCCGCCTGTTCCTGCGCTGGGCACAGTAGGGGCTGGCATCCAAGGAGTGATCCATGCGCTTTCGCATCCTGCCCATGCTCGGCCTGTTGTTGCTCAGCGGCAATGCAGCTGCCGAGGCAGAAGACATCTACATCGAATTCCTGTGGTCGAAAACGCCAACAGGTGCATTGGCCCGTCAGCAGACCCGGCAGTTCGTGATGCAGGGCCAGCACGATCACCAGGTGTGTGTTGCCGCCAACGCCAAGCCCACCGATGTGGGCGGTTTGCAGATCGAGATGCTGGATGCCGACGGCAAGCGGATGTCACTGCAGCAACACGATGACTACCGCGGCAGCAAACAGTGCTACCGCGCTGACCTGGGCGCAGATCTGGCCGAAGCAGGCGCAGCCGGCGATTGGACGGCCCGTGTGAACCTCGGCGATGGCCGTACACAGACGGCCAGCATCCGCGTCGACAGGACGCTGGAGGATTCACCGCAGTTCCTTGATCGCGGGCAACCCTATGTCGCCGGCCGGCCAAACTACGACGCCTCCATCCCGGCCGAGCAGTGGGTGGGCAAGCTGGTGTGGGCGGTGGACGTGGACCCGCAGGGGCGGGTGACCCATGTCGAGGTGGAAGTGGCCGAAGGCGTGGGCGAACGCCTGCGTGAGCGTGCGATCGCCGCCGGTTACCTCAGCCTGTTTCCGCCAGATCCGGCGCGCGCGACGGTGCCGTTGCGCTGGCGCCGCACCCTGCAGTTCGCCTCGGAGTAAGCCCACTCGCAGGCGGTGGAAGCGCCTGTTTGTTGCTATTGATGGCATTGCACGAGGGGGCCAAGTACGCTTTCACCATGCGTACAAAGCCCAATGCCCAGCCCAACCAGAGCCTGATCGATGGCATCGCCACCTTGCAGGCGCTGGCCTCGTCTCCCGAACCGGTCGGTTGCCGTGAGCTGGCCCGCCAGCTCGATGCCAACCCGACTCGGGTCAACCGCCTGCTCAAGACCCTGGCCTACCTGGGCATCGCCCGGCAGACCGCGGACCGCAAGTACACCGCCGGGCCCGGCATGCATGTGCTGGCCGCGCAGAGCCTGTTTGCCTCGGGCCTGATTCGGCGCGCGCTGCCGGTGCTGGAGAGCCTGCGCCGCTTCGGCCACACGGTGGCGATGGGTGTGCTGTGGAATGACAGCGTCAGCTATCTGTTCCACGCACCGCCGGGAATCGAGGCGGCGCGAGGCCTGGGCCGCATCGGCCTACTGCCGGCTACCACCAGCGGCATCGGCATCGCCTTGCTGGCCCAGCTGTCCGACGAGGATGTGCGCGAGCTGTACGCGGACAAGCCGATCCCGATGTTCCCGAACGGCATCGAGCAGCTGCTGGCGACCCTGGCCGTCACCCGCAGCCAGGGCCATGCGCGCGTGCATGTCGCCGATGAGCGCGACCACCATGTCGTCGCCATTGCCATGGGCGACCCGGTGCATGCCGGCATCGCGATGTCAGGCTGGATCCCGGAATCGGCCACTGAGGAGCTGGTCCGCGCGCTGCAGGCAGCCGCCGCCGAAATCGGCTGATCCAGCCGGATCAGCCGTGGCGCAGTGCGGCTTGACCTGTTGCTAAAATAGCAATACGTTGCAGCCTTCCGAAGGGGAGGCGTTGTCGATGGCCAAGCGCGGGTTCGCATGACGGGGACGGGCAGGACCAAATGGGTTTTGCTGGGGCTGCTGTTCTTCTCCACCGTCATCAATTATCTGGACCGGCAGGCGCTGTCGATCCTGGCCACGACCATCCAGGCCGACCTGGACATGTCCGACCTGGAGTACGCACGGGTCGTGCAGGTGTTCCTGTTCGCCTATGCCGCGGCCTACGTGATGGCCGGGCGCGTCACCGATTGGTTGGGTGCACGGCTATCGCTGCTGTTGTTCGTTGGCTGGTGGTCGCTGGCCAACATCGCCACTGGGTTGGTGCGCACGCCGCTGGAACTGGGCGCGGCACGCTTCGCGCTGGGGCTGGGTGAGCCGGGCAATTACACCGTGGGCAGCAAGGTGGTGTCCGAGCAGTTCCCTTCGCGTCAGCGCGGGCTGGCGCTGGGCCTGTACACCGCAGGCGCGATGATCGGCGCGACCTTGGCGCCGCCGCTGATCGGCGGTATCGCGTTGGCCTACGGCTGGCGCAGCGCGTTCTGGATCACCGGCGCGGCTGGCTTGCTGTGGATGATCGCGTGGTGGTGGGTCTACCCGCGTGGCAAGGCCAAGGCTGCAGCGCCTGCGCAAGCGCTGGCGGCAGATGTGGCTACTGCTTCGCCGGCGGTCGCCGATGAAGCGCTGCCAGCAGCCACGCCATCAATGAAAGGCGTGTGGGGCCGCCTCGCGCGTGATCGCACCGTGTGGGCGCTGGTTGCTTCGCGCGCGGTGGCCGATCCGGTCTGGTATTTCTATCTGTTCTGGTTCCCCAAGTACCTCGGTGATGCGCGCGGCATGAGTCTGGCGACGATCGCCTCGCTGGCCTGGGTTGTGTACGTGGCCGCGGATATCGGCAGTGTCGGTGGTGGTCTTATTTCTGGCCGGTTGGTGAAGCGCGGCATGGACCCGGTGCGTGCCCGCCTGACCACCATGGTCGGCGCGGCCTGCCTGGCGCCGGTTGGCATCTTCGTCGCGATGCACCCATCGATCCCTGTATTGCTGGGGCTGGCCTGCCTGGTGACGTTCGCGCACCTGACCTACCAGATCAACCTGACCACGATGACCCTGGATATGTTCCCGTCACGCTACATCGCCTCGGTGGCGGGATTGGTGGGTTGCGGCAGTGCGCTGGGCGGCATGTTGTCGGCGCAGGTGGTGGGGCATCTGGTAGCGGACGGAAACTTCGATCGCGCCTTCATCCTGATGGCCTTCCTGCATCCGATCGCGGTGGGGCTGGCGTGGACTGCATCGCGGCTGGCACGGCGCTCGCCGATGACCTTGATCGGACCGCAGGCGGCAAGCGCGGCTGGCTGAAACCTTGTTGCACTGAAAAGGCCGGAGCGGGTAACCGCTCCGGCCTTTTGCCTGCCGCTCAGCTGATTGCTTCGGCGTGTTCCCAGAACAACGCGTTGGGTGTGGCGCCCAGGCCATTGCCACTGGGCAGCTGATAACCCTGGCGGCCGTAGGCCATGTCGGTGTCGAGCATGCGCAGCGAGCGCGAGAAGATCGAATGCTGCCACTCATGCCGCCACAGGCCTTCGATCACGGCGGAGGCCTGCAGGCTGGCCGCCATGAAGATGCCGCCGCCAATCGTCGCGTGCGGTGCCACCTGCACGCCGCGCGCAGCGGCGAGGCGGGCAATGCGCAGGAACTGGGTGATGCCGGTGTGGCCCATCTCCGGCTGCACGAAGGCAAGACTGCCACCGTCGATGCGCGGCCGTGCAACGTATTCGGTGGGCCACTCTTCGCCGGCAGCAACCGGGATCGGACTGTCCTTGCCGAGTGCGATCAGGCCGGGCACGTCTTCCGGTTTCAACGGTGCCTCGATGAAGGTCAACTTGCTGGGCTGCAGTTGCTGGGCCAGCTGCAGTGCCTGTGCGTGATCGAACTTCCAGTGCAGGTCGACCATCAATTCGACCTCGTCGCCCAGGGCTTCGCGCAGTGCCGCCATTTCCTCGGCGATGCCTTCATGGCTTACAACGGCGTGCACCTTGAACGCGGTGTGGCCATCGGCAGCGAAGCCGCGCGCCATCTCGATCTTCTCGGCGACGGTGGCGGCCGGCAGGCCGGACACATAGCCGGCGATGCGCTCATGCCGGCGTTCGCCCAGCAGTGCCCACAGTGGCTTGCCCTGCGCGCGTGCGCGCAGGTCCCACAGTGCGATATCGAGTGCGGCAATCGCATCGGTGTGGAAGCCGCTGCCACAGCCGCGTACGCGCATCAGCCCGTACAGGTCATCCCAGATGGATTCCACGTCCTCGGGCTCGCGCCCAAGCAGTTCCGGTGCGAGCAGGTCGTTGATGATTTCGCAGGTCGCACGCGGTGCGCAGATGCCATAGGTCTCGCCCCAGCCGATGGCACCATCGGCCGTGGTCACGCGTACCAGTACCGATCTGTCCACGGTTGGATACAGCGTGCCGTTGCCACGTCGCACCAGGTAGCCGCGTGCATTGACCCGCTCACCCGCGCCCAACGGGCCCAGGTAAGGGGTGCTGCGCGGCACGGTCAGGATGAAGGTTTCGACGCGGGTGACGGCACTCATGCAGGACTCCGTGGCAAGCGGCCGGGCACCACGTCCAGCGGCAGCAGATCGGCGATGCGGGCCAACAGGGTATCCAGTTCGCGCTGGTCGTAGGCATCCAGTGCCGGGCCGGGTGCACGCACATGGTCGCTGGCAATCAGGCCGCGGCGCAGCAGCACGGCCTTGGTCAGGCGCCAGCGGAACACCGCCTGCATGCTCAGCAAGGGCAGGGTGCGCTCGAACAGCACGCGCGCTGTTTCCAGGTCACCGGCGGCATGCGAAGCCAGCATCGCCACGTGCACCTCGGTGATTTCGCAGGCAGGCATGGTGCCGACCGCGCCGCGGGCCAGCTCATCAAGGACGTAACGGGCACCGGCGCCGCCGAATATCGCTTCCACCGAGTCGCCAGCGCGCTCGGACAGCGCGGTGATGCGGTGGCCGGAAGGCATGGTTTCTTCCTTGACGTAACGGATCGCAGGCACGCGCGTGGCCAGCGACAGCAATGCGTCCACGCCAAGGCCGATGCCCATCGGTGCCGGTGCGTTCTGCAACATGATGGCGACGCCGGATTCTTCGCCGAGGCGGGCGAAGAATGCCGCCATCGCATCTTCGTCACCGGCCAATGCATGCGGGGTCAGCACCATTGCCGCCGCCGCGCCGGCCTGGCCGCCAGCGCGGGTGACCTGCACCGCGTCCTCCAGCGTCTTTGCGCTGCCGCCGACGATGAAGGGCACGCGGCCGCGGTTCCAGCGGCCGATGCAGGCCGTCAGGTGCAGCCGCTCCTCCAGGCTGAGCATGTCGTACTCGCTAGCCAGGCCGGGAAACACGACGCCTGCGGAACCTGCGGCCAGCAGGTACTCGAACACTGCTTCGGTGCCGGCTTCGTCGATGGCGCCAGTGGCAGTGAAGATCGTGGGGAGAATCGGGAAGACGCCTTGCAGAGCGGCCATTGCGCCGGGTCCTTGTTCTATTGGTGTGCCATTCGTAGCAACACGCGTTAAAGGGGATTTCCAAGTGTCCGCTGGTACATCTACTTCTTTCGCTGCATTGCAGCGTGCGCGGCCAAAACATATTGCTATATTAGCGACAACACTGCCAAGTCGCAGTGCAGCAGCAATGACGGATTTCGTTGGATCCGGGCGGCAGGCTGGCAGTGCGGGGCGGGGCAGCGGACGGAGAGGGTCCGCGCCGGTCCTGGTGGCAGGCTGCAGGATCCCTACCTTGGGAGAGGGCACGACATATGCATCGTTTTCGACGTTCGACTTTGTTCACCGCACTGGGCGTCTGCCTGTTGGCACCTGCACTGGCCTCGGCACAGGACGCCGCTGCCCCGCCCGCAGGCGGGCAGGAAGCGCAGACCCTGGATGCTGTTGCCGTGGTTGGCATCCGCGGCAGCCTGGAGGCATCACGCGACCTGAAGCGCGATTCGGCGCAGATAGTCGACGCGATCGTCGCCGACGATATCGGCAAGCTGCCCGACACCAACGTGGCCGAATCGCTGGGCCGCGTGGCCGGCGTGCAGATCGAGCGCGGCATGGGTGAAGGCAGCGACATCCTCGTGCGCGGCATGAAGGAAAACGTGCTGCTCTACAACGGCCGGCAGATCGTCGATGCCACCGGCCGCGGCGGCAATGGCCTGGACCAGCTGGCTACCTCCACTTATGGGTTGCTGTCACTGGTGCCGTCGGAGCTGATCTCGCGGCTGTCGGTGACCAAGCTGGCCGGTGCCGACCAGCTCAGCGGTGGCCTCGGTGGTATCGTCGACATCAATACGCGCCAGCCGCTGTCCGGCGACAGCGAACAGAACGTGGTCAGCGTCGCCGGTACCTACGATGACATGGCCGATGCCTACGGCTACAACGCCTTCGGCCTGCTGTCGCGACGCAGCGAGGATCGCCGCTTTGGTGCGCTGATCTCGGCCACCTACGGTCACCGCAATGTGGTCCAGCAGGGCCTGGACACGTTCTCTGGCTACAGCCGTTTCACCGATCCGACCGACCCGGGCAAGACCCGCTTCGGCAGCACCGACATGCGTGCGCAGAACATCGACGATGACCGTACTAAGGTTGGCGTCAGCGCCGTGCTGCAATGGCGCCCGGTCGATGGCGTCGAGTTGACCTGGGATACGTTCTACTCGCGCCAGGAAGCCGAGCGTGATCGCTACTGGATCGCCTTCAATCCTTCAGCCGGGTTGAGCAACGCGGTGTATTCCGAGCACAACATCCTGCTCGCTGGCCGTTCTACCGGCACCGTGCTGCTCAACTCGGAAGTGGCCGACATCGACGCGGACACGCTGTCCACCGCCTTGCGCGCCAGCTTCCGCGTCGGTGAGCGTCTGGACGGTTCGGCCGAGATCAACTGGGGCCGTTCCACCGCCAGCTATGACCAGCACTACATGCGCCTGGCGCCGATGGCCGGGCTGACCTCGGTCACCGACTTCGACCTGCGCAATGGCAGCTTCGGCAGCTTCAATGTCAGTGGCGTCGACCTGACCGATCCGGCGCAATGGCGCATGACCATCCTGTTCGACAACAACTGGCGCGCCCAAACCGATTCCAGCGCGTTGCGTACCGACTGGAGCCTGGCCTTCGATGACGGCCCGCTGCGCTCATTGGATTTCGGCGCGCGTTTCAGCCGACTTGAAAGCCTGCAGAACCCGTTGCGAGCCGACATCCGCCCGACCGGCGGCATCCCGGTATCGCAGATGGGTGGCTACGTCAGCCAGTACAGCAACCACGATTTCCTGCCGGGCGAATTCAGCGGCCTGCCGCGTGACTACCTGGCCGGCCTGCGCGGCCAGCTTGGCGGCTGCGAAACCTATACCAACCTGCCGGTGATCTCGCAGAACGCGCAATGCCTGGACCTGCGCAACACCGTGCTGACCAATGGCTCCACCTTCAGTGTCGACGAGGATTTCCTGGAGGGCTACGCCAAGCTCAACTGGGATACCACGGTCGGCGACATGGGGCTGACCGGCAACATCGGCGTGCGCTTCCTGCACCGCGAGCTCGAGTCGCGTGGCAACCTGCTCAGCGGCACCGGCGTGGTGACACCGGCCACGTTCAAGCGCAACGATGACGAGATGCTGCCGTCGATGGTGGCCAAGCTGCAGCTCAGCGACACCCTGGTGTTGCGTGGTGGTGCGGCCAAAGTCGTGGCGTTCCCGAACACGGAAGACCTCAACAACGGCGTGACCCTCAACAACAACGCCGTGTTCGATGGCAATGGCGTGCAGACCTCGCCTGGCACCGGCAGTGGCGGCGCACCGGACCTGGATCCGTTCAAGGCCACCCAGTACGACCTGTCGCTGGAGTGGTATTACGGCGGCCAGGGCCTGCTCTCGGCCGGCCTGTTCTACAAGGATGTCTCGACCTTCATCGTCCAGCGCCAGAGCAACGAGGTCTACAACAACACCAACTTCCTGGTGCTGCGCAAGATCAACGGTGACAAGGCCAAGGTGAAGGGTGCCGAACTGCTGGCGCAGGTGCCGTTCACCGGCATCCTCGACGGCTTCGGCGTGGTGGCCACCTACACCTGGATCGACTCGGAAACCCCGATCACCGACATCAACGGCAATGCGATGAGCTTCCCGGGCTTGTCGAAGAACAACGCAAACCTGATCGGCTACTACGAGAACGGCCCGTTCGGCATTCGCTTGGCCTACAACTGGCGCGATGAATACCTGGTCGGTCTGTCCGCTGCGTCCACCGGCATCTACAACGATACCTACAAGGATCTGTCGGCATCGATGAGCTACGATTTCAGCGACCGCATGTCGTTGAAGTTCGAGGCCAACAACCTGCTGGACAGCGAGCAGCGCACGTTTGACGGCTATGGCGAAGGCCTGCGCACCAATGTGGTGTTCGGGCGTTCGTACAAGGCCAGCATCACCTATCGGTTCTGAACATGGGCGAGGATGGACGGCAGATGGAATGGAGTGGGCGTCGCGTCTGGGTGAGTGGCGCTGCCAGCGGCGCAGGGGCGGCCGTGTGCGCGCTGTTGCAGGCGCGCGGTGCGCAGGTGCTGGCGTTGGATCGCGTCGCGGTGGCGGCGGATGTCCCGCAGCTGGTGCTGGACCTGGCCGATGGCGCGGCGGTGGATGCCGCGCTGGCGGCACATGTCGGCCAGCCGCTGGATGCCTTGATCCATTGCGCTGGCATCTGCCCGTCCGCCGATACCTGGGCCGATGACGATGCCTTGTGGCAACAGGTGCATGCGGTCAACGTGCTCGGCGCACGGCGCCTGATGCGGCATGCATTGCCGGGCCTGCGCAGCAACGGCGGCGGCAGCATCGTGCTGCTGTCGTCGATCAACGCGCGTTACGCCACGCCGGGGTTGGCTGCGTACGCTGCCTCCAAGGCCGCACTTGAATCGCTGGCGCGCACCGCGGCATTGGAGCTGGCTCCGGAGCAGATCCGCGTCAATGCGATCGCGCCGGCCTCGCTGGATACACCGATGCTGCGCGCCTCCTTCGATCGCAGTGAGGATGCCGATGCGGCACGCACGCGCAATGTGCAGCGGCATCCATTGCAGCGGCTCGGCACGGCGACGGATGCCGCCGAGCTGGCGCTGTTCCTGGCCTCGCCGCGCAGTGGCTGGATGACCGGCGCGGTGGTGCCGCTTGATGGTGGTGCGGGAGTGACGCGTCGATGAGTGGCATGCAACAGGCGCCGATCATCGGCATCAACTGGGGTAGCAGCAATTTCCGCGCGTTCCTGATCCATGCCGATGGCCGCGTTGCCGATACGGTGGAACAGCCGCGCGGCATCGTTGGCCTGGACCGCGCGCAGATGGAAGCATTGCTGGTGCAGACAGTGGCGCGTTGGCCGGATGCCACGCAGGTCTATGCCTGCGGCATGGTCGGCTCCAACGTTGGCTGGAGCGATGCTGGTTATGCCGATTGCCCGGCAACGCCGCAGCGATTGGCGGCACGGCTGCACCGGACCCATATCGGTCCGGTGGCGGTGGCGATCGTGCCTGGGCTGGCTTGCCGGCGGCCGCAGGACGATGCGCCCGACATCATGCGCGGCGAAGAGACCGAGCTGCTTGGCCTGCTCGACGCCGGCCAGCTGCCGCTGGATGGATTGCTGGCCTTGCCGGGTACGCACAGCAAATGGGTGCAGCTGCAGGACGGCGCGGTGGCATCGTTCCTGACCGCGATGTCCGGTGAAGTATTCGATCGGCTGACCGCTGCCGGTTTGTTGGCGTCGGTGGTGGATGGCCCGGCCGAAGATGGTCCGGCCTTCCTCGATGGCCTGCAGCAAGGTCATCGCAGCGGTTTGGGCCTGGGCAGCCTGTTGTTTGGCGCGCGTGCGCGGGTGATCCGAGGTGAACTGCTGCGCCGCGCCGGCGCATCGTGGTTGCGTGGTGTGCTGATCGGTGCGGAATTGGCCGATGTGCTGCAGCTGTGGCCGGATGCATTGAGCAGGCCGTTGCCGCTGGTAGGTGCTGCGCCGGTGTGCGCGCTGTATGCGCGCGCCATCGAAGTACTTGGCGGGCAGGCGCATTCAATCGCATCGCACGACGCGGTGACCCGCGGATTTCTCGCCCTGCATCGGGCGGCATTGGAACAACCAGCATGAACCACAGCTCCGCAGCCGCCTTCGATGCGGCGATCGAACACACGCCGCTGGTCGCGATACTGCGTGGACTTACCGGCGCCGAGGCACTGGCGGTCGGTCAGGCGCTGGTCGATGCAGGCGTGCGTCTGGCCGAAGTGCCGCTCAATTCGCCCGATCCACTGGCCACCATCGCGTTGATGGCCGCGCATTTCGGCGACCGCTTGCTGGTGGGCGCAGGTACCGTGCTGCAGGTGGAGCAGGTGCAGGCGCTGGCGGCGATTGGTTGCCGCTTCTGCGTATCGCCCAATACCAACCCGGCGGTGATCGCCGCCGCGCTCGAGCATGGCATGGAGCCGATGCCGGGCTTTGCCACGCCGAGCGAAGCATTCGCTGCCTTGGCTGCTGGTGCGCGTTACCTGAAGGCCTTCCCTGCGCACGAGGCGGCGCCGCGCTTGTCGGCACTGGCAGCGGTGCTGCCGGTGCGGGCGCGGCTGGTGGCGGTGGGCGGCTTCAGCGCAGATGCCTTGCCGGCGCTGTGGCAGGCCGGAGTACGTGCCGTCGGCATCGGTTCGGATCTGTACCGGCCGGGCCGCAGTGCCGACGAGGTGGGGGTGAGGGCGAGGCAGTGGTTGCAGGCTTTGCAGGCGGTGCCCGCCAGCGGTGTCAGTCTGGCCTGCGACGCGCAGACCTTGGTTGGCGAGTCGCCGCTGGTGCTGGAAGACGGTCGGGTCGCCTGGGTCGAGCCGACCGCACCGGCCCTGCTGCATTGGGATGGTGAGGCCTGCACACGAACACCCTTGGCCGAGGCGGTCTGGTCGCTAGCTTGCGACGGGCAGGGTCTGGTGGGCAACGGCGAGACCCATTTCGTGCGGATCGGTGCCGACGGCAGTTTGGCGGCTGGCCCCGAAATCGCAGTGGGCGCTGGTTGCCGCCTGAATGACATGGTGGTCGACGCCCGTGGCGGGCTGTGGGCCGGTTCGATGCACCGTGGCCTGCTCGCTGGCCGCGGCGCACTGTTCCATGCGCCCAGCGCCGATGCGCCGGTGCGCTGCGTGGCCGAAGGGCTGGGCGTGGCAAACGGCATGGCTTTCTCTGCCGACGGCCAGACCCTGTATGTGATCGACACGCTGGCACGGACCCTGTTGGCCTACCCAGCCCACATCGAGGCCGGCAGCCTGGGGGAGCCACGGGTGATCACCGACTTCCTCGGCGAACCCGGCAAGCCGGATGGCATGGCGATGTCGCCGCAGGGCAGCCTGTGGGTGGCGATGTGGGGTGGCGGCGCGGTAGTCGAACTTGCCGCCAATGGCGCCGTCCAGCGGCGCCTGGCGGTGCCCGCGCCGCATGTGGGCAGCCTGTGTTTTGCCCCGGATGGGCGCCTGTTCATCAGCACCGCCAGGGCCCGGCTGAGCGCCGATGCGCTGCAGCGGGCGCCGGCTTCGGGCGGGCTGTTCGTCGCCACGCCCTGAGCATTGCCGGGGCCAACTTGCGCAGGTAACTGATTACATGCACAATATGCGGCTCGCTGTGTCCGGAATTCTCCGGATCGGCGGCCAGGAACACGTCATCTGGCTGCCCTCGTCGGCGTAACCCTTTGATTCCCATGACGCGTGGCGGGTAACCGCCGGGGCCGCCGTCTTCCTGGCTAAGGAAGTCATCAACATTACCGAGGTGCGCAATGTCCCGCGTATGCCAAGTTTCCGGCAAGCGAGTGCAGACGGGTAACAACGTCTCGCACGCCAACAACAAGACCCGTCGTCGTTTCATGCCGAACCTGCACGAGCGCCGTTTCTGGGTTGCCAGCGAAAACCGCTGGATCAAGCTTCGTGTTTCCGCGCATGCACTGCGCACCATCGACAAGAACGGCATCGATTCCGTTCTGGCTGAGCTGCGTGCGCGCGGCGAAAAGGTCTGAGGAGTAAACGATCATGGCAGGTAAGCGCGATAAGGTCCGTATGATTTCCTCGGCCGGCACTGGCCACTTCTACACGACCGACAAGAACAAGAAGAACACCCCGGGGAAGATGGAATTCCTCAAGTACGATCCGGTTGTTCGTAAGCACGTGATGTACAAGGAAGGCAAGATCAAGTAATCCCCAGGGATTGTTTGAGCTGCTGTTCCAAGCAGAACCCGCCGAAAGGCGGGTTTTGTGTTTCAGCTGTGTGAAAAAGTTCCCGTCCTGCCAGCATGAATACATGCCCGTGCAGCATCAGGCAGGGGTACGGCATCGCCTACAATCGGGCAGATGAGTATTATCGATACCCCTGCATTGTGTGATCTGGCCATCATTGGCGGTGGCGCCGCCGGCGTGCTTGCCGCCATCGGCGTGCTGCGTGGCGCAAGCGGGCCGCTGCGCCTGCTGGTGATCGAGCCCAGTCTGCCGCTGGCCCGTGGCGTGGCCTATGCCACCACCCGCGACGAGCATGTATTGAACGTGCCGGCCGCCAAGATGAGTGGCTTTCCTGAACAGCCCGAGGATTTCCTCGACTACCTGTGTGAGGCGCAGGCCTTTCCGGCACTGTCGCGGGAACAGTTGGCCGGGCAGTTCGTGCCGCGTCGTTTTTACGCCGACTACCTGCGCCACCGTCTGCAGCAGGCGGTGGACGCCAGTCCTGCGCAATTGGAAATTCTTGCTGCACGCGTACAGGCGCTGCAGCCCAATGACGAAGGCGTGCTGCTGACCCTGGATTCGGGCCGGCCGTTGCAGGCTGGGCGGGTGATTCTGGCGGTGGGCAATGCGCTGCGGCCGTTGCCGGCACGCGGTGCCAGCGGCCTGGTCGACGGCAAGCGAGTGGAGGCCTGGGATTACCCGTCACTCGACGGCATTGCGGGCAACGCCGACGTGGCGATCATCGGTTCCGGCCTGAGCATGGCCGACAGCGTGGCAACGCTGCAGGCCAACGGTCATCGCGGTCGCATCCATGTGATGTCGCGGCATGCGCTGCTGCCGTTGCCTCATGCCAAGGGCGCTGCGGCCGATTACGATCCCGAGCCTTTGCTGGCGATGAATCTGCGCCAGCGCATGCATGCACTGCGATGTCACGCGGCCGAAGCGGAAACGCGTGATATTCCGTGGCAAAGCGTGATGGAGCGTATCCGTCCGCTGGGTCAACGCCTGTGGCAAACCCTCTCATTCGATGACCAGCGCCGCTTCCTGCGCCATGTGGTGCGCTACTGGGATGTGCATCGCCACCGCATCGCCGCCCCGCTGCATGCGCAGCTGCTGGAGCTGCAGCGGGCCGGTCGCCTGCAGTTGCATCGTGGCCGTCTGGAAACCGCCGTTGCCGAAGGCGCCTGCGTGCGGTTGAGCGCGCAGGATCGCTGGCGTCAGCCGTTGCAGTTGGAAGTGCAATGCGTGATCAACGCCACCGGTGTGGAGATGCGCGCGCAGGCGATGCGCAATTCGCTGCTGCAGCAGTTGCTGGGCAGCGGCGTCGGCCGGGCCGGCCCGCATGGGATCGGACTGGACACGGCAGCCGACGGCAGCTTGATCGACGCCGATGGCGTGGTCGAGCCGCGCGTGCAGGTGTTGGGCAGCCTGCGCATCGGCAACCTGTGGGAGAGCCTGGCGATTCCTGAATTGCGCGGGCAGGCGGCTGAGGCAAGTCAACGGTTGATCGAGACTTAGCCGAAAAAAAGGGTGGCATGCACCCTTTTTAACGCCTTTTTCCTGCCCCTGGGGCGTCCCGCCAAACGTGGCTGATCAATGATCAGTTGCTTCTTTCGCGAGGAACGAGCGCGGGTTGCATTACGAGTTCCTGGGACGAGCCCCTATAAGTGGCGAGAGTATAGTTGGTGCCGTTTTGGATCCATTTCACGTTTCCAGAAGGCGCTGGGCGGGTAGATGCCACTTCAAAATGCAGCGACTTATCACCGTTGCTGCTCTCAGTCACCACGGATCTCATGTCGGCAATGAATTGGCTGTTCGGTAAATAATCGGAGGTAATTTCCGGGGAGCTGTTCAGCCTTTGCTCGAGATTGGCGCGTAACAGCTTTTGAGCGCGTGAGGTCAGGCGCACTGCTGGCAATACTTCGGTGATTTGGCGTGTGGAGTCTGTCTTCACCAGTACAGGAATGATGGTGCTGGCGGCACTTTGATCCTGTGTGCTGGCCTGAGCGACAGAGGATGCGGTCAATAGTAGTAACGCGCTAGCAAAAAATGACTTAGTCTTGAACATATCCCTGCTCCATCTGGGTGTGTGGTTCGGACTTGCTGCTTGCGTTGGCTGCAGTTCTTCAAGCTGATCCTTTTCTTGGTAGCTTGTCAAGTTTTACGGGGCGTTGGGTCGGGATAATGTGATCTGGCGGTAAACTAGAGGCATGGATGTCTCCCACTTGCTCGACGGGCTGAACGCAGCCCAGCGCGAGGCCGTTTCCGCGCCTCTTGGTCACCACCTGATTCTTGCCGGCGCCGGTTCCGGCAAGACGCGCGTGCTTATCCATCGCATCGCCTGGCTCACCGAAGTCTGCGGTGTACCTGCGCACGGCATTTTCGCGGTCACCTTCACCAACAAGGCGGCCGGCGAAATGCGCCACCGCATCGACCTGCAGCTGAGCAAGGGCAGCCGCGGCATGTGGATCGGTACCTTCCACGGCCTGGCCCATCGCCTGCTGCGCCTGCACTGGGCCGATGCCAAGCTGCCCGAAGCCTTCCAGGTGATGGATTCGGACGACCAGCTGCGCATGGTCAAGCGCGTGGTCCAGCAGCTGGAGCTGGACGACAGCAAGTACCCGCCCAAGCAGGTGATGTGGTGGATCAACACGCAGAAGGATGAAGGCCGACGTCCGCAGCACATCCAGCCCGAGCCGCACGACCAGTGGGGCGAAACCCTGCGCCAGGCCTATGCGGCCTACCAGGAGCGCTGTGATCGGGCGGGCCTGGTCGACTTCGCCGAACTGCTGCTGCGCGCGCATGAACTGCTGCGCGACAACCCGGCGCTGCTGGCGCATTACCGCGCCCGCTTCCGCGAGATCCTGGTCGACGAGTTCCAGGACACCAATGCCATCCAGTACGCCTTCGTGCGCGTGCTGGCCGGCGACAGCGCGCATGTATTCGTGGTCGGTGACGATGACCAGGCCATCTACGGCTGGCGCGGTGCCAAGGTCGAGAACGTGCAGCGTTTCCTCAAGGATTTCCCGGGCGCGCAGACCATTCGCCTGGAACAGAACTACCGCTCCACCGCAAATATCCTTGGTGCCGCCAATGCGGTGATCGCGCACAACCCGGACCGCATCGGCAAGCAGCTGTGGACCGACAGCGGCGACGGTGATCCGATCGACCTGTTCGCCGCCTACAACGAGATGGACGAGGCGCGTTACCTGGTCGAGCGTGCGCGGCAGTGGGTGCGTGATGGTGGCAGCTACGGCGATGTCGCCGTGCTCTATCGCAGCAATGCGCAGTCACGGGCCTTCGAAGAAGCGCTGCTCAGCGAGCAGGTGCCATACCGTGTATACGGCGGCATGCGCTTCTTCGAGCGTGCTGAAATCAAGGACGCGTTGGCCTACCTGCGCCTGATGACCAACCGCAACGACGATGCCGCCTTCGAGCGTGCGGTGAATACGCCGACGCGCGGCATCGGCGAGCGTACCCTGGATGAAGTGCGACGCATTGCGCGCCAGCAGGCGCTGCCATTGTGGGAAGCGGCGATGCTGGCCACGCAGGGCACCGATCTGACTTCGCGCGCGAAGAACGCGCTGGCCGGTTTCATCAATCTGGTGCAGCAGATCACCGCCGAAACCGGCGAGATGGATCTGTCCGAGCGTATCGATCACGTGCTGTCGCGTTCGGCGCTGCGTGAGCACTGGGGCAAGGAGAGTCGCAACGCGCTGGATTCGGAATCGCGCACCGACAACCTCGACGAATTGATCTCGGTGGCCTCGCGCTTCGTGCGTCGCGAAGACGATATCGAAGAAGGCGCCGAGGACATGAGCGAGTTGGTTGCGTTCCTCTCCTACGCCTCGCTGGAAGCCGGCGAAGGCCAGGCACAGGCGGGAGAGGAAGGCGTGCAGCTGATGACGTTGCACTCGGCCAAGGGCCTGGAATTCCCGCTGGTGTTCCTGGCCGGCATGGAAGAGGGCCTGTTCCCCAGCGCACGTTCGCTGGAAGAAAGCGGGCGCCTGGAAGAAGAGCGCCGTCTGGCCTATGTCGGCATTACCCGCGCGCGGCAGAAGCTGGTACTCGGCTATGCCGAATCGCGTCGCATCCACGGCCAGGACAACTACAGCCTGCCGTCACGTTTCCTGCGCGAGATCCCGCGCGAGTTGCTCAACGAAGTGCGCCCCAAGGTGCAGGTCTCGCGCCCGGCCTCGCTCGGCGCAAGCCGCACGATGGGTGGTCACGCCAACATCGAGAAGCCGCCGATCAAGCTCGGTGCGCTGGTCAATCACCCGAAGTTCGGCGAAGGCATGGTCACCGATTACGAAGGCAACGGCCAGCACGCGCGCGTGCAGGTCGAGTTCGCTGACGCCGGCAGCAAGTGGCTGGTGATGGCGTATGCGAATTTGACGGTGATCTGATCAAGCGTTGAGCCATGTAGCCCGGGTAAGCGCAGCGCACCCGGGGAATGGTCGGCGTACTAGCCTGTGCGCGAAAGGCTGCCGAGCATGGCTCGGCACTACGGTTGGGTTGCGTGATTCCTCAGCTGCTCCCAGTCCAGATCGAACTTGGCCAGGTACTTGCGCAGGCGGTCGGCGTCGTTGGTGCTGGCGCGCTGGGTGCGGGATACCGCGAACAGCTCGCGGCCGGCGGCTGACAGGCTTTTCGAGCGCAGGCAGACGCGCACCACTTCTTCCAGCTGCACGCGGTCGAAGCGGTCCAGCTGGTTTGCCGCATCGCCGAGCAATGCCTGCAATGGCGATGCATCATCGCCGCCATGCCATTGCGTGCGCAGGCGGTTGATTTCTTCATCGACGCCGTCGGTCTGGATGCGGCCGGCATTGGCCAGCGTCGCCATGCGTACCACGCTGGCACCCAGGTCGCGGAAGTTGCCGCGCCATGCGGCTTCGCTGCTGGTGGCGAAGTTCAGATAGCGGCTGCGCGCTTCGGTATTGAAGCGCACGCGTTCGTGCTGCTCGCGTGACCAGCGCTCCAGTTCAAACTCGAGGTTGGGTTCGATGTCTTCGCTGCGTTCGGCAAGGCCGGGGAGTTGGTAAGTCCACAGGTTCAGGCGTGCCAGCAGGTCCTCGCGGAAGCGGCCTAGTCGTACGTCCTGCTGCAGATCGCGGTTGGTGCCGGCAATCAACTGGAAGTCGCTCTCCACCTCGCGGTCGCTGCCCACTGGCAGGAAGCGCTTCTCTTCCAGTGCGCGCAGCAGCATGGCCTGTTCGTCGGCACCCAGCTCGCCGATCTCGTCGAGGAACAGCAGGCCTTGGTGGGCCGAGCGCAGCAGGCCGGCGCGGTCACTGCTGGCGCCGGTATAGGCGCCCTTGGTGTGGCCGAACAAGGTGCTCATCGCGCCATCGCCACGCAGGGTGGCGCAGTTCACCTCGACGAAGCGACCTGGCAGCTGGTGCTTGAGCTTCTTCAGCTCGAATACGCGCTTGGCCAGCTGGCTCTTGCCGGCACCGGTGGGGCCGGTCAGCAGCATCGGTGCGCGCGAACGCGTGGCTACTTTCTCGATCTGCTCGATCATCCGGTTGAAGGCCGGGTTGCGGGTGGCGATGCCGCTCTTGAGCAGGTCGCGATCCTGCAGCTGCTGTTGGGCGAAGCGCTGGGCGATGTGGTCGTAGCGCGACAGGTCCAGGTCGATCACGGTGTGGCTGCCGGGGTCGCCATTGGCTTGCTTGCGCGGCGGCGAGGTCTGCAGCAGGCGGCCGGGGAAGTGGCGGCTCTCGGTCAGCAGGAACCAACAGATCTGGGTGACGTGGGTGCCGGTGGTGATGTGGACGTAATAGTCCTCCTCGTCCGGCTGGAATGGATAGGCCGCGAGAAAGTCATGCAGGCGTGCGTAGACGCCTTCGAATTCCCAGGGATCGACCAGGTAGGTGTCGTGCAGGCGCAGCTCGGTACCGGGTGATACCAGTGCCAGATCTTCCTGCACCAGTTTGGCCAGCCGGCTGAAGCGGCGCTCGTCCAGCATCAGCTCGATGCGATCGGGCTGGAAGTCTTCATGCATGCCCAGGGCTACGGTGGGCCGCCATTTTTCCCAGCGACCGGGGCCGCTGCCCGAATCGAGCTGGGTGCCGAGCATGCCGAAGATGACCTGCCGCTTGGACATATCCATTCCTATAAAAAGCGCGCTCAAAGTATACGTAAGTTCGCAATGCGGATGCGCGAATCGTCTCCTGGAAATCAAAAATACCTTTGTGAATCAACGAGTTGATCGAGGAACGGAAAAGTTGGCACGGCCATTGCGTTTATAGGGGCAAGACAAGTGGCGGGCAGTTCCCGCCAAGGAGTACGAAATGGCCAACGCAAACCTGTTCGCTTCCTTCCGCGGCGCCCTGCTGCCGAAGGCCACGGTCCGCAACGAAGCCGGTGGATCGGCCTATGCCCGTGACCCGCGTGCGGCCTTGGCTCTGTTCGCCGCCACCGGTTGCTTGAACAGCACCTTCTACGCCAGCGCCGATGCGCAACTGGAGCAGGTGCAGGCGCTGTGCAACGAGGTCGATGCCGGCTTCATTGCCCGCACCGCCGCCTATGCCCACGGCGTGGCGCATATGAAGGACGTGCCGGCGCTGCTGTTGGCAATGCTGAGCGTGCGTGATGGCGAGGCCTTTGCCGCAGCCTTCCCGCATGTGATCGACAACGGCCGCATGCTGCGCACCTTCGTGCAGATCATGCGTAGCGGTCGGGTGGGTCGCCGTTCGCTGGGCTCGTTGCCGAAGCGCCTGCTGCGGCAGTGGCTGGAGCAGGCCTCGCCGAAGGCGATCATCCGTGCTGCGATCGGCAACCAGCCGTCGCTGGCCGATGTGATCCGCATGGTCCATCCCAAGCCGCAGGATGCCGCGCGTGAGGCGCTGTATGCCTGGGTGATCGGGCGGCCCTACGACGAAACCTTGCTGCCGGCAGAGCTGCGTGCCTACGAGGCGTTCAAGCGCGATCCGCGCGGGATGCTGCCGGACCTGCCGTTCCAGTACTACAGCGCGCTGGCATTGGTTGCGACGCAGTGGTCGGTACTGGCACGCAACTCGAGCTGGCAGCAGCTGCGGATGAACTTGAACACCTTTGCCCGTCACGGTGTGTTCGAGGACGAATCCATGGTTGCAGAAGTGGCTGCGAAGCTGCGTGACCCGCAGCAGATCGCCCGCTCGCGGGTGCTGCCTTACCAGCTGCTGATGGCTTACCACGCCGGTGCGGCACTGCCGCGTCCGATCCTGGACGCGCTGCAGGACGCGATGGAAGTGGCGACCGCTTCGGTGCCGGCATTGCAGGGCAACGTAGTTGTGGCGGTGGACGTCTCCGGTTCGATGCAGTGGCCGGTGACCGGCTATCGCAAGGGGGCAAGCTCGGCGGCGCGTTGCGTCGACGTGGCGGCCCTGATCGCGGCCTGCGTGCTCCGCGGTCACCCGCAGGCGCAGGTGCTGCCGTTCGATACCGAGGTGCGTCCGCAGCAGTTGAACCCGCGTGACAGTGTGATGACCTTGGCACGGCAGTTGGCGATCAATGGTGGCGGTACCTCGGTAAGCGCACCGCTGGCCTACCTCAACCGCAAGCGGGCGCAGGTGGATCTGCTGGTGCTGGTGTCGGACAACGAAAGCTGGCGTGACACCCGCGGCCGCCAAGAGACCGCAACCATGCGTGAGTGGGCCGCGCTGAAGGCGCGTTGCCCGCAGGCGCAGCTGGTCTGCATCGATCTGCAACCGGTGGCCAGCAGCCAGACGGTAGAGCGCGAGGACGTGCTGCATATCGGCGGCTTCAGCGATGCGGTGTTCGAGTTGCTGGCCAATGCCAGCCTGCCGCCGGCACAGCGCCCGCGCTGGGTGGAGCGGATCGCGGCAATGGATTTGTAAGGGCGATACGGATGTCGCCGATGTGATGCCCGGCCGGCAATGGGGCCGGCCGGGCCTGGAGACTATTTCATGGGAGAAGGCGGATGCCGGCCTGACTACATTGGTTGTTCATTCCGGTTCGAATCCGGAGAGTCAGTCCAACCCTTGCCGTCTGCTCCCACCCCTCAATGTCGGCATGTGCGAATGCCGATGGAACTACAGCCTTTCACGCTCCAGGTCGCGGGTTCGATTCCCGCCCGATGCCGCAATGCATCGGTAGCTCAGTGGATAGAGCAGGATCGCCGCCTTGCCCTCGTGGCACAGCGGTGAAACGTTCCATCATTCTTGTCGTACTTGCCGGCACCTTTTCATATTACTTCGTGCTTCGGCATGAAAGCGCATCAACGTCGGCATGCACGAATGCCGAAGGAACTACAGCCTCTTAAGCTCCGGGTCGCGGGTTCGAATCCCGCCCGTTGTGGAAACGCAGCGGTAGCTCAGTCAGGTAGAGCAGGATGTTCCTTCAAACCTCGTCGTGCACGCCGGCACCTTTCGTAGATGTTTCATGCGGTGAATGCAGGTGGAACTACATTGGAAGCCCTTCGGGGTCGGGTTCAAGTCCCGGCCGCCTTGCCAGACCTGTTCTGGCATTGCGGACAGTTCCACCCCCTTTGTCACCGCACCTTTGATTTGAAGATGACAGGAAAGCCATCAATGAACGACACCAATTACAACGTGATCCAGGAGCATGGTGCGGCACCGATCAAGCTGTGGACGCGCGGCGTGCCCTTGGAAGACGAGGCCCGTGAGCAGCTGAAGAACATCGCGCGCCTGCCCTTCATCCATCAGTGGGTTGCGGTGATGCCCGACGTGCACCTTGGCAAGGGCGCAACCGTGGGCTCGGTGGTACCGACCATCGGCGCCATCATTCCGGCTGCGGTTGGCGTGGATATCGGCTGCGGCATGATCGCCACCCGCACAACGCTGACCGCCAGCGACCTGCCGGACAATCTGTCGGCCCTGCGCAGCGCGATCGAACGCGCAGTGCCACATGGCCGCAGCGTGACCCGTGGCGGCCGCGACAAGGGCAGCTGGGACACCGCGCCGGAGCTGGCGGTGGAAGGCTGGTCGCAGCTTGCTGCTGACTTCGCCCTGATCTGCGAGCGCCACCCCAAGCTGAAGAACACCAACAACCTCAAGCATCTGGGAACGCTGGGTACCGGCAACCACTTCGTCGAGGTGTGCCTGGATGAAGAGCAGCGCGTGTGGTTCATGCTGCACTCCGGTTCGCGTGGCGTCGGCAATGCCATCGGCACCTACTTCATCGAGCTGGCCAAGCAGGAAATGCGTCGCTGGATGATCAACCTGCCCGACCAGGACCTGGCATACCTGCCGGAAGGCAGCGCGCATTACGGCGACTACGTGTTCGCGGTGGATTGGGCACAGCGTTTCGCCCGCATCAACCGTGAGGTGATGATGCGCAACGTCGTGGCCGCCGCACGTACGGTGATCAGCAAGCCGTTCGAGGCGCAGGCCGAGGCGGTCAACTGCCACCACAACTACGTCAACCGCGAGCACCACTTCGGCAAGGATGTGCTGGTGACACGCAAGGGCGCAGTGAGTGCGCGCAAGGGCGAGATGGGCATCATTCCGGGCAGCATGGGCGCCAAGAGCTTCATCGTGCGCGGGCTGGGCAACGAGGACAGCTTCCACAGCTGCAGCCACGGTGCCGGCCGCGTGATGAGCCGCACCAAGGCGCGCAAGCTGATCAGCGTGGATGACCACATCAAGGCCACCGCGCATGTGGAGTGCCGCAAGGACGCCGAGGTGGTGGATGAGTCACCGGCCGCCTACAAGCCGATCGAGGCGGTGATGGAGGCGCAGCGCGATCTGGTTGAGATCATGCATACCCTGCGTCAGGTGGTATGTGTGAAGGGATAAGGCAAGATGGCGCTCCACTGCGGTGGGGCGCCACAGGAAGGCAAGACAATGGAAATGATCGAGATAGATGGAAGCCAGGGCGGCGGGCAGTTGCTGCGCTCTGCGTTGAGTTTGAGCCTGTGCACCGGGATTGGCTTTGCCATGCAGGACATCCGTGCCAAGCGCTCACGGCCCGGCTTGATGCGCCAGCATTTGACCGCGGTCAACGCTGCGGCGCGGATCAGCAATGCACAGGTGGAAGGCGCAGCCCTGGGCGCGACCACGCTGCGTTTCGTGCCTGGCATCGTGCAGGCTGGCGACTACCACTTCGCCATCGGCAGCGCTGGCTCGGCGACGTTGGTGCTGCAGACAGTGCTGCCCGCGCTATGGCAAGCCTCCGCGGCATCACGTGTGCGCCTGGAAGGCGGTACGCACAACCCGATGGCACCGAGTGCCGACTTCATCAGCAGCTGCTATCTGCCGGCACTGGCGCGCATGGGCGTGCAGGCCGACTTGCAGCTGCATGTACCGGGCTTCCATCCGGCCGGTGGCGGTGTGCTCGAGGCCATGGTGCAACCGTGCCCGCAACTGCAAGCACAGGAATTCAGTGTGCGCGGGCCCTTGCAGGCGCTGGAAGCGCAGGTGCTGGTATCGGGCCTGCCCGCCGCCATCGGCCAGCGTGAGCTGGATGTGCTGGCAAAGCGCTTCGGTGTGGACGCCCATCCGCGCCATGTGCAGGTGGTGCGGCCGGCCTTGGGCCCGGGCAATGTGGTGTCGATGACGGTGTGCCATGACCAGCACGTGGAACATTTCGACAGCCATGGCGAGCGCGGGCTGGCTGCAGAAGGCGTGGCCGGGCGGCTGGCCGATACCGTTCAGGCCTACCTGGATGGCGGTGCCTGCGTGGGCGAGCACCTGTCCGACCAGTTGCTGTTGCCGATGGCACTGGCCGGCGGCGGCCGCTTCACCACCGGCACGCTCAGCGACCACCTGCGCAGCAATGCGCGGCTGATCGAGAAGTTCCTGCCGGTGGAATTCGACTGGCAGCAGCGCGGACCACACTGGGAGGTATGGGTCAGCGCCTGATCGGCCCGGTTTGATCTTGCGCAAGGCATGGGGGCAACATCGGGTGTGCAATGGTGTCACCACCACCCTTTCCTGCAAGGAGAACTGCCATGTACAAGCGCATCCTGATCGCCACCGACGGTTCCGAGCTTTCCGCCAAGGGCCTGGCCAAAGGCTTGGAGCTGGCCGCCCAGCTGGGCGCGCATGCCGACATCGTCACGGTTTCCGAGCCGTGGGCGGTGGGCATGTATGACGCCATGGGCTGGAGTGCCGGTTACGAGGCCAGCCCGGAGTACAAGAAGGACCGCGAGGAAGCCGCGCAGAAGATCCTGCAGCCGGCGCTGGCAGCCGCACACGCGGCCGATGTGGCCGATGTGCAGACCCACCACGTGCTGGACCGCTACGCCGCCGACGGCATCATCGACACCGCCAAGGCCTGCAACAGCGACCTGGTGGTGATGACCTCGCATGGTCGCCGTGGCGTCACCCGGGTACTGCTGGGCAGCCAGACCTCCGAAGTGCTGGCCCGCAGCACGGTACCGGTGCTGGTGATCCGCTGAGGCCTTGAGCTCCCTCCCTTTTGCCGCAGGCAGAGGGGAGGGTTGGGGAGGGGGGCTTGTTGCTGTGCCCCCAAAGAAACCAGAAGCCAGAATCAGCAAAGCCCTCAAGCGAGGGCTTTGTCGGAGCAGGTTAAAGGGCCGGCTGCCATTCACGCTTGGCTGCCAAAAGCACCCCTCCCCAACCCTCCCCTCCGTGCTGCGCACGCAAGGGAGGGAGCCCGGATCACCAGCTATACAGCTTCCAGTACACCGGCTTGGTGCCGTCCTTGTCGCTGTCCATGCGGCCGTCGCCGTCGCGGTCGTACATGTAGAACGGTGCGCCGCGCGACGGGGTCACCTTGACCATGCGCAGGGTGCCGCCGACCCGGTATTCCTCGATGGTGTCGCCGTTGTCCATCGACTTGCGCGTGATATCCGCACCTTTGACATCTACCGGAGGCGCGCCGCCGCCGAGGGAGGCGCAGCCGGCCAGGGCCAGCAGGGGAATCAGCAGCAGGGATTTCATGGGGTCGCTTCCTTCGGTGGGAATGGTTCGATTATGCCTGTCCACATGCAGCAACGGTCCGCCGCGTAGAATCAGCGCATGAGCAGATTAGTCCTTATAGACGGTTCCAGTTACCTGTACCGCGCGTTCCACGCGCTCCCGCCACTGACCAATGCCAATGGCGAGCCGACCGGCGCGCTGTTCGGCGTGGTCAACATGCTGCGCTCCACGCTGAAAGAGAAGCCCGAGTACGTCGCCTTCGTGGTCGATGCGCCGGGCAAGACCTTCCGCGACGACATGTATGCCGACTACAAGGCCAATCGCCCGCCGATGCCCGATGACCTGCGTTCGCAGGTGCAGCCGATGTGCGACATCGTGCAGGCGCTGGGTATCGACATCCTGCGCGTAGACGGCGTCGAAGCTGATGACGTGATCGGCACGCTGGCGCTGGCCGCTGCCGCGGATGGACTGGAAGTCACCATCTCCACCGGCGACAAGGATTTCGCCCAGCTGGTGCGCCCTGGCGTGGTGCTGGTCAACACCATGACCGGCAGCCGTACCGATTCGGACGCGGCGGTGATCGACAAGTTCGGCGTGCGCGCCGATCAGATCATCGATTACCTCGCGCTGATGGGCGACACCGTCGACAACGTTCCGGGCGTGGAGAAATGCGGCCCCAAGACCGCTGCCAAGTGGCTGGCCGAGTACAACGATCTGGACGGCGTGATTGCTGCCGCCCCGGGCATGAAGGGCAAGATCGGTGAGAACCTGCGCGCCGCACTTCCGCGCCTGCCCTTGAACCGCGATCTGGTCACCATCCGCACCGACGTGCCGCTGGAACAGGGACCGCGCGACCTGCAGCTGCGCGAGCAGGACGTGGAGTCGCTGCGTGGCCTGTACGCGCGCTACGGCTTCACCCAGGCGCTGCGCGAGCTGGGCGGTGTGGCCGCACCAGACGTCGCTGCCGACAGCAAGCCCAGCCTGCGCGGCACCGCCGCCGGCTATGCCAAGGCCGCCGACAGTGAGCCGGTTGCTGGTTTGGATCCGGCGATGGCGGCCAAGGGCGAATACGAAACGGTATTCACCAGTGAGCAGTTGCAGGCCTGGGTGGAACGCCTGCAGGCCGCCGACGAATTCGCCTTCGATACCGAAACCGATGCGCTGGATGCAATGCGCGCCAACCTGGTCGGCATCAGTCTGGCGGTAGAGGTCGGCAAGGGCGCCTATATCCCGGTAGGCCACATCTATCCGGGTGCGCCGGCACAGCTGCCGATGCAGCAGGTGCTGGATGCGCTCAAGCCGCTGCTGGAAGACGCCGGCAAGAAAAAGCTCGGTCAGCACGGCAAGTACGACATCCATGTGCTGCGCCGCCACGGCATCGAGGTGCAGGGCTATGCCGATGACACCATGCTGGAAAGCTTCGTGCTCAATTCCACGGCGACCCGCCATGACATGGACTCGCTGGCGCAGCGCTACCTCGGTTACACCACCACCAAGTTCGAGGACGTGGCCGGCAAGGGTGCCAAGCAGATCTCCTTCGCCCAGGTAGGCATCGACGAGGCCGGTGCCTACGCCGCCGAAGACGCCGATATCACCTTGCGCCTGCATCGCGTTCTGGGCCCGCAGCTGGCAGCGGTGCCATCGCTGCAGAGCGTGTACCGCGATATCGAAATGCCGCTGGTGCCGGTGCTTGCGCGCATCGAAGCCAATGGCGTCCGCATCGATGCGGCCGAACTGAAACGGCAGAGCAATGATCTGTCCGCACGCATGCTGGCCGCGCAGCAGAAGGCCACCGAGCTGGCTGGCCACACTTTCAACCTGGATTCGCCCAAGCAGCTGCAGGCGGTGTTGTTCGACGAGCTTGGTTTGCCCGCGCTGGTGAAAACGCCCAAGGGCCAGCCCAGCACCAACGAAGAAGCGCTGGAGGCGATTGCCGAGCAGCACGAGTTGCCGCGCGTCATCCTCGAATACCGCGGCCTGACCAAGCTGCGCAGCACCTATACCGACAAGCTGCCGGAGATGGTCAACCCGGATACCGGCCGCGTGCACACCAGCTATCACCAGTCGGGTGCAGCGACCGGACGCTTGTCATCTTCTGATCCCAACCTGCAGAACATCCCAGTGCGTACCGAGGATGGCCGTCGCATCCGCCAGGCTTTTGTCGCACCGCCGGGGCGCAAGCTGATGGCCTGCGATTACTCGCAGATCGAGCTGCGGATCATGGCCCACCTGTCGGAAGACCCGGGTCTGGTGCGTGCGTTCGAACAGGGCGCCGATGTGCACCGAGCCACTGCTGCCGAAGTATTCGGGCGCGCGCTGGACGAGGTGACGCCGAACGAACGCCGCGCAGCCAAGGCGATCAATTTCGGCCTGATGTACGGCATGAGCGCGTTTGGCCTGGCCAAGAACCTGGGCATTGATCGCGGCCAGGCGCAGGATTACGTGGCGCTGTATTTCAGCCGCTATCCGGCGGTGCGTGACTTCATGGAGCGCATGCGCGTGCAGGCGCGCGAGCAGGGCTATGTGGAAACCCTGTTCGGTCGTCGCCTGTACTTGAACGACATCAACGCCCGCAACCAGGGCCTGCGTGCCGGCGCCGAGCGTGCCGCCATCAATGCACCGATGCAGGGCACCGCGGCGGACATCATCAAGCGCGCGATGGTCAGCGTGGACGCGTGGCTGCAGGAGCATAGCGACAAGGCCAGGATGATCCTGCAGGTGCACGATGAACTGGTGTTCGAGGCAGATGACGCATTCATTGACACCTTGCGTGCCGAAGTCGAGCAACGCATGGCATCCGCCGCGAGTCTGCGTGTGCCGCTGGTAGTTGACACCGGAATCGGGGAAAACTGGGATCAGGCACACTGAATTTCTATTTTCTTAACCAGAAAGTATTAGTAAATGAGACAATGCGTCGCGTTACATCGCATTTAATAAATGCCAGCGATATTGAGCTGATGAATCTGTCCTTAATTCTTTTGAAAGAGCGACAGAATCTTCACGATCCATCAAGGTTGGGAATGCTCATATAGTCCGCGACAGACGCAACGTCTGTCGCGGATCTCTCCCATCCCCTGGAGCAGATCTCGGAGCGGGGATTCCTCCCCAAATGCCCGCTCCCCGGCCCCGTCGACCCCCCCCTGGTCGGCGGGGCTTCTTTTTTGTAGCAAATGAAACTATTTCCGCCGCGCTTGTTGCCGGCGAGTTTCTCGCACCATCTTTATCCGCGTTGGCCGACGATGGCGCCATCGAGTGGTGGAGGGGAATCATGTCCGACCTGTTCGCACTGGCGATGCCGTGGTGGGAGTTCATCCTGCGCGCGGTGATTGTCTATGTCGTGGTGCTGGTGATGGTGCGGGTTGCGGGCAAGCGCACGTTGGGGCAGTTCACCCCGTTCGACATGTTGTTGCTGGTGCTGTTGGGCAATGCCGTGCAGAACGCCTTGCTGGGGCCGGACACCTCGTTGGGTGGTGGCCTGTTGCTGGCAGCCACGTTGATCGCGCTGAACTACATCGTAGGCTGGATCACCACCCGCAGCGCGTTGATGGAACAGGTGATCGAGGGCGAGCCGGTGGTGTTGGCACGCCATGGCCATGTGCTGCAGAAAGTGTTGCAGCGCGAGCTGGTCAGCAAGGCGGATTTCGCCAAGGCGATGCGCGATGCAGGTTGCGATCAGGTCGATGAAGTAGATCTGGCGCTGCTGGAAACCAACGGCCACATCACCATCATTCTCAAGAAAGACAAGATGTAGTGCCGAGCCATGCTCGGCAGAGGCGTTACCAGGAAACCAAACTTGTGGGAGCGGCGTAAACCGCGAAACTCGTGGTCGATCCGATTGCAGGCTTTGCTGCAGCTTCATTGCTGTCGGTTTCGCGGCTTACGCCGCTCCCACAAATCTGTCGGGTCTCAGGTAAAGCCCCTTGCCGAGCATGGCTCGGCACTACAGGTCAGGCGTCCAGCCAATCGCGCGGGACCAGGTATTCGGCCAGGCGTGCTTCGTCGCTGCCGGTGTCGGGGCTGTAGCCGTACTCCCAGCGCACGCGCGGTGGCAGGCTCATCAGGATGCTCTCGCTGCGGCCGCCGCTCTGCAGGCCGAACAGGGTGCCGCGGTCGTAGACCAGGTTGAACTCGACGTAGCGGCCGCGGCGGTACAGCTGGAACTCGCGCTCGCGTTCGCCATACGGCGTGTCCTTGCGGCGTTCGACGATGGGCAGGTAGGCATCGAGGAAGCCGTCACCAACCGCCTGCAGGTAGGCGAAGTCGGTTTCGAAGTCAGCGTGCAGGTCGTCGAAGAACAGGCCGCCCACGCCGCGCGTTTCATTGCGGTGCTTGAGGAAGAAATATTCATCGCACCAGCGCTTGTGCGCGGCGTAGCGCTCTTCTCCGTAAGGCGCGCATAGCTCGCGGGCAACCGTGTGCCAGTGCTGCACGTCTTCGTCGAAGGGATAGAAGGGGGTCAGGTCGAAGCCACCGCCGAACCAGGCAGCCACCGTCTTGCCGTCCAGTTCGGCCTGGAAGTAGCGCACGTTGGCGTGCGTGGTCGGCAGGTAGGGGTTGCTGGGGTGGAACACCAGCGACACGCCACAGGCGCGCCAGGACGCGCCTGTGAGCTCCGGGCGGTTGGCGGAGGCGGAAGGGGGCAGGCGGGTGCCGGCGACGTCGGAGAAGCCGATGCCGGCCTGCTCGAACACCGCGCCATCGCGCAGGATGCGGGTGCGGCCACCGCCGCCCTCGGCGCGCTGCCAGCGGTCTTCGATGAAACGGGCCTGGCCGTCGGCCTGCTCGATGGCGGCGCAGATGCGGTCCTGCAGGCCGGTCAGATAATCGCGTACGCGGTCGAATTCGTTCATGCGCGTACTGTAGCGCAGGCCGCTGCCGCGGCCTGCGCCTTGGTGCTTATTTGCGCAGCGACTTGCCCTTGCTGGGGGCCGCCGGTGCTTCGGCTTCGTCTTCGTTGTCGAGGTCTCCGGCGGCACGCATCAGCTGTGCGCCCAGGCCGGCCATTGCCCAGTTGGTGGTCTCGTAGACATCGCAGGCCACATGGGTGCCCTTGCCGTCGCGCTTGCCGATGGACAGCAGCTTGCCGGGAATATCTTCGTCGGCGGTGTTCTCGTAGACGCTGCGCAGGTTCTCGCAGCCAACGCGGACGCCGGCCTGGCACAGCTTCTGGTAAGCCGGGGCGGCGGCCTGCCAGTCGCCGGCCAGCGCATTGCGGTGGCCGAGCGTGTTGCAGCCCTGCAGCTTGCCGCTGTCGCAGCAGGCCTGCGGGTCGCTGCCCAACGGGCAGTCCTGCGGCAGCGGCAGTTCGACGAATACCTTCGGCGCGCTGCATTGCGTGCTGCCGCCGGTGCGCTGGTAGACGGCGTAGCGATTCCATTCGTCGACGCCAAGCAGGCCACCATTGCGCAGCGGCTTGAGCACGAAGTCGCCGCCCTTGTCGTGGCGGATATGGATGGCACCATCCTGCAGACGTGCGCGCATCTCACTGCCCATGCCTACAGTGACCAGGCCATCGTTGCCGAAACCCAGTTCGTCCATCAGCCCGGTGCTGGCCTTGTAGTCGCCGCAGGGCAGGGCGCTGGCCTGCTCTGCATCCAGATCGGCGGCGCTCAGTGCGGCCAGGCTTTGGGCACGTTGGCAGGTGATTTCATCGGCGCCGGACTTGCAGGCCAGCTGCAGGGCTTCCCGTGCGGGGAAGTAACGCGAAGCATCCCAATGCGCGTCGGCAACCTTGCCGCAGAAGCCTGCGTCCGGATGGCTGCGGCACAGCTGCAGCAGCTCGTTCAAGCGTGGCTCGGGCAGGATCACCGTGCTGCTGCTCAAGGCGCCGGCCAGCGCCTTGGCCATGGCGATGCCGAGCACTTCCTTGGCCGCTGCCAGACAGGCGGCTTCGTTGTACTGCGGATTGCCCTCCTTGCAGACTGCAGGCTCTTCCAGGTCCGGATCAGGCAATGCTGCCTGTTGTGCGTCCTGGGCTTCAACGCGGTAGCTGGACAGCAGGCGCTCGCAGGCGAAGGGCAGGTCTTCCCGGCACCACTGGCTCAACTGCTGCGGCGTCGCCGTACGGGCGTTCTCGACGCAGCTGTCGATATCGGCACGGCAGCTGTTCGCGGCCGGCGCGGGCGAGGTCTTGCAGCTGTTGCTTGAATCAAGCACGTAGCCGCCCAGGCTGCCGGTGATGCGCTTGCCATCGCGGCTGAGGCTGTACTCGGTGCTGAAACCATTGGAGACATCGGCGGCGTGCAGCGTGTTGCCCTGCTGGCGGATCACGTACTTTGTGGGTGCCAGACCCTGGTAGCGCATCGTGGCCTGGCTGCTGCTTTCAACCACAAAGCGTGCCGAACCCTCTTCGGCGGTATAGCTGCCGCAGCTCAAGGTGGCGGCAGCCGCTGGCAGCACAGTCAGCGCCAGCAGGCCGCTGGCAACGGCGCACAGAAATCGTGGGACAGACATGGATACTCCGGGGGATTCAGCGAAACAGGGCGCGCACGTCTGGGCGACGCAGCTTGATCACCAACCATCCGTGCAGCACGGCCAGGGCCAGTGCGGCGGCGGCGCCGGTGATCAGCGAGGTCCACAGGCCGACACGCAGTTGCACGCGCATCTCCAGGCCCTGTGGTGAATTGAGGAAGTCTGCAGGCACCATCGCCTGCATGCTTTCGAACATGCCGTGGATCAGCGGCAGGAAGGCGAAGTTGGCCACCGCCACCAGCACCAGGAAGACGATGAAGCCGATCCGGCCCCATTCGCGGTGCCTGAGCAAGGCCCATGACACCGCAAGGAACGCGATCGAGAGCAGCAGGCCGAGCACGCTGAGCGAGAGTGCGTGCTTGCCGAGCCAGATCACACCGGCCGGCACCGGCAAACCCTCGCTCTGCATCGCTGCGATGATGTCCAGGCGGCCCATCAGTGCTACCACCAGTAGTTGCAGCAGGCTCCAGACAATAGCCAGCGCCGCCATCACCAACGACAGTTTGGCGGTAACTGCGATGAACGAGGCCGCGGCGGAGGGCGTGGCCGTAGAGGTCGGGAATTGAGGCTGGTTCACAATGGCTCGTTGCGCGTTTGAGGGTGGGCCATTGCCGATGTCAGTCGGCTTTCGCGGCGGGGAACAGCGCGGCATACGCTGCGGGCAGTACATGCAATGCGCTCAGCGGTGCCAGTTTCACGCCATGCGGTGCCTGCAACGGGATCCATGCCAGTTCGGCAATTTCTGCCTGTACCTGCGGCATGCCGGTGATGCTTACCAGGAAGGATTCGCCTTGTACGCGGCGGCCGGGTTCGTTGACGGCGACGTCTTCGAAGCTGCCCAGTGCAACTGCGTTGCTGCTGTCGACGTGTACGCCGAGTTCTTCGTGCAGCTCACGTGCCAGGGTCTGCAGCGCGTCTTCGCCTGGCTCGCGCTTGCCACCGGGCTGGATGAAGGTATCCGAGCCATGTTTACGCACGACCAGCACGCGTTGCTGCGGATCGAGGATGACGGCGGTGACGATGCGGATGGGGTTTTCAGTGGCTGACATGTGCTTCCAGCGGGTAGGGCTCCGTGTGGGAATGGTACTGGAGGCTTGGGTGGTGATGTGGTTCTGCGTAGGCAAGGGGAAAAGCAAAAGCACCCCTCCCCAACCCTCCCCTGCGCTTTGCGCAAGGGAGGGGGCGGTCTTCAAACAACAAGGGCGCCTTACGGCGCCCTTGTTGATGCTTACTTCAGTTCCTGCTCGAACAACTTGAGGATGCGCTTGTACTGGTCCAGCCAGGAATCGGCACGCGTATAGCCGTGGCGTTCCAGCGGGTAGGGTGCGATCGACCAGTTGTCCTTGTGCAGCTCGATCAGCTTCTGCGTCATGTTGACCGAGTCCTGGAAGAACACGTTGTCATCCATCATGCCGTGCGCGATCAGCAGGTTGTCCTGCAGGCCTTCGGCATATTCGATCGGCGAGGAGATGCGGTAGGCCTCCGGATCGATGTCCGGGGTGTTGAGGATGTTGGCGGTGTAAGCGTGGTTGTACTGGTGCCAGTCACCCACCGGGCGCAGTGCGGCACCGGCCTTGAAGGTGCCCGGCGAGCGGAACAGCGCCATGTAGGTCATGAAGCCGCCGTACGAGCCGCCGTAGATGCCGGCGCGGGCGCGGTCACCCTGCTTGGTCTCGACCAGCCAGTCCAGGCCGTCCAGATAGTCCTCCAGCTCCGGGTGGCCCATGTTGCGGTAGATGGCGGTACGCCAGTTGCGGCCATAGCCCTCGCTGCCGCGGTAGTCCATGTCGAGCACGATGTAACCCTTCTGCACCAGCAGGTTGTGGAACATCTGCTCGCGGAAGTAGTTGGAATAACGCGCATGCACGTTCTGCAGGTAACCGGCGCCGTGCACGAACATGGCGATCGGGTACTGCTTGCCCGGCTCGAGCTTTTCCGGGCCGTAGTACTTGGCCCAGACGTGGCCGGCGCCGTGCTTGGACGGCACCTGCACCATCTGCGGCTGCACCCACTCGCGGGCCTTGAACTCGGCGCTGCGGGTATCGGTGAGCTTGCGTGCTTCGCCGCCGCTGACCGGCAGCACGGCGACCTGGGCCGGCAGATACGGCGCGGAATAGCGCACCAGCAACTGCTGGCCATCCGGCGACAGGCTGAAATCTTCAACACCATCGAGCGCGGTCACTTCGCGCACGGCACCGCCGTTGGCGTTGACGTTGCAGACCTCGTAATCGCCCGGCCACTTCTGGTTGCAGACGAAGTAGAAGCTGTTGCCGTCGGCACTGACCACCGGCGCCGAGGTTTCCCAGTTGCCGGAGGTGATGGCCTTGGGCTTGCTGCTACCGGTCTGCGTGTACAGGTGCGAATAGCCGGATTCCTCGGACAGCAGCCACAGGGTGCGGCCGTCCGGCATCCAGCCGTAATCGTTGAAGCCCCAGTTGATCCAGCCGCCGTCAGTCAGCCGGTGGCGGCTTTCCAGGCGCGCGCTGGTTGCGCTGGTGGTGGCGATCCAGCGGTCCTTGTTGTCGTTGGCACGCAGCATCAGCGCGGCCTGGCTGCCGTCGGCATTCCAGCGGATGCCGCCGCCCATGAAGTCGCTCATCAATTCGAGCGGACGGTTGCCCTTCAGCGCGTCCTTGCCGGCCTTGCGGCGCAGCTCGGCCAGCGGATCGGTGGCGATGCCGGGCAGGTTGTCCAGCGACAGCGGCTCGACCTTGCCGGTGGCGGCATCGGCCAACCAGAACGCATGCGGTTCGGGATTGTTGCGGCCGACGCGGGTGCGGGTGTCTTCGGCTTCTTCGTAGCCGGACTCGGTGACGTACAGCGGCATCTTGCCGCCGCGGCCTTCCTCGTAACCCTTGGGCTTGGTGACCACGATCAGGTGGCGGGCATCGGGCGACAGCGCGCTGTCGACGATCTCGACATCGGCGCCAAGGAAGATCGGTGCCGGTGCGCGGGTCGGGTCGGCCTGGCGCCAACGCTCGCCCTGCTCGCGCAGCTCTTCGCGCTGGGCGCGATCAGTGCGCAGGGTGGACAGGGTGCGCATCTGCTGGTCGCGCAGTACGTCGGCCTTGGGCGCGTCGGCCGGGTTCTTGTCGGCCTTGAGCTGGGCGACCTGGCTGGTGATGTTGTTGCGCGGATTCCAGTGGAACCAGTTGTTGCCCACTTCCCAGATCACGCCGCCATCGCTGGCGAAATTGACGCCGCTGGCGCGTTCATTGCTGCGGGTCAGCTGGGTCAGCGTGCCGTTGCGCAGGTCGCGCACGAACACGTCGCCATTGCGGACGAAGGCCATGCGCTGGCGGCTGCTGTCATAGACGCGGTCGGCGGCATCGAGGGTGCCGCGCTGGTCATCGGCGACCTGCTGGCCGACGCCGCCACTCACCGGCAGGCGGAAACTGTCGCGCACTGCGCTGCCCTGGCGCTTGAGCGTGTATTCGACCTGCTGGCCGTTCCACGACCACCAGGCCGATTCCACCGGCGGCCCGATCCAGTCCGGGTTGGCCATTGCCTGCTCGATGGTGATCGGCGTGGGCGCGGCATGGGCGTTGCCGAAAGCGGTCAACAACAGCAGGGACAGGGGCAGCAGCTTGGGCATCATTCGGCACCGGTGAAAGGGAACCGAACAAGGGTAGCAGCCACCAACTGCGCGGGGCTGGGCCACAGGTCATGGAGGCGGGGTTCGGCGGCTGAGCTGCCGGAATCGGCAATGTTTTGCGCCCTCCCGTTGGCGCAGCCAGGGAAAAGGGAAGAAGCGTAGTGCCGAGCCATGCTCGGCAGAGGCTTTACCGGTAAGGCCCCTGCCGAGCATGGCTCGGCACTACAGGGGGCAGGAGCCGCTGCGACTTTTTGACGCACTGCGACAACCGGTCACATCCGTTCTTAACCAATACCGGACCAGAATCGCCCCAATTAAAAAGTTGCGGAGAAGCGGCCGTGGAAGCGCTGCTGTTGTCCCGGATCCAGTTCGGATTCGTGGTGAGTTTTCATGTGCTGTTCCCGGCCTTCACCATCGGTACGGCCAGCTGGTTGGCCTTCGTTGAATGGCGTTGGCTGCGTACCCGCAACCCGGTCTGGCGCGAGCTGTTTTTCTTCTGGCAGAAGATCTTCGCCGTGTCCTTCGGCATGGGCGTGGTCAGTGGCATCGTCATGGCCTTCCAGTTCGGCACCAACTGGCCGCGCCTGAGTGAAGTGGCCGGCACGGTGATCGGGCCATTGCTCACGTACGAGGTGTTGACCGCGTTCTTCCTCGAGGCGAGTTTCCTCGGCGTGATGCTGTTCGGTTGGGAAAAAGTCTCGCCGCGCCTGCACTTCTTCTCCACCTGCATGGTGGCGTTGGGCACGCTGTTTTCCACGTTCTGGATCCTGTCTTCCAACAGCTGGCTGCACACGCCGGCCGGCTACGCGCTGGTCGATGGCATCGTGCACCCGCAGGACTGGTGGCAGATCGTGTTCAACCCGTCCTTCCCTTACCGACTGGCGCATATGGCGCTGGGTTCGTTCATCACCACGTGCTTTGTCATCGGCGGTGTCGGTGCCTGGTATCTGCGTCGTGGTGTGCATGTGGAAGCTGGTCGCAAGATGCTGGTGGCAGCCGTCGCATTCGCCGCGTTGACGGTGCCGGTGCAGATCTTCGTTGGTGACATGCATGGCTTGAACACGCTGGAGCACCAGCCGATGAAGATCGCCGCGATGGAGGCGCACTGGCATGAGAGCAAGCCCGGCGAAGGCGTACCGCTGGTGGTGTTCGCCGTGCCGAATGAAAAGGAAGAGCGCAACGATTACGAGATCGCCATTCCCAAGCTCGGCAGCGTGATCCTGACCCACAGCACAGACGGTACCTTCGCGCCGCTGACCTCGGTGCCGGCCAGTGAGCGGCCGCCGGTGGTGCCGGTGTTCTATGCGTTCCGCATCATGGTCGGGATCGGCACGTTGATGCTGGTGCTGGCGTGGATCTCGGCCTTCCAGCTATGGCGTGGGCGTCTGCTGGAATCCAAATGGCTGCTGCGCGGATGGAACTGGATGTTGCCCAGTGGCTTCATCGCGCTGGTATCGGGTTGGTTCGTTACCGAGATGGGCCGGCAACCCTGGGTGGTTTACGGGTTGCTGCGTACTGCCGATGCGGTCGGTACGCAGAGTGTGTGGATGACGGTGCTGTCGCTGACTGTTTACGTGATCGGCTATCTGTTCGTGTTTGGCTGGGGCATCTGGTACCTGGTCAAGATCATGCGCAGTGGCCCGGCGCCACATGGGCAGCCGCCGCGCGACGACGGCATGCACACCCCGGCGCGGCCGCTGTCCGGCGTCAATGAACCGCTGGAGGAGCGCTGACATGGAGATGACAACCTGGCTGCCGGTGGCATGGTTCGCGGTGATCGGCTTCGGCGTGCTGATGTATGTGGTGCTGGATGGCTTCGTGCTCGGCATCGGCATACTCGCGCCGTTTGCCGAGGACGAGCAGCAGCTCGACGTGATGATGAATACCGCTGCGCCGATCTGGGACGGCAATGAGACCTGGCTGGTGCTCGGCGGCGCCGGTCTGATGACGGCGTTCCCGCAGGTGTATGCGGTACTGTTGTCGGGCCTGTATCTGCCGGTACTGTTGTTGGTGATGGGACTGGTGTTCCGTGGCGTGGCCTTCGAGTTCCGCTTCAAGGCGCACCGTTCGCGTGCGCTGTGGAGCGTGTCGTTCGCGCTGGGCTCGCTGCTGGCTTCGTTCGCGCAGGGCGTGATCCTCGGCGCGCTGGTGCAGGGCTTGCCGATGCAGGACGGGCAATACAGCGGCGGTGCCTTCGGCTGGTTCAGTCCGTTCTCGATGCTGACCGGTGTGGCGGTGGTCACCGGCTACGCGCTGCTTGGCAGCACCTGGCTGATCCTCAAGACCGAGGGTCGCGAGCAGGCCTTGGCACGCTCGCTGACGCGGCCGTTGATGGTGGCAGTGATCGTGTTCATGGGCCTGGTCAGTACCTGGCTGCCGTTCCTGCAGTCGCGGGTGATGGAGCGCTGGTTCAGCGATGGCAACTTCTGGTGGCTGTCGCCGGTGCCATTGCTGACCCTGGCCGTGGCGGTGGCGCTATGGCGCAGCGCCATGCACCCGCGCCGCGACCTGCCGCCATTCCTGCTGACCCTGGCGCTGTTCGTGCTCGGTTTCGTCGGCCTGGTGCTGGGCATGTGGCCCTACCTGTTGCCGCCGCACCTGACCCTGTGGCAGGCCGCTGCGCCGGCGTCTTCGCTGGGTTTCAGCATGGTCGGGCTGGTGCTGCTGTTGCCGGTGATCCTCGGCTATACGGTGTGGTCGTACCGGGTGTTCCGCGGCAAGGTGACCGCCGAAACCGGCTATCACTGAACCGTGGCGACATGGCCCGGCTTGCCAGCCGGGCCGCCCGGGGCCAAGCTGGCCGCCCGTTGTGGCCGCCGCCGTGATGGGCAGTCCATCGAACGAGGTCATCGTAGTCGCATGTCGGTTGTTCCCGAGCAGTTGCCAAGTCCTTCCCGTCATCCATTGGCCAATGGTGAGCTGCGCCGCTTGCTGGCGGTGGGCAAGGATCGTTCGGTCGATCTGCAGACCTTCTTCGCGCATGTGCGCGGCGTGGCCGCGCTGCTGCCGGCGGCTGAGCATGCAATCAACCTCTGCGATGACCGCTATCGCTTCCTGGTGGCGTTCTGCGCGGTGGCCTTGCGTGGGCAGGTGAACCTGCTGCCTTCGTCGCGTGCAGCTGCCGTCGTCGCCGATGTACAGCAGCGCTATGCGCAGACGTATTGCATCAGCGACGACGCGCTCGAGCAGTTGCCAGCGGACAGCTTCGTGTTGCCCGCGGAGCTGCCGCAGCTGAACGGCGATCTGCCGCAGCTGGCCAGCGACCAACTGGTGGCGATCGGCTTCACGTCCGGGAGCACTGGTACGCCCAGTGCCAACAGCAAGACCTGGGGTTCGTTCCTGGCCAGCACCGCGCAGAACCTGCAGGCGTTGCAGAGCCTTTGGGGTGATGCGCAGCCAGCGCTGGTGGCGACGGTGCCGTCGCAGCACATGTACGGCATGGAGATGGCGGTGCTGCTGCCCTTGCTGGCGCCGGCGACCTTGCAGGCCGGACGTCCGTTCTTTCCGCAGGACGTGGTGCTGGCACTGCAGCAGGTGCAGGCGCCGCGCGTGCTGATCACCACGCCGGTGCACCTCAAGGCGCTGGTGGAATCAGGTGTGGAATTGCCGCCGCTGGCCGGTATCGTCACCGCCACCGCGCCGCTGTCGCAGGAACTTGCGGCGGCTGCCGAGCAGGCATTCGCCACCGAGGTGCGGGAGATGTTCGGTTCCACCGAGACCTGCATCTTCGCGCGTCGCCGCACCGCCAGTGAGTTGGCCTGGAGCCTGTTGCCCGGGGTGCGGCTGGAGCCGCAGCCCGATGGCACGCGGGTGCATGCGGCGCATCTGTCCGCGCCGGTATGCCTGGCCGATCTGGTCGAACTGCTGCCAGGTGATCGCTTCGTGCTGCGTGGCCGCCGCGCCGACCTGCTGGAAATTGCCGGCAAGCGCGCCTCGCTGGGCGACCTGACCCGCAAGCTGCAGGCCGTGCCCGGTGTGGTCGATGCGGTGGTGGTGCAGTTGGCGCCCGAACCCGGCCATGCGGTTGGCCGCATCGCCGCGCTGGTGGTGGCGCCAGATCGTGAAGAGGTCGATATCCTGCGCGAACTGCGTGAGTTCATGGATCCGGTGTTCCTGCCACGGCCGCTGCGCAAGGTGGCGGTGTTGCCGCGCAACGATACCGGCAAGCTGCCGCGTGACGCGGTGCTGGCATTGCTGGGGCACTAAGCCGCAGCGGTTTGGCCAACGTGTTGCCGACGTGGCCGCAGATCAGGCGTCGTGGACGCCGTCGATCTCGACCCGCAGGTCGCGCCGGCATACCGCTGCATGCAGCACGATATACGGCACCTGTGGCGGTAGGTGCGAGGCCAGGGCTGCGCGCACCTCGGCAATCTCGGCCGCATCGCGCACATAGACCTTGAGCCGGCTACCGTCGCCGAACTGGGTTGGCAAACCCGGCCGATGCGCACGTGCCGCGCCAATCAGCGCTTCGAAATTGGCGAAGGTTTCCTGCAACTGGCGCTGGGTGCTGTCGCCGTGCAGGGTGGCATGGCCGACCACGCTGGCGGTGCCTGACAGCAGCAGCGGCAGGCGGCTGCCGTTGGCGGCCAGCATGGCACGGGCGAAACTCGGTGATTGCCGGCCGTACTGGCGCGGGTAGCGGTAGGCGCTGACCTGACGCGGGTTTTCCAGCGGAGTGCCGGCCTCACGCGCGGCCAGCCAATACACCTGCAGCACGCGCACGCCGTCGACGCGACCGATGGCGGTGGCAGCTGGCAGGGTGCTGGTGTCGATGGCACCGATGCCACGGGCACGGCCCACGCAGAACTCGCGGTAGCGTTCGCTGTCGCCTTCGCCGTCGGTGATCGCGTCCAGGTAGTTCCAGATCCGCAGCAGGTGCGGATAGGCATGCGCAGGCAGGGCTTCGAGCATGCGCGCATAGGCGTGCTCGGAGGCGCCGATGATGCCGCCGTGCTGGTGCTCATCCACCTGCAGCGCACCGAACATCAATGCACCATCGCTGGCCCAGGCCACGCCATTGGCGTCGCGGCCGCTGCTGACCGGCTTGTCGCTGCGCCATACTTCCAGCTGGGCCTCGCCATCCGGCTGCAGGCCGACCTGCAGATAGCGCGGGTCATCGCTGGCTGCGGTGCCGTCGCCGGCCTGGAAACCGACGATGGCCAGCACCTGCGGATCGGCCAGCAAGGCGTTCAGCTGCGAAGGATCGGCATAGTCGATCTGCAGCGCGGCAGCCGCTGCCGGAGATGTCAGGGCATTCATCTCAGGCCCCCGTGACATTGGCGGTCAGGCAGGCGGAGCAGGGCTGGCGGCGGCGGGAGTGGAGCAGGAACGTCATTGCACGGCGTATCGGGCATCGCAGAGACGGCAATGATACCCCGCGAGTCTGAACTGTCATGCTTGCGCAACCGTCGGCGATGCCGGATCGTTGCGGGTCTGATTGGCAGTAGGTGTGGAAATGTCGCAACAAAATGATGCCGAGCGCGAGCTGGCCGGGCTGCTGGTCGAGAGCCTGAACCTGGAAGACGTGGACCCGGCCCAGATCGACCCGGAAGCAGCGTTGTTCAATGATGGCCTGGGCCTGGATTCGATCGATGCGCTGGAGCTGGCCTTGGCCATCAGCAAGCGCTACGGCTTCCAGCTGCGCTCGGACAACGAGGACAACCGCCGCATTTTCGGTTCCCTGCGTGCCCTGTCGGCACATATCCAAGCCAACAAGACGGTCTGAACGGCGTGACTGCTGCCAGCCCTGAACCCGGCCACGGGCCGGTGGCGCTGGCGCTGCGGGTGATCCTGCTGCTGGCCTACCCGGTGCTGTCGCACGTGGCCAGCCTGCGCAATGAAGGCATGTGGGCTGCCGCCGCTTTGGCTGGGCTGGTCCTGCTATGCCTGCTGGAACCGCTCGCGCGGCGCCAGCCATGGGCGTTCGGCGTGCTGGCGGCGAGCTGTGCGCTGCTGTGGTGGCTGGGTGGATCGAGCTGGGCCTGGATGCTGCTGCTGGCACCGCCGGTGGTATTCCCGTTGCTGGTGGCCTGGGGCTTTGCCCGTTCGCTGCTGCCGGGGCAGGTTCCGCTGATCACCCGCATCGTGCGGGCGCTGTATGCGCGGGCCGAGATGCCGCTGACGGCGAAGCTCGAACGCTATACGCGCCGGCTCAGTGCTGCCTGGGCCCTGGTGCTGGTGCTGCTGGCACTGATCAACCTGGGCCTGGCGATGAGCGCGGTACCCGACGGCCTGCTGGCGGCGTTCGGCATCCAGCCGTGGTGGCCGGTGACCCATGAACAATGGTCGTGGTGCGCGAACATCGCCGATTGGGGGCTGATCGGCGGCTTCTTCGCGCTGGAATACGCGGTGCGCTCGCAGTTGTTCCCGCAGCGCCCTTACCGCAACGCCTGGGATTTCATGCGCCAGATGGGCCAGCTCGGGCCGGCGTTCTGGCGCGACCTGCTGCGCTGAAGCACAGGGCTGCCGGTATCCTGTCTGCACAAATCGCCGCCAGCGCAGCCATGTACTTCAGCATTCCTTCCGATCACCCCTGCCTGCCCGGCCATTTCCCGGGCCGGCCGCTGGTGCCCGGGGTGGTGGTGCTGGAACAGGTGCTGCAGGCGGTGGCTGCCGAGTGCGGACATGCGGTCGGCGCGCTGCGCCTGCCGCAGGTGAAGTTCATGGCACCCCTGCTGCCGGATGAGCAGGCGCGGATAGAACTAGAAGGACAGGCACCGCGCTGGAAATTCCGCGTGCTGCGCGCTGACCAGCTGCTGGTGCGTGGCGAGCTGGTGTTGGCCGAAGCTGACGCGCGGGCATGAACGCGCCCGACTGGAAGCATCGACCTGAAGGCGGCGGACGCTCCGCGGTCCGCCTGATCGGCGGCATTGCCCGCCATGGCGGGCGCGGCATTGCCCGCGCCTGCCTGTATCCGATCACCTGCTATTTCTACTGCGTGCGTGGTGAAGAGCGGCGTGCCTCCGCCGACTACCTGCGGCGCCTGTTCGGGCGCCCGGCGCGTGCGCTGGAAGTGGCACGGCACATCCACACCTTCGCCGCCACCATCCTGGATCGGGTGTTCCTGCTGGCCGGCCGCACCGCTCTGTTCGACATCCGCAGCAGCGGCACCGAGCCGCTGCTGCAGTTGCTGGACCAGGGCCGCGGGGTGCTGGTGTTCGGCTCCCACCTGGGCAGTTTCGATGCGCTGCGGGTGCTGGCACGGATGCGCCCGGACCTGAAACTGCGGGTGCTGATGGACCGTGCGCACAACGCCGCCATCACCGAGCTGCTGGCCGAGCTCGACCCCAAGCTGGCCGACTGCATCATCGATGCCGCGCAGGATGGCACGGCGATCGTGCTGGCCATCCAGCAGGCCTTGGCGGAAGGGGCGATGGTGGCCTTGCTGGTGGACAGGGCACGCCCGGACGAGCCCGCCATCGCGGCACCGCTACTGGGCAGCGCAGCAGCCTTCCCGACCGCACCCTGGTTGATCGCCAATGCACTGAAGGCGCCGGTGGTGCTGGCATTTGGCCTGTACCGTGGCGGCAACCGCTACGACCTGCGCTTCGAGTCGTTTGCCGAGGCGGTGGACATTCCACGGCGCGGCCGCGCCGAGTTGTTGTCCGCGCTTATCCACCGTTACGCCGGCAGGTTGGAGCATCACCTGCGCGACGCCCCTTACAACTGGTTCAATTTCTATGATTTCTGGCATTCCCAAGACCCTGCGCCCACTGCTGTGCCTGCTGACGAGCCTGCTGCTCAGTAGCCCTGCGCTGGCCAATGGCGTCGATGCGGCGTGGATACTGCGGCAACTGGCGCAGCCGGCGCCCAGCCAGACCAGCTTCCTCGAACTGCGTGGCTCGGCGCTGCTGAAGGAGCCTCTGCGGGTCGAAGGCCAGTACCGTCGCCCGGATGCCGGCACGCTGGTTCGTGAAGTGCGCGCGCCGTATGCCGAGACCACCACGATTGCCAGTGGCCAGGTCAGCATTGCCCGCGCCGGCAAGCCACCACGCGTGTTCGCGCTGCAGCGTGTTCCAGAGCTGGCCGATCTGCAGGCCAGCTTCGGTGCGATGTTGTCCGGTGACCTTGCCGCCCTGGAACGCAGCTACCGGCTTCAGGCCTCCGGCAGCGCCCAGCACTGGCAGCTGCAGCTGACGCCCAAGGCAGAGGCATTGGCGCGTCGCGTGCGCGCCGTGACCCTGCATGGCCAGAACGCGGAACTGCGCTGCATCGAAACCCAGCCGGCGAAGGGCGATGTGCAGCGCACCCTGCTCGGCACTGCCGCCACCGCAGCGGCTGCTGTACGCGATGCCGCTGCATTGAACGGCCTGTGCAATGCGGGCGGAACCCGTTGAAGCTCTCGTCGTCGCATCGCATAGGTCTGGCCATAGTCTGGTTGCTGCTGCTCGGCGTGCTGGGCATGTGGATCAGCAGCCGCATCCAGGTCAGCGGCGACCTGCGCAAGTTCATGCCTGATGCACGCACGCCTGCACAGAAACTCTTGCTGGATGAACTCGGCGAAGGCCCTGGTGCACGCTTGTTGCTGGTCGCGCTTTCCGCTGCCGCACCAGAACAGCTGGCGCAGCAATCGCGCGCGCTGCGTGAAGCGCTGGCTGCCGATGCACAGTTCGAGTTGGTCGCCAATGGCGAGCAGGCCGGGCTTGAAGCATTTCCCGAACGTCTGCTGCCCTACCGTTACCTGATTGATGCACTGCCGGCAGATGCGTTCTCCAGCACCACTCTCAGCGAGGAGCTGCAGGCGCGCCTGCAGGACCTGGGGTCGCCGGCAGGTGGTTTGATCGAACCCTTGCTGCCCTCCGATCCCACCTTGCAGGTGCTGCGCGTGGCCGAAGCCCTGCAGCCCGCCAATGCACCGCAGCGTATCGACGACGTCTGGTTCGACCGCGCAGGCAAGCAGGCATTGCTGCTGGTGCAGACCCATGCCGCCGGCTTTGATCCCGGTGCCCAGCAGTTGGCGGTGGATACGATCAACCACCAGTTCACCCGCATCGCCGCAGGCAGTGGCAGCCGCATCGAGTTGAGCGGGCCGGGGGCGTTCTCGGTGAAGATCGGCAACCGCACCGCCAGCGAAGCAAGCATGATCGGCACGCTGGACACCATCGGCATGATCCTGTTGCTGTGCTTCGCCTATCGCAGCTGGAAGATGCCGATCCTCGGCTTCCTGCCGCTGGCCAGCGCCGGGCTCGCCGGCCTGTGCGCGGTTGCAGTGGGCTTCGATGGCGTGCATGGCATCACCATCGCATTCGGCTTCACCTTGATTGGTGTCGTGCAGGATTACCCCATCCACTTCTTCAGCCACCAGCGCCCGGGCCGCTCGGCCTGGGACAACGTGCGCGCGCTGTGGCCGACCTTGGGTACCGGCGTGATCGCAACCTGCATCGCCTACCTCACCTTCCTGTTCTCCGGCGTGGATGGCCTGAAGCAGCTGTCGGTGTTCACCATCACCGCGCTGGCGACGGCGGCATTGGCCACGCGCTATCTGCTGCCGGCATTGATCGATCCGGCAACGCGCGATTTTGCCGACTCCGCGCGGCTGGCGCGGCTGTGGAAACACACCCAGCGGCTGCCACGACCACGTTGGTCATTGGCCGCGCTTGCCGCAGTTGCGGTGGCGGTCATGCTGCTGGCGCCCGGCGCGTTCTGGCAGAACGACCTTGGCCGCCTGACCCCGGTCGACCCGCAGGACCTGATGCGCGACGCGCAACTGCGCAGCGAACTGGGCGCGCCCGATGTGCGTTATCTGATCACCGTGCGTGGCAGCGATGCGCAGGCGGCGCTGGCCGCCAGCGAACGATTGCGGCCCGCCCTGGATGCGCTGGTCGCCAATGGCGAACTGGAACGCTATGACATGGCCGCACGCTACCTGCCCAGCGCGGCCACCCAACACCAGCGCCAGCAGCAGCTGCCGGACGAAGCCACGTTGCGTGCAGCGGTGGCCTCCGCCGTTGCAGGCACGCCCTTCGTCGAAGATGCCTTCGAGCCCTTCGTCAAGGATGTGATGCAGGCGCGTAGTGCACCGGCACTGCAGGCAGGAGATCTGCAGGGCACGCCGCTGGCGACGGCGGTGGGTGGCTTGCTGGTGCAGGGCCAGGATCACGCTATCGCGCTGGTCTCGCTCAGTGGTTTGAATGACGTGGCAGCGGTGGCCAGTACCGCGCGCCTGCACGGCGCCGAGTTGCTGGACATGAAGCAGGCCTCCGAATCGCTGGTGGCCGACTACCGCAGCCGCGTGCTGATGGCGCTGGCCGTCGCGGTGCTGTTGCTGGCGCTGACCGTGGGCCTGGCATTGCGTTCACCCCGGCGCGTGCTGCGGGTGCTGCTGCCGATGGTCCTGACCACCTTGCTGGTGCTGGCGGTGTTGCGTGGTCTGGGCGTGGAGTTGAACCTGTTCCACCTGATCGGCCTGATCCTCGCTGCCGGGCTTGGCCTGGATTACGGTCTGTTCTTCGAGCATGCCGGCGACAGTCATGCCGACCAGCTGCGGACCCTGCATGGCCTGCTGGTATGCAGCGTGATGACGTTGTTGGTATTCAGTCTGCTTGGGCTGTCCTCGATCCCGGTGCTGCGTGCGATCGGCAGCACGGTGGCGCTGGGTGTGGTCTGCAATTTCATCCTGGCGTTGTTGATCTCGCGCCATCCAAGCCAGGAGCTCGGCCATGCTGGGGCGTGAGGACATCCTCAAACTCGTTCCGCATCAGGGCAGCATGTGCCTGTGGGACCAAGTGGTGGACTGGTCGGCGCAGGAGATTACGCTGCGCGCCTTCAATCACCGCGATGTCCTGCATCCCCTGCGCTGCGACAAGCAGCTGCGCGCGATCCATCTATGCGAGTACGGCGCACAGGCGATGGCCGTGCATGGCGGCCTGCGCGGGCGCGAGCGCGGCGGTGCGGTAATACCGGGCGTGCTGGTGGCGCTGCGCGATGTGCAGTTGCATGTGGCGCGCATCGACGACCTGCCTGATGCACTGGAGGCCGCGGCACAGGTATTGGCCGAAGGCGAGGGCAGCCAGCAGTACAGCTTCCGCATCCACCATCGCGAGCAGCTGCTGGCCGAAGGCCGCGCCGCGGTGATGCTGCAGTTGCCGTGAACAATCAATGAGACATAGCGGAGCAGATCCATCATGAGCAAGCAACGACGTGCGCTGGTAACCGGCGGCAGTGGTGACCTTGGCGGCGCGATCTGCCGCAGGCTGGCCGCCGATGGCGCGCATGTGATCGTGCATGCCAATGCCAACCTGGCGCGTGCCGACGCGGTGGTCGCGCAGATCATTGCTGACGGCGGCAGTGCGCAGGCGGTGGCCTTCGATGTCGCCGACAACGACGCGGTGAGCGCTGCACTGGAAGGCTTGCTGGCGGATGGCCCGATCCAGATCGTGGTCAACAATGCCGGCATCCACGATGACGCGCCGATGGCCGGCATGGATGCGCAGCGTTGGCAGCGGGTGATCGATGTCAGCCTCAACGGCTTCTTCAACGTGACCCAGCCGCTGCTGCTGCCGATGGCGCGTACCCGCTGGGGCCGCATCGTCAGCGTGTCGTCGGTGGCTGCAGTGCTTGGCAATCGCGGCCAGACCAATTACGCCGCGGCCAAGGCCGGCCTGCATGGCGCCAGCAAGTCATTGGCACGGGAAATGGCCAGCCGTGGCATCAGCGTCAACGTGGTCGCGCCCGGGGTGATCGAGGGGCAGATGGCCGCCGATGCGTTTCCACCGGAGCTGATCAAACAGACCGTGCCCGCGGCGCGTGCCGGCAAGCCGGAAGAAGTAGCGGCCTTGGTGGCTTTCCTGTGCAGCGATATGGCCGGCTATATCAACGGCCAGGTGATCGGCATCAACGGCGGCATGGGCTGAGCTGTCTCAGCCTGCGGCGTCGGTGCTGTCGATGATCGGCGGATTGGCGCGGATGCTGCGGTAGACGCGCCAGATGTGGCCGTGGCGCAGGGCCAGCAACACGATGTGGCTGGTGATGTTGTACAGGTCCTGCAGCGGCTTGAAATGGCTGGGCCGGAACGGCTCGTCGCTGTCGGCGCAGCGGTAGCGCGATTCGATCGGCACCGATACGCAACGCGTGCCCAATTGCCGCGCCGCCGAGATCACCACCTGCGCTTCGAACACGAAGCCTTCGGCGGAGATCTCGCGCAGGGCGATCACCTCGGCGGGGTAGAAGCGCTGGCCGCTCTGGCTGTCGGCCACCTGGTAATGCGTGCCCCAGGCGATGCCCCAGTCGCCGAACTCGTTGGCCAGGCGCCGGTACAGCGGTTGCGATGCGCGTTTGCGCAGGCGCGCGCCGATGATGATGCAACCCGGGTGGCGATTGGCGCTGGCCAGCAGGCGCGGCAGGTCGGCGGCGAGATGCTGGCCGTCGCCATCCAGGGTAAGTACGCCGCGCAGGCCGCGGCGGTTGGCTTCGGCAAAACCGCTGCGCAGCGCCTGGCCCTTGCCCATGCGCTGCGGGTGGCGCAGCACGGTGACGGGGAGATCGGCGATGCAGTCGGTGGTGCGGTCAGTGGAACCGTCATCGACCACGATCACATGCGGGAAGTACTGCAACGCGCCCTCGACCACCTGGCGGATGCGCAGTTCCTCGTTCAGCGCCGGAATGACTACGGCGACGTTGTCGGCACAGAGCGGTTGCTGGTCATTCATGGAGGATGTCGATCTCCAGCCACTGATCAGTGCCTGAGCGCATCCATACTTTTTCCAGATCCATTGCCAAGGCTTCCAGCAGCGGCAGCGCCGGGTGCATCGCGTTGTCAGCGTACAGCTGCAGCAACGGGCCTTGTGGTGTGTCCTGCGACGGCGGCGGCTGGTCATGCAGCCTGAGCTGCAGGCCGGGCAAGCCGGCACAGGCCGTGCGTGACAGCACGAAGGCTGCTCCCAGCAGCCCGGTGCTTGGTGATACCTCGGCGGCCGGGCCACTGGCATTGCCGTCATAGGCAACCAGCAACACCGCCTCTTCGCCGGCATGCAGCTGCACCATCGCTTCCAGCAGACCCTGCGCGAAGCTGTGGCGGCCGGCGCTGATGGCGGTGGCGGCGACGTGCGCACCCGCACCGATGGTCCAGTAACCGGCGGCAGCGTTGTGCACCGAGTTGTGGAACTTGGTCGGCGAGATCGCGCAGGGGTCGTCCGCCAACGTGGCGCACATGTAGTCGGTGATGGTCAGCTCGCCATGGGTGGAGGTGAACACCGCCGGCAAGGTCGCCGGCGCGCGGTCGGCCGCTTCACAGGCTGCCAGCGCGGCTTCAAGCGCCACTGCCACGGTGCCCGGCGCGCGGCGCCGTTCATTGGCCGCCAGCAGCTGCGGCGAGGGACGGGCTGGTGGATCCAGCGGGCGTTCGCCCTTGCGCATCCAGACACAGGCGCTGTCCCAGTCGGGTAGACCTGCGCCCCAGAAGCCGATGCCTTCCAGTGTTGCTTCCAGCATCGTGCTCATCCTGCCTTGCCGAAGACCAGCGAGCAGTTGTTGCCGCCGAAGCCAAAGGAATTGTTCATTGCGTAGCTGATCTCGGCCTGCGTGTTCTCGAAGCGGATCTGTGGACCGCAGGCCGGGTCGGGAATTTCGCTGTTCAAGGTACCCGGCAGCAGGCCGTCCTCCAGTGCCAGCAATGCGAATACCGATTCGACGATGCCGGCTGCGCCCAGGGTATGGCCGGTCCAACCCTTGGTCGAGCTGGCATGCAGGCTGGGCGGGAACAAGGCGGCCACCGCTGCGGCCTCGATGCTGTCGTTGGCCGGGGTGGAGGTGCCGTGCAGGTTGAGATAGCCCACGTCGCCGGCGTCGATGCCGGCGCGCTGCAGCGCGGCTTGCATGGCCAGGCGCGCACCCAGGCCTTCGGGGTGCGGTGCGGACATATGGTGGGCATCGCTGGATTCGCCGTAGCCGCGCAGCTGCAAGCCCGTGGCCGGGCCCGCACCGGCACGTTCCAGCACCGCGTAGCCGCCGGCTTCGCCCAGCGACAGGCCGACCCGGCGTGCGTCAAACGGCTGACAGGGCGTTGGTGACACCAGCTGCAGCGAGTTGAAGCCGTACAGCACGCTGCCGCACAGGGTATCCACGCCGCCGACCAGGGCGGCATCGGCCAGGCCGGCGTTGATCAGGCGTGCGGCCTGGGCGAAGACCTTGGCGCTGGACGAGCAGGCGGTGGCAACGGTGATGCAGGGGCCGCTCAAGCCGGTGGCCACCTGCACGAAGTCGCCCAGCGAATGCGGGGTATGAATGCGCGGGCGCAGCATGTCCGGCGGGAAATGCAGGTTGCCGTCGGCGTCTGCTTCAAGCCGCGCATAGGCTTCTTCGGTGGCGCCGATGCTGGAGGTGGAAGTGCCCATCACCACCGCCACCCGCGATGCGCCGTGGCGTTCGCGCACCTGCTGCAGCGCGGCCAGCACCTCATCCTGCTGCAAGGCGAGCCAGGCCAGCTGGTTGTTGCGGCAGGCGAACCCGGCAAGCTCCGCTGGCAGGGCCAACTGCTCCAGGCCGTCCACCCGGCCAATCCAGCACGGCAGGGGCTGGTCGCCGAAATCGTTCTGCCGCAAACCGCTGTGGCACCCGCCCAGGCCTCGCCTTTGCGCATCCAGACCCGCACCCAAGGCCGTGGTGGCGGTGTGCGCGAGTATGTTCAGCGGCGCCAGGCGCGGCGGTGATGCAGGCGTCACGTTATCTTCCAGGGCTTCGACGGGGCGCGAGTATATCGGCAGCTGGCTGTCTGGCGTTTCGACACGCGATGGCTGGACGGCCGGGGCAACGGAATCTTGATGTAGATGAATGTACAGAAGCCTGGTCGATCCGCGTGCTTATTGGCCCGCCGCCTTTCAACAGCGCCAGATTTCCGACACAATCTCTGACTCCCGATGCAGGGCAAAGCCCGCTGGCATGCAAGCTTACGTCTATAAAAGCCAACGCAAGCAGGACACCTACGTGTACCTCGCCAAGCGTGATGATTTCGATGTGATCCCGGCAGTGCTGGGCAACACCTTGGCGCCTTACACCTTCGTGCTGGAGGTGGCGCTGACCCCCGAACGTCGCCTTGCCCAGGCCGATGCCGCGCTGGTGCGCGCAAATCTGGCCGAGCGCGGTTTCCACCTGCAGGCACCGCCCTTGCCCTTGGCACCGGTGAAGATCGCCCGCATCGACGGTCGCGATGACTGAAGCATTACGTAGCCGCGTTGTCGCTGCCGCGCTGGGACTGGGGGTGTTGTTGACCCTGGCCACGGCGTTAGGCGGCGTGGCCGCGGCTGTGTGTGGCGTGCTGGCGCAGCCGAGCTTCGCGCTGGCAGTGTCGTGGTGGCGGCGCACCCGTACCGTGACCCCGTCGCCGGCACTGTTCAAGCGTGAACTGCCTGGGCTGCTGGGCTTGTGGGCCGGCGGTGCGGCGATCGTCGCGGTATTGGTGTCCTGGCCGCTGGCGGCGCTGCATGACAGCGGCAGCCTGGCGGCGGTATTGGCGTTGAGCATCGCGGTGAGCGTGGCGTTGCTGGCGCTGTGGCGCACCTGGCCGCTATGGCAGGCGATGGAGCGCGAGGACAGCTCGCTGCGCAGCCAATGGCAGGCCTTGAGCGGCCGCAGCCTGGATTCCTGGCATGGCCTGGGCGCGGCAGCCGTGGTCCTGCTGCTGTGTGCGGCGATTGTCGCTGCGGCCTGGCCGGGGCTGGTCAGCAATGGCCTGCGTTGGCCGCTGGCCATTGCCACCGCGATTGCCGCGCCGTTGCTGCATCACCTGCTGCAGGCTATGCGCAGTGCGCCGGCGGCAGGCAGCGGCAAGACCAACAGGACGCAACAGCCTGCCTTCGATCCGTTCGCCGAGGCGCTGGCCGAACCGGCGCCGCTGGAGCCCATCGCCCAGCATGAGCTGGTGCCGCAGCTGTATGACGCTGCCCGTGGTGGTCGCATCGATCGTGCCCTGCAGCTGCTGGATGCGGGCGCCGACCCGCATGCAGCGGCGCCGGCCGAATCCCGTGACCAGCGCAGTCTGGCAGTGCTGGCAGCGGTGCTGCCCGATCTGCGCCTGTTGCGTGCGCTGATCAGCCGTGGCGTCGACGTCAACCAGGCCCACAAGGGCATGACCCCATTGCTGGCGGCCACTCGCGACAGCTGGCACGGTCGCCCGGAAGCGGTGATGACCCTGCTCGCCAATGGCGCCGATCCGCGTACGCCGGATGCCGATGGCAATACGCCGCTGCACCACGCCGCGCGCAGCTCCGACCCGGGCGTTGCAGCGCTGCTGCGCGATGCCGCCGCCGAGATCGACGCCCTCAACAACGATGGCCACAGCCCGCTGGCGGTGGCCTGCCAGGCCGGCAACTGGCGACTGGGCAAGTTCCTGCTGGAGCGTGGCGCCAAGGTCGAACCGACCGATGGCGTGCCGGTGCTGGTGCAGGCCGCGGCCACGGATGACGATGATCCGGCCGGTGTGCAGCTGTTGCTCAAGCACAAGGCACGGTTGGATGCGCGCGACCGCCAGCGTCGCAGCGCCTTGCACGAGGCCGCTCTGGCTGGCCACGTCGATATCGTCGAGACCCTGCTCAATGCCGGCGCCAACGTCGAGCCGCGTGATGCTGCCGGCCGCACGCCATGGCTGGATGCGGCCGCGCAGGGCAATGCCGCCGTGCTGGAGCGCCTGTTGGCGCACAAGCCTGACGTGCATGCCGTCGACGGCGAAGGCAGCAACGCCTTGCTGCTGGCCAGCCGCGCCGAACATGTATCGGCGGCGCTGATCCGCCGGCTGCTGGACCTGGGTATTGCCGCCGATGTGGTCGGCAGCGATGGCCGTCGTGCCATCGAGCACGCCGCCGCCGCAGGCCGCTGGAGCATTGTTTCCCTGCTCGACCCGAGCTATCCGCTGCCGGCTGCGGTCAGCGATGCGGCGGCTGCCAGTGGCGAAGATGGTGATGCCGCGCCGGTGCTCAATGACCGCGCGCCGCTGGCCTTGCTGCGCGAGGCACTGGTGTTCGGCAATGTCGACGGCATGGCGCCGTTGGCCAAGCTGTGTGCGGCCGACGAGCTCGGCAGCCTGCTGCATGATCCGGAGCTGGCCTTGCAGCCGCGCGTAGTGGATTGGCTGCTGGCGCACGGCGCCGCACCAGAAGTCCTGGATGCCTGCGGAGATACGCCGATGTTCGCGCTGTTGTCGCGTGGCGTCGATGCGATCCCGACCCTGCAGGTATTGCTGCAGCACGGCGTATCGCCGGCCGGTCGCGGCGGCCTGACCCGTTTCCTCGCGGCCTGCGCCCAGCATGACCACGGTTCGCGCAGCACCGAGCAATTTGCGCTGGAACTGCTGGAACGCGGCGCCGATCCATTTGCCGCCTCGCCGGCAGGCGATCCGGCGCTGTCGCTGGCGGTGCGCCTGGGCTGGTTGAAGCTGCAGCAGCACCTGCTGCTCAATGGCGTCGACCGCGAGGCGCGCGACAGCCACGGCATGACCGCACTGCACCTGGCCACCGCGCTGGCGCGCGAATCCGCGCTCAAGCAGCTGGTGCTGCAGGGCGCATCGCCCGACGCGCGCGCCGCCGACGGACAGACGCCGTTGGGCGTGGCCTTGTCCAGCGGTCGTCGCGATCTGGCTGATCTGCTCGACTGGCGCGGTTGGCAGCTGCCACTGCGCGCACTGCGCGATGCCGACGTTGCCTCCGCCGCGATGGCCGGCGACGCCGACGCGGTGCGCCGCCTGCTCAATCTTGGTTTTGCCGTCGACGCGGTCGATGCGCAGGGCTGCACTGGCCTGCTGCGTGCGGCCGGTGGCGGTCATGCCGCGGTCGTGGACCTGCTGCTGTCGCGCAGTGCCGATCCGCAGCATGCGGCGGCCAGTGGTGCGACGCCGTTGTCGGCGGCGGTGAGCATGCGCCAGACCACGATCGTGGCCGCCTTGCTCAATGCCGGTGCCAAGCTCGAGCATCGCCTGCCTGGCGGTGTCACCGTGCTGATGCTGGCCGCTGCCTTGGGCTTGCCGGACATCGTCGCGCGCCTGCTCACTGCCGGCGCCGATGTGCATGCCGGCGACGACCAGCAGCTGGCACCGCTGCATTGCGCCGCCCTCTACGGTTTCACCTCGCGCGATCGCACCCGCCTGCTGGCCTTGCTGGACACCTTGCTGCTGGCCGGCGCCGAGCCCGACCAGGCCGCGGCCGGCACGGTGACGCCGCTGCTGTTGCTGCTCGGTGCGCGCGCCGAACCCGGCACCGCCTGCGACGAAAGCGTGGTGCTGGCAGCGGTGGACCGCATGCTGGACGAAGACGTTTCGCTGGACGTACGTGACCCGCGCGGCTTCGGCCCGCTGCACCTGGCGGCACTGCATGGCCTGCCGCAACTGGTGCAGCGCCTGCTGCGTGCCGGCGCCGATCCGGACATGCGCGACGCGATCAACCGTACCCCGCGCGACATCGCCATCATGCGCGGCTTCATCGACGTCGCCGGCGAGTTCGAACCTGCGGTACCGGGCGTATCGTCGATGGCCCGCTTCCTGCGCGACCACAACTGATCGCAGCAGCACTCATGACAAGGGCGCCGAATGGCGCCCTTGTTGCATCAGGACCAGCAGCAAGACTTACCTGCCAGCGCCCGGCGGCACCCAGATGGCCACGCCGGCGGCGCGCTTTTGCTGGGTGGGGATGCCGACGCTGAGGCCACCGGCGGTGTGGCGGCCGTAGCTGCCCGCGCCCACCGACATGCCAACCGGCGAGCCACCGGCGCCCACGCCCATCAGGATCACGCCATTGGCGCCGAGTGCGGCGGCCTCGCGCTTGAGCCGGGCAATGGCGGCATCGGTCTGGCCCTGGGTGCCGAAGCCGACTGCGCTGGAAGATTCGAGCTGGGCGATCTCCACCGAACCGGCTGGCGGGGTGGAATAGATCTGCACGCTGGCCGGGTCGACCGGTGCGCGGGCCTGGCCCAGCATGACCTTGGAGGTGCTGGCGCAGCCGCCCAAGGCCAGGGCAACGCCAAGCGAAAGTGCGATAGCGAGCGGAAGTTTCATGGTTTCACTCCCCGGTGATCGTTAATTGCGGATGATCCATGGCGCCGGCTGAATCTGTCGAGAACTTCCGGCCAAACAAGGGACCATTTGCTTGGCGCTGGTTCCCGGCTATCTTGCAGGCTGTACCTGATGGAGGAAAGCACATGGGGCTGATCAGCCTGGTTTGGGGAATTGTTGCCCTGTTGTGGATGGTGCTGGCCTTCATTCCGCTGCTGGGTTGGGGGAACTGGTTCCTGATCCCGTTTGCCGCCGTGGGCGCGATCATCGCCGCGATCGGCCTGCTGTTCACCCATGTCAGCAAGCGTGGCCGGGCCAAGACCGGCCTGCTGCTCAATGCCATCGTCATCGTGGTCGGGGTGATACGGCTGAGCATCGGCGGTGGCTTCATCTGAGTTCCAGCCGGCTGCGGGAGCATAGGGTCGGCGGGGTACAGCCGAGGGGCGTAAAATGAGCGGGCTGGCCGGAAGCCTTCCGGCGCCGTAGGCCTGTTGCAGGCGTTTTCCGCTTACCGATGATCATCCGCCCCCGTCCCACTGGCTGGCAGCTGCTGTACATCCTGCGCGGCTCCATCGTGCCGGCCATCGCCCCCAAGGTGTTGGCGATCGGTGTGCTGGCGGTGCTGGTGGCGGCGTTCAGCCGCAGCTGGCATCCGCTGGGTGGCAGCGGTCTGTCGGTGGTGCCGTTCACCCTGCTCGGGCTGGTGCTGTCGATCTTCCTGAGTTTCCGCAACAACGCCTGCCATGACCGCTGGTGGGAAGGGCGCAAGTTGTGGGGGCAGCTGGTCATCGAATCGCGCAGCTTCGCCCGCGAGGCCGCTGCGCTGCTGGCCGCCGAGCCGCAGCTGCGCGAGCGCGGCACCCGGCTGGTGATTGGTTTTGCGCATGCGCTGGCTGCACGCCTGCGTGGCCGTGACCAGGCCGCTGTTGCCGCGCCTTGGCTGCAGGCCGAGCAGCGCGCCGTGCTGGAACGGCAGAACATCGCTGACGGCATCTTGAACCAGCTCGCCAGCGAGCTCGCCGTGCCGTTGCGCGAAGGCCGACTGGATCCCTACCTCTATGCGCAGTTCGAGGCGCGCCTGCATGCCATGGCCAGCGTGCAGGCCGGCTGCGAGCGCATCTCCGGCACCCCGCTGCCGTTCGCCTATACCTTGCTGCTGCACCGCTGCGCATGGCTGTTCTGCGTGCTGCTGCCGTTTGGCCTGGCCGGCGCGCTGGGCTGGGCCACGCCGGTGGTATCGATGCTGCTGGCCTATGCCTTCTTCGGCCTGGACCAGCTCGGCGAAGAGATGGAAGACCCGTTCGGTACCGAACCCAACGACCTGCCGCTGGACGCCATGGTGCGTACCATCGAAATCGATCTGCTCGACGCCTTGGGCCACCGCCCGCTGCCCGAGCCGCTGCAGCCGCAGGGTTACCGGCTGCAGTAATCCCCGTTTTCAGTATCAAGGAGTACCGCGATGATGCACCCCCAGTACCGCCCGCGGCGCATGCGCCACGATGAGTTCTCGCGCCGTCTGATGCGCGAAAACACGCTGACCAGCAACGACCTGATCTGGCCGGTGTTCGTGCATGAACTGGAAGGCCGCGCGGCGGTGGCATCGATGCCGGGCGTGGACCGCATGTCCATCGACGAGCTGTTGCGCGAGGCCGAGCAGGCGCTGGAGCTTGGCGTGCCGGTGATCGACCTGTTCCCGGTGATCGACCCGTCGCGCAAGTCACTGGACGCGGCCGAGGCCTGGAACCCGGACGGCCTGGCGCAGCGTGCGGTGCGCGCACTGAAGCAGCGCTTCCCCGAGCTCGGCGTGATGACCGACGTCGCGCTGGACCCGTACACCACGCACGGCCAGGACGGCATCATCGACGACACCGGCTACGTGCTCAACGACATCACCGTCGAAGCACTGGTCAAGCAGTCGCTGTCGCATGCCGAAGCGGGCGTGGACATCATTTCACCCTCGGACATGATGGATGGCCGCATCGGTGCGATCCGCACCGCGCTGGATGACGCCCGCCATATCAACGCGCGCATCATGGCCTACTCGGCCAAGTACGCCTCGGCGTTCTATGGCCCGTTCCGCGACGCGGTAGGCAGCTCGGCCAGTCTCGGCAAGGCCGACAAGAAGACCTACCAGATGGACCCGGCCAACAGCGACGAGGCCATGCGCGAGATCGCGCTGGACCTGGACGAAGGCGCCGACATGGTGATGGTCAAGCCGGGCATGCCCTATCTGGACATCGTGCGCCGGGTGAAGACCGAGTTCGGCGTGCCGACCTTCGCGTACCACGTCAGCGGCGAGTACGCGATGTTGAAGGCGGCCGCAGCCAATGGCTGGCTGGATGAGCGCAAGTGCGTGATGGAGACGATGATCGGCTTCAAGCGCGCCGGTGCAGATGGCGTATTGACCTATTACGCGCCGCAGATCGCGCGCTGGCTGAAGGAGGCTTGAGATGAATGTTCCCGGTCTTGAAGGTTACAACTGGGCGGTATGGCTGATCGGCGTTCTGCTGTTCGCGGTGGCGATCGGCGTGTTCATCGCCGCCATCGTGCGCGCCGGCAAGCGTCCGCCACAACTGCACTCTGCTGCCGAGCGGCTGCAGCGTGAGGCGGCGCAGGGTGGCGATGTGGACGCCAGATTGCGAGCGCTGGAGCAGCGCAGGCAGGGTGGGCAGATAGGTGAGGCGGAGTACGAGGCGATGCGTGCTGCGGTATTGGCTGGCGCTAAAAGCTAAGAGCTTTAGAGCAGAAGCACCCCTCCCCAACTCTCCCCTTCGCTACGCGAAAGGGAGGGGGCGGATCGCTTCTCTCCCTCCCTTTGGCCGCAGGCCAAGGGGAGGGCTGGGGAGGGGTGAAGCTCTTGCCTCACCGACAAGAATCATCCCCATCAAGCACCGGCGCCTTCATCCGGTAAAGATCCATGCCGCCGGCCCGCGGTGAGCGCGCCTTGCCGCTGACCACCAGTTCGCCAGGCTTGTTCGCATCAATTACCGCACCGCGCGTATCGCCATCAGCGCTGTTGAACGACAAGCCCAGCAGCGTCGCCTCAGCCCATTGCCCCTGCCGGCACTGGGACAGCCACAGCTGTGCACCACCAGCCGCATTGGCGCGGGCAAACACCACCCCACGGCCACCACCCAGCCAACTCGCATCCAGCTCATTGGCGGCAGTATTGATGCCGACCATGGCTGCCGCAGCGGCAAAGCCGTCACCGGCAGCAGTTGCACGCCACAGATCCCAACCGCCGCTGCCACCGTTGCGATTGCTGGAGAACAGCAACCGACCATCGTCGGCCAGCGCAGGAGAGCGCTCGTCCTGCCTGCCGTTCACCGCTGGCCCCAGATTCTGCGGCTGGCCCAGACTGCCATCGGCAGCCACCGCCGCCCGGTACAGATCAAAGCCGCCATGGCCACCCTTGCGGTTGGAGGCGAAGTAGAGCCAGCGGCCATCCGTGCTGAGGAAGGGATCGACCTCGTCGGCGGAGCTGTTCAAGGCCAGTGGCTGCGGGTCCATCCAGCGCTTGTCCTGCAGGGTCGCCTGCCACAGGTCCCAGCCACCGGCGCCGCCCTCGCGGTTGCTGGCCCAGATGATGCGCTGCCCGTCCACCGACAGCGTTGCGCGGATTTCATCGGCGCGGGTGGAAACTACCCCCATGCCTTCGATGCCGAACTCGGAAAGCGCCGAGGCAACGGGGCTAAAGGGTAAACTCAGGGTCAGCGCGAGCAGTAAACGACGGGTCCGCATAGGGGTCCAGCAAGCAAGGTCGCGTCCAGTCTAGGTCATGCAGAGGATCACAATGAGCGCACCACGCTACGCAGTTTTCGGCCAGCCCATCGCCCATTCGCAGTCGCCGCGCATCCAGTCCGCGTTCGGCAAGGCGCATGGCATCGCCGTGGATTACCGCGCCATCGAGGCCTCGCCGGAAGATTTCGCGGCGGCGCTGGAGGCCTTTGCCGCCGATGGTGGCGTGGGTGCCAACGTGACCTTGCCGCACAAGGAAGCGGCGTTCGCGCTGTGCACGACGACCACCTCGCGCGCGCACCGCGCTGGTGCGGTCAACACGCTGCTGCGCAAGGGTGATCGCTGGCATGGCGACAACACCGACGGCATCGGCCTGGTGCGGGACCTCACCGGCCGCCATGGCCTGGACCTGCGTGGCCGCCGGGTGCTGCTGCTCGGCGCCGGAGGTGCCGCACGCGGCGTTGCTCCTGCATTGTTGGATGCCGGCATCCTCGAACTGATCGTGGTCAACCGCTCGCCCGAACGCGCCGATGCGCTGGTCGATGCGATGAGCGAACCCGGTCGCGCCATCTCTGCGTATTGGGAGGATCTGCGCGAGCAAGGCGACTTCGAGCTGATCATCAATGCGACCTCGGCCGCACGTGGCGAGGGCAGTGGTTTCAACCTGCCGCTGTCGCTGGTCAACAGCATGACCACGGCGGTGGACCTGAATTACGGCGAGGCCTCGATTCCGTTCCTGGCCTGGGCGCGGGCGGCGAACTGCCGCAACAGCTTCGATGGCCTGGGCATGCTGGTCGAGCAGGCCGCCGAGAGCTTCCAGCAATGGCACGGCATGCGTCCGGAGACCGATGCGATCTATGCCGAGCTGCGCGGTCGTGATGCGCTGCTGGTCACCGCGGACTGAGGCCGGGCATGGAACCCACTGAATTGCTGACCACCCTGCTGGTTTCCATCGGCTACCGCCTGCCGATCATAATTGCGCTTGGCGTCGCCGTGGTGATGCTGCTCGATACCCCGCGTGGCAAGGTGCGCAGCGTGGCATTGGGTGCGCTGTCGCTGCTGCTGGCCGTCACCCTGATCGGCGGCGGGCTGACGGCAATACCGCTGGTGCTCATCGCCACTAACAACTATTCAAGCATGGGCGGGATGAGCGCGCTGCTCAGCATTGGCCATGTTGGCTTGGCGCTGCTGGAAGCGGCCGGCTACATCATGCTGGCCTGGGCCCTGGTGCAGGCCCTGCGGCGGCCGCAGGCCCCCGGCAAACCCTGAGACCGCAACGCATTCGGTGAATGCGGGCGGGTATGGGAAAATGCCCGCCTTGATTGAGCTGCGGGCAGGTTGGCGTGACGGAAAAAGTAGAAGCACCACGGACACTGACCGAGGACATCAAAACCGGTATCCGTGATGCTTACAGCAAGCTGCAGGCAAACACGCCGGGCTTCAGTACGCGCCGCTCACAGAGCCAGATGATAGGCGTGGTGTCGCGCGCGCTGGGCACCGGCGGCGTCGGCGTGGTGGAAGCGCCTACCGGCGTCGGCAAAAGCCTGGGCTACCTCACCGCTGGTGTGCCGATCGCGCTGGCCAGCAAGAAGAAGCTGGTGATCAGCACCGGCACCGTGGCCCTGCAGTCGCAGCTGGTCGAGCGCGACATTCCCAACTTCCTCAAGTCCACCGGCTTGCAGGCCACCGTTGCGCTGGCCAAGGGTCGCACCCGCTACCTGTGCACCCGCAATGCGGCCGAGGCGCAGGGCGAGGGCGTGCAGGAAGGCATGTTCGGCGACGACGTGCAGCTCTACGACCGGCCGTTGGCGCCGATCGAGATGGACGTTGCCGAAAAGCTGACCAAGGCCTTCATCGAAGGCCGCTGGAACGGCGACCTGGACAACGCGCCGGAGAACGTCACCCCAACGCTGCGCATGCGCATCACCACGCCTGCCTCGGCCTGCGCCGGGCGTCGCTGTGCGTACTCCGCGCAATGCCCGGTACTGCGTGCCCGTACCGAAGTGCGTGATGCGCAGATCATCGTCACCAACCACGCGTTGTTGTTGTCTGCGTTGTCCTTGGGCGACAGTGACAGCGGCCAGCCGCTGATCGCACCGCCCGGTGAAATGCTGCTGGTGCTGGACGAAGGCCACCACATCGGCAACGTCGCCATAGACCAGGGCGCAGCCAACCTGCCGCTGGATGACATGGCCAAGCGCACCGGCCGCCTGCAGATCCTGATTGCCGGCGCCTACCGCGCCGTGGACAAGGACAAGATCGGCAACCTGTTGCCGAACGAAGCCATCGACGTCGCGTCACGCGTGAGCAAGCTGCTGAAGGCCTTCCGCGATGACATCGGCAATGTCTGGATTCCACAACCCGACGACCGCGAACCGATGTGGCGCGCCGCCAACGGCCGCCTGCCCGAATCGTGGCGCCAGCCCATCGAAGTATTGGCCGACGAAACCCGCACCCTGCTCAACTGGGCAACAGCGGCGGCTTCTGCCGTAGCCAAGGGCAAGCAGGATGATCCTGCGGTCGAACGCCTGCAGCGCAACCTGGGCATGGCCCAGGAAATGGTCGAGCAGCAGTACAACCTGTGGGCCGGCTGGCGCCGCGAGGACAAGGAAGGCCAGCCGCCGATCGCGCGCTGGGTAACCATGTCACGCGATGGCGACTACATCCTGCACTGCTCGCCGGTATCGGCCGCGATGGTGCTGCGCAAGCTGCTGTGGGACGAAGTGGACTCGGTGGTGATGACCTCGGCGACGCTGACCGGCGGCGGTGATTTCCAGTCGCTGGCCATCGACAACGGCATTCCCGAGGAAGCGGAGATGGTGTCGCTGGCATCACCATTCGACCTTCCGAACCAGGCTGAGTTGATCGTGCCGCAGTTCCCGGTGACGCCGGATGACCGCGAGCGCCATCCCAAGGAAGTGGCGAAGTATCTGGCCACAGAGCTGGATTGGGACAAGGGCAGCATGGTCCTGTTCACTTCACGCTGGAAGATGGAAAAGGTGGCCGAACTGATGCCGGCGACGCTGCGCAAGAAGATCCTGGTGCAGGGCGACGGCGCCAAGCAGAAGATGATCGACCAGCACATCAAGCGCACCAGTGAAGGCGAGGGCTCGGTGCTGTTCGGCTTGAATTCGTTTGGTGAAGGTCTGGACTTGCCGGGCGAGGCCTGCACCACGGTGGTGATCACCCAGGTACCGTTCGCGGTGCCGACCGATCCGCAGACCTCGACGCTGAGCGAGTGGTTCGAGAGCCGTGGTTTGAACTCGTTCAACCTGATTGCGATACCACATGCGCTGCGCACACTGACCCAGTTTTCCGGGCGCTTGATCCGCACCTCGACCGATACCGGGCGGGTGATCATCCTGGATTCGCGCCTGCTGACGCGCAGGTATGGCAAGCGCATCATTGATTCCCTGCCACCGTTCAAGCGGGTTATTGGTTGAGCAAACGGGTAGCTCTGCGCTGGAACAACCCTGCTCCAACCCGTAAAGTTCGCCACCTTCCATCATTCCAGAAAGCCATGGCTACCGCTCCCGCAACCTTCCCTTGGACACAGCAACTGCAGCGTCTGCAGCAGCGCGATGGCGCACTGGCGCTGTTGGCTACGCACGCGATGTTCGCTGCCGAGGGTCAAGCACTGACGGCCGCAGGTTCGGCGTTGGAGCAGCTGTTGGTGGCAGGTGAGAGTCAGCTCAAGGCTGACAGTGACGTTGGCCTTGTCGCCGATGAGCTGCGTCGCTACCAGAAGTTCGCACCGCCGGGACGGCCGTCTGTGCAGATCGTGCAGCTGCGTCGACAGCAGTCGACGGTGCAGCAGGCGCAGCGTATCGCGCGTCGGGCGTTCATTCGCAATGCTGATGGCTTTGCGCGGGCCATCGGCCTTGACGTGCCGCAGAAGCTGGGCGTGGTGGAAACGGTGATGCGCTGGTTGCGTACGAATCTGATCTAGCTTGCTTCGTACGGGGGCAGTGGAGTCCGGGATGGGTCAGCCTGCCCGGACTTTTCGTTTGTGGCCGGGGCAGGGAACTTTGTCATCCAACAGCGCGGGCAGCTTTTTTGGAACTACGCGCTCCTGCATGCCAGAGGTAGCTCACCGGCCGACGAGCAATGGCAGGCTGCTGGCGACCTCCCACAGCAGGCGTCCGGCGAAAACAAGGAAGACCATGGCCATGGCACCCTCCAGCCAGCCACCCATGCGCAGGAACCGGTCACGCACTGCCTGTTGGGTAAACAGTACGCTCACCAATACAAACCAACCGGCATTGACCAGGCACATCCAGATTCCATAGAGCACCTGGACCTTCAACGGTGTTCCGGCGCTGACCACCGTGGTAAAGATCGCGAGGAAGAACAGCGTCGCCTTGGGGTTGGTGGCATTGGTGATGAAGCCAAGCAGGAAAGACCTGCGCCAGCCCAGTGCGGCAGGGTTGCCGGCATCGTCGAGCTTTCCGGTGGAGCTGGAACGTCCAGCACTTCGCAGGAACGAATACACCAGATAGAGCAGATAGGTCGCGCCGAGAATCCTGGTGGCGGTCATCAGCAGTGCATTGGCGTGCAGCAGCGCGCCGACGCCGAGCAGTGTGTAGAGGACATGCACGGAAATGCCGGCGCCAATGCCGATGGCTACCTGCACCCCCGCCCATCTGCCGTGCCTGACACTTTGCCGCACGGTGACGGCAAAGTCGGGGCCTGGTGCAATGACTGCAAGCAGGTGGATGAGGGCCAAAGATACGAATTCGTGGAAGTGAGCGCTCACCCATCAGCTCCAGAACGTCAAGGGGCTGGCCACGCCGCGGTAGCCGACGAAGCAGGACAGGCTCAAGCGCGGCTTGTCCGATCCGGGTGTGACAGCATGCATGCGGCGCGAGTTGAACAGGACAAGGTCGCCTTCCTCGGGTTGGATCTGCAGTGTCGGTTTGCCGAGGAGCGATGGATCTATGCCGTAGCTGTCGCCGCGCATGCCATCAAACTCCGCAGCGGAGATCGGCGACTGCCAGATATGCAGTCCGCCGCCATCTGTCGGCATGGTGAGGTAGATGTTTGCCGCCAGCTGCGAGGTGAGACTGTGCGAACGGAAGGTCTCGGGTGCATCCTTCGCGAGAATATCGTGGTGCGCGAGGAACTCCACCACGGGTTGGACGATCCGCGACAGGCCTACATACGCCTTGCGCCCATACAGATGCTCCAGTTGGGCACCGGCGGGCCACATTTCATCCAGCGTGCAGCGAAGCACATCGATGGGTGAGGCGTACGGCACGCACCGCTTGCGGAGCGCATCGATATTGTCCAACGCTGCGTCGAAGTAGGCGTCGAGACGGGCAGGAATGTTCTCTGCCTCGTACAGCGCCATGCCTATCCTGCCGATATCGGGTGCATTGACGTAGCTGTCGAATCCTTGGCCCAGGATGCGTTGGCCAATCTCCGTCGCGGTTTCCCTGGGAATGAACTGCTTCACTTGTACTGCCAGAACCTCCTCGCATACCGCCTTCGCCAGCACGGCATCATCCAGTCGATCAGTTGTGATGAACAAATTTCTTCCTTGAAATGGCAGGTTTGGGTGTCACTGAAGATCCCAATCCGGCAATGGTGCTTGTACCTGAAAATCCGACAGAAAACCGCTTTCATCGGCTTTGGTGCGCCTTGCTTGCTGTCAATGATGCAGGGAACTCGATGCATGCATGCCGATGCCAGCAGGGTTGAAGAGTGCCGGAGCGCGGTTACGTAGCACTCGGCAATCACTCAACTGTTTGGCTGTTGAATCTGTCAGCAGGTGAGGTCGCTTGAGCGTGCTTTCGAACGTCTGTGCAGAAAGCGAGGGGATTTTTGCCCGCGAGGCTCCAGGTGACAAATTCTGTTTCTACATATGGAGCAGATCTGCGAAATGAACGTCGTCATCGACAGTGGTGTGGCAGCGTGGATGTTTCTTGCCTGCGTTCTTCCACGTCTCTCTTGCGCAGCAAAGGTGCCAGTGAAAAGAATCCGAAATGCGATGTGCAGGGATGCACGTCGGCTCATTGGGGTTTGCCGTCAGATCCGTTGTTGCGAAAGGGCACTCGCGGGCGGAAAGCCGCAGCAATGGAAACTGCAGAAGCTACCCCTCCCCAGCCCTCCCCTGCGCTTTGCGCAAAGGAGGGGGCTGGAGCAACAACAGCAACAGCTGCTGCTACGGGCTTAGTGCCATAGTCCCAGGATCAGGCCGAACAGCAGGAACTGAGCGGTGTGATAACCGCCGTCGATCGCCCACAGTTTTCCACTGCGCTGGGCGAACTGGTAGTTGATGCCGAAGCTCGCCGCGACCATGCCGAAGCCGGCGACCAGACCGCACAGCAAGGCCTTGCGCAGCTCTGGCTGGGGGCCGACAAACCATGCGAAGGCAAACGCCGCTACCAGCGAGAACACGAAGGCCACGCCAAACACCTTGCCTGGATGGCCTTGTGGCACTTCGCCGCCGTTCTCGCGGTTCCAGGCGCGGCCGAACAGGACCGGTGAGTACCACAGCCCACCCAACAGGAAACTCGATACAGCAGCCAACACCACGGCATAGACGTTCATGCACTTCCCCTTGGCAGTGAGCGATGGCGCATCCTAGCGCTGCCGCGGGCGCTTGCGAAGCTGCACAAAAAAGAAGACCGGCGGGTTTCCCCGCCGGCCTCCTACCTCGCACACTTTGCTATGACGCGGCTCAGGCTTCCAATGCCGCGGCCGGGCCAAAGAACTCGTAACGGCTCTGCGCTTCCGGCACGCCTACGTCACGTAGCAACTTCTTCACCTGCGCCATGAACGGCTTCGGGCCGAGGAAGTAGGCGTCCACGTCGCGCTCCGCCGGCAGCCACTGCTCCAGCAGCTCGCGGCTGAGGAAGCCTTCGGCGTCGGCGGCATCGCCCGGCAGCGCTTCGCTGTAGCAGGTGTAGCTGTGCAGCTGCGGGTGCTGCTTCTGCTTGGCGGTGATGAAGTCGCGGAAGGCGTGGACCTGGCCATTGCGCGCACAATGGATGAAGTGCACTTCACGGCCGCTGGCCAGGGCCTGCTCCAGCATCGGCAGGGTCGGGGTGATGCCGACGCCACCGCTGATGAAGGCCACCGGGCGCTCGCTGGCAACCAGGGTGAAATCGCCGGCGGGGGCGAACAGTTCCAGCGTGTCGCCCACCTGCACATTGTCGTGCAGGTGATTGGAGACCTTGCCCTTGCCTTCGCGCTTGACGCTGATGCGGTAGCCGACGCCGTTGGCGGCGCGCGACAACGAATAGTTGCGGCGGGTTTCCTCGCCGTCGAGCTCCAGCTTCATGCCGATGTACTGGCCGGGCTTGAAATCCACCACCGCGCCGCCGTCGACCGGGACCAGGTGGAACGAGGTGATTTCCGCACTCTCGGGCACCTTCTCGGCAATGCGGAACGTGCGCGCACCGCGCCAGCCGCCAGGGGCCTTTTCATTGGCTGCGTAGACTTCTTCCTCGGCACCGATCAGCAGGTCGGCCAGCATCTGGTAGGCAGCGCCCCAGGCGTCGATGATCTCGTCGGTGGCGATATCCGGGCCCAGTACTTCGCGGATCGAGGCCAGCAGGTGGTGGCCGACGATCGGGTAGTGCTCCGGCAGGATCTGCAGGGCAACATGCTTGTTGACGATCTGTCCCACCAGCGGACCCAGTGCCTCCAGACGGTCGATGTGCTTGGCGTACATCAGCACCGAGTTGGCCAGCGCACGCGGCTGGTCGCCGCTGCTCTGGTGCGAGGGGTTGAACAGCGGGCGCGCCACGTCGCTCTGGCTCAGCATCCGCCCGTAGAAATGCTTGGTCAGGGCTTCGCCGCCGGTCTCCAGCAATGGCACGGTGGCTTTGATGAGGTCGCGTTGGGTGGGGCTGAGCATGGTGCGAAGTTTCCTGCTTCGGGGGTAGCTCCATGTTCCCCGCACCGGGCCTGCTTTCTCGATGACTAATATCAAGAAGCCGCCCGATTGTAGTGCCGAGCCATGCTCGGCAAAGGCTTTACCGGCAATGCCCCAGCTGTAGTGCCGAGCCATGCTCGGCAGGGGCTTTGCCGGGAATGCTCCAGCCGAGCATGGCTCGGCTCTACAGTTGAGGCGGTACCGGGAATGCTCCAGCCGAGCATGGCTCGGCTCTACCTCGGTTTGCTTAGTCCGACTCGGGGCGGTTCAGGGCCGAGGTCAGGGCTGCGGCGTCTTCGCGGCTCAGGAACAGGTACTCCAGCTCGGCGCTGCCGAACTTGTCTTCCAGCTCCTGCTTGCGCACCGGATGGTTGCCGAAGCGGTAATGGGTGCTGCCGTCATCGATGTTCTCGATGGCATACACGCCGAAGGACGGCGGATTTGTCAGGGTGCCTTCCAGCTTCACGGATGCCGGGTCGATGGCGCGCTGGATGAGGTCTTCTAGGTCGATCATGGCGTAGCAACAGGACTGATGGGGGGATGTTTTGGGGAAGTGGAATCGCTGGGGCGTTCCACGTCAATGTGTCTCGTGTTTCCAGTGGCGGCGCTTGCCATCAGACAACCACTCGATGGCCTGTGCGATACGCTGCTGGCGGGTGCTCTCACGTTTGGCTTCACCTATCCATTCCAGATAGTCGCGCTGGTAGCCGGTGCTGAACCCGTCAAAGTGTGCCTTGGCTGCGGCGGCACCGGCCAAGGCCTCGGCAAATGCCGGCGGCATCGGCAGCGGCGCCCGCTGTGCAGCTTTGGGCCGGGTTACGCCTGCATCGATACGTTGCATGGAGGCGTGTAGCTGGCTGGTGAATTCGCGCTTGCCAGGCAGGTCGGCAAGCGACACCAGGCGGCCGTACTGGCCCATGGCCGTATCGTCACCGCTGGCCGCGTCGCGCTGCCAGAAGCCCAGTGTGGCGTGTGCCTTGAACGCGGCCATGCCACACAGCAGCTTGCCCTTGTACAGGAACGCCGGCATGCCCCATTTGATGGCTTCCTCCGCCAGCTCGCAGCCACCGTGCACACGCTGGCGGATCTCGCGCAGGATTGGCTGCGCGAAAGTGGCGGCATTGGCGATGTAGGCGTCTACGCGGGGGTCTGGGGTTGGCATGGCTGGCCTCGGATGGGCGCAGCCTGCCGTTAGTTTCGCGTTAAAACAAGCCCGCCATGGTCGTAGGCGGGCGAACAGCCTGTTCCGGCATGGTCAGGCGCCGCGTGCGCGCCTTGCCAAGCCGCTGAACAGCGCGATGAAAGCGGTGAACGCCGCCATCGACAGGAACTGCAGGCGGGTTTCCGGGGTGGTCAGCAGCAGCGCGAAGATCAGCGCCAGGATGGCCAGCGCCAGCACCGTCAGATACGGGAAGCCGGCCATGCGGAACGGCAGCGGCGTGCCCAGGCGGTCGGCGCGGCGGCGCAGGATCAGCTGCGACACCAGGGTGATGGTCCACACCAGCAGGCAGGTGGATCCGACCACGTTGAGCAGCACCGGCAGCACCTTGTCCGGGTAGATCAGTTCGAGCACGGTGGCGGCGAAGCCGAACAGCACGCTGGCCAGCACCGCGATCACCGGGACCTGGCGGGTATTGGTCAGGCCCAGCCAGCGCGGGGCTTCGCCGCGCTCGGCCAGCGAATAGATCATCCGCGAGGCGCCATAAAGGTTGGCGTTGAGTGCCGACAGCAGGGCGATGACCGCGATCAGGGTGATGGCGGTGGCGGCACCGGGGATGTTGGCCACCTGCAGCACCGCGGCAAACGGCGACTTGAGGGTGGGGCTGTTCCATGGCACCACCGCGATGATCACGCCGATCGAGCCGATGTAGAACACCAGGATGCGCCAGGCCACGGTACGGATGGCACGTGCCAGGCTGCGTTCCGGGTCCTGGGTTTCGGCCGCGGCCACGGCCACGATCTCGGTGCCGCCGAAGGCGAAGATCACCACCAGCAGCGCCGCGCCGATGCCGGTTAGCCCCTTGGGCATGAAGCCGTCATGGCCGGTGATGTTGGCCAGGCCGGGCGAGGGCACGTTCGGCAGCAGGCCCAGCAGCAGGGCGATGCCGATCAGGATGAAGGCGATGATGGCGCCAACCTTGAGGATGGCGAACCAGAACTCGAACTCACCGTAGTTGCGCACCCCCATCATGTTGATCACGGTGAACACCACCATGAACGCCAGCGAGGTCAGTGGTACCGACAATTGTGGCCATACCGTACTGAGCAGGCCGGCGGCACCCACCGACTCCGCAGCGATCACCACCACCAGCTGAGCCCACCACAGCCAGCCCACGGTGGCGCCGGCGGTGGCGCCAAGGGCGTCGGCCGCGTACACCGAGAACGCGCCGCTGGCAGGCCGTGCGGCGGCCATCTCGCCCATGGCGTGCATCATGATGATGACCAGGGTGCCGGCCACCAGGTAGGAGATCAGCACAGCCGGGCCGGCGGCCTGGATGCCGACACCGGAGCCCAGGAACAGGCCGGCGCCGATGGCGCTGCCCAGCCCCATCATGATCAGCTGGCGCGGCTTGAGCGCGCGTTCCAGTTTCTGCGAGGGGGCGCTGGCCGGGGCGGAAGAAGTGCTGGGCATCGGCAGGTTCATGGTCAAGAAGAGGGCGACACGATACCGCGTCCGCCCGCCGCAGTGGCTGTGCCGTTGGTGGGGATTGGCATGCTGCCGGTACGATGAAGGTCCCGGCGCTTATGTGCGCCTGCAGCAACGGGTGCGCGGATGCGTGGTCTGGATTTCAGTTCCTGGCAGGGCCTGCTGTCGACGCTGTTCGGTCTGGCGATCATCACCTTGATCGGTGTCGGTATCCGTCTGCTGGTGATGCAGGCGGTGCAGCAGAAGCGTGAGGCTGCCAATCGCCAGATCAATGAGCGGCTCAAGACCCTGATCGCCGCCTACAAGACGCTAGGCGGTTCCTTTACGGGTGACCTAACTGTTGACCCAAGCCATCTGCGTGACCTGCGCCGACGTGCCGCCGAGCTGGCGCAGGGCGAGGCCGTCACCACCGCCGAGGGCGCGCTGCTGTTGCCGACGCCGGACCCGGGCGAGGCCGGTGAGCGTGCGCGGCGCATCCGCGATGCGGTGGAAGCGGCGCTGTCGGACGTGATCCTGCTCGGCACCGAGGACCAGGTGCGGCTGGCTGCGCGCGCTGCCACCGACATGGTCGACGGTCGCCCCATCCACACCGCCGAGCTGGTGGTGTCGCTGCGTGACTTCATCCGCAGCGTGCTGGACCTGGAGGTGATTCCGGCGGCGGTCGTGATACCCAGGCAAGGGCCGTCGCGCCCGGCCAGCAGCGGTGGCAACAAGGGCGGCGGCAAGGCCGCAGACAAGGACGGTGGCGGCGCAGGCAAGGGCGGTGCCGGCGGTGGCATGGGCGGGATGGGCGCCGGCATGGGCATGGGCGCGGGTCTGGGTTACGGCGCAGGGCGCGGTGCCGAGGACAACGAGACGCGTTAGCGGCGGGCGCCCGGGCAGGCAGGGAATCAGGCACGGCTTGGCCCCTGCCCGCGCAGCAACTCAGGCGATGCGTTCGACCCGGCATTGCCGGCACAGCGGATAGTTTTCCAGCAACGGCAGGATCGCCGCATGCATGCGCTCGAAGCTTTCGCCATACATGTACAGCGCGGTTTCGGTGGGCCCCTGCCAGTGGCTGTTGACCATGCCGATGCCTTGCAGGCGGCGCTCACATTCGTCATGCACGTGGTTGGAATCGCATACCTCGTAAATCTCCGCCGGTAGTGCAGTGCCATTGAGGTAGAGCGCCAGGCCTTCGTGCCGGCCCAGGGCGATGCGCTTGCAGTCCGAGCCGGCAACCATGTAAGAACCCTTCGGGGCCAGCATCGCCTCGAACAGACGGCCGACCATGGCGATCATCTCGGCGCTGAGATCATCCACGCGCACTTCGATGTCACAGGCAGCGACCTCGCCATTGTCGGCAAGCAAGGTGCCACCGCCCATGACTTCAGCACCAAGATCATGCGCATTGCAGGCGTCGCTGAACGCGTCCTCCAGATCTGCGCGATGCATCGGCTGCAGGCGCGCATTGAGCGTCACGATGACGACGCCCGCGGTTTTCTTCCTGAACATTCCCAACATTGCAAACTCCGGCGCACAAGGAACGGGCGTTCCCAGCCACGGCCGGTCAGCATCCCCCTGCGCGCAGTATGGGCAGGGGGATGTGCAGGCCAAGTGCAGAATTTGCGAACTGGTTCACAGTGGATTGGCCGTTCAGTCTCGCCAACCAGCTGCTGGGGCTGTCGTTGTGGATGCTGCTACGGCAGGTTGCCGTCCCCGCCGGAAGGGCGGGTTTTCCAGCCGCCAGCAATGCAGTTTGCCTTGCTTATTTCCAGCGCGACTTGCCGCGGATGTAGCGCGCCGCATCTTCCAACGAACTGGGCAGGTACTCCGACCACAGGTTTGGCGGATAGGCATTCTGGTAGGTGTCGTAGACGTCGCGGAACAGATCCATGTGCACGACAGGCTGGCGCTTGCGCGCACGCAGCTCGGCAATCGGCACGCGGCCCAGCACCAGCGTTTCTTCCTTGCTCTGCGCCTCGGCAACGATCTTTCCGCTGGGATCGTAAAGCGCGGTGCCGCCTGAACCCGGATCATCGAAGTACGGTCCGTTGTCCGGCGAGATCGAGTTGTTGACGATGGACGAGTAGACGCCGTTGTACATCGCGCACGCAGCGATATCCATGTCCGAGAAACCACCGGAGGCGGTGCGCAGGAACACCTCGGCACCCTTGAACGCCATTGCCCGGAACAGCTCCGGCTCACGCTGTGTCGAGCTGGTGCAGATATTTCCCAGCGGCGTGCGCGTCACCGGAACTACTGCATCACGGCCGTACATTTCCACGTAGCGATCAAGCACGTCGTAAGTGGTGGTAGTGAATAGTTCGAAATCCGGGAACGCACCCTTGAGGTTGCGCGCCTTCCAGTGCTTGTCCACGATCTCGCCCTTGTCATTCATGATCGTGGTGATCGACAACACGTGGCCCGGCCAATCCGGATCGGTGGCATAGGCACCGAACACGATCCAGGTGCCGTACTGGCGTGCCTTGGCGGCAATGGCTTCGGTTTCTGCACCGGGAATGGTGATCGCGAACTTGAGGATTTCGTCGCGGGTCCACTTGCGCCAACCGCTGAGCGGGAATTCGTGGAATTGCAGCAGGTCGGGTTTGGCGTGGTAGTGCGCCTTGTCGATGAGCTCGAGCATATGCGCCAGGTTGCGCTTGCTGCCGGCCTTCCACTCCCTGGCATCGAAGCTGTGCACGCGTGATTGCACCAGTCCAAGCGTCCATGCCGGCTTGGCCAGTTCAACCGTGGCGTAAGTGCCGTCGGTACGCTCGTTGAGCGCGTCCGGGCCCTTGCCCATGGCCGCCTGTGCAGGTGCTGAAGTGCTGAGCAGGGTGGGTCCAACAGCGCCGAGTGCGGCCAGGCCGGCGGCGCTGCCGAGGAAATGTCTGCGGGTGTTGCTCATTGCTTGCCTCAAAGGATGGGCGGCGTGGATCATCTTGGTTGCAGTTGCAGTTGCAGTTGCAGTTGCAGTTGCAGTTGCAGTTGCAGTTGCAGTTGCAGTTGCAGTTGCAGTTGCTTGTGCCGTTGCAGTTGCTTGTGCCGTTGCTTCTCCCGCTTGCGGGAGAAGGTGCCCCGAAGGGGCGGATGAGGGGAGCTTCAAAAGCTTCAAAAGCTTCAAAAGCTTCAAAAGCTTTCAAAGCGCTGGGTTCGCTTGCTAGAAGCTTCCCCTCACCCCAACCCCTCTCCCGCAGGCGGGAGAGGGGCTCAAGCAGCAGCTGCAGCTTCAGATCAAATCGCGTCGCCGTAAAAGCTCTCGCCCTTGATCTTCTGCCAGTCGCGGCTCACAAACTTCTCGTCAATCTGCGTGCGCTGTACCAGTACGCCGCGCTTGTACCAATGCCAGATGCGGTTGCGCAGCTGGCCGCAGTCGGACAGCTGGATCATTTCGTACAGCTCCAGGCCGTCCTCACCCTTGCGCTGCCAATACAGCATCAAGGTGCGGTGATGGTCGTCCTCCGGGATTTCGGTGCACCAACCGTAAATCAATTCATTGTCGAAAATGATGCGGCCGAACAGGTAGGACGTCGGGAAGTCACGTACTTCGGTCTTGCCGTCCGCCCAGCTGTAGTGATTGGTCTGGTGGTACGGCGCCTTCTCGTCGCCAGTAATGCGGCAGATCAGGCGCGATTTGTGCTCGTCAATCTTGTCGCCATTGGCATCGTAGTAACGGTACACGCCATCCCAGACGCCCTCATGGCGGGCGAGGGCGGGCATGTGCTTGGCCAGATCGGTCATGTGCTTTCCTTGGTTGTGGTCTTTGATGGGCGACGCTGTTGCGTCTTACTGGTCGCGAAGTTCATCCATGACTTCTTCCATCGGCACGTCCATAGCACCGCCTTCCAACGCTTCGGTTTCCTGCTGCACGATGCGCAGTACCCGGGCGATGTATTCCTTCATCCACAGCGTGCGCTGCGCCTCCGCTTCACGGTCCGGGCGGAACTTGTCCAGTTCCTCGCGGCTGAGCAGGCCCTTCTGTTCGATCAGGCGTTCCAGCGCGTCCAGTCGCTGATGGGTCACCGCGTTCTCCATCGCGATGGCCATGGCGATGGACAGCACGCGCTCCACGTCCGGGTCCTTGAAAAAGTACGGGCGCTTGCCGCGGGCGCGGCTGCCGGCCAAGGCGATCGGATCGATGCTCATGCTTTCCAGGCTCCAAACATGGTCCACAGCGCGGCACGGCCATGGTCTTCGCCGCTCTCGCTGGCGACCGGGAAGATGTCCCGGTCCACCACGCCGCGGACCTTGGTTTCGAAATAGCGCTCGGCGTCGAAGCCGGCCGACGCCATCATCTGGCGCAGGTCGTACTCGTGCATCACGCTCCAGAACGGCTCGTTGTTGTTGTACGCATCCCAGTCGCGGATGAACTGCTCGTAGGGGTCCATGCCGTGGTACTGCGGCTGTTCCAGGTGTGCGGTGAGGCCGCCACTGGCCAGCAGGCGCTGGATCTCGCGCAGCTTGCGCGGCATCGCCGTGGACGAGCTCTCGTGCCAGAACATGGCGGTGGTGATCAGGTCGAAATGGCCGTCGGGGTAATCCAGCGCTTCGCCGTTGGCCTGGCGGAACGTGATGTTGTTGACGCCAAGCGCCCGTGCGCGCGCATGCGCGTAGCGGAGCATCGGTGCGGCCACATCGATGGCGATCACTTCGGCATCCGGGAAGGCCTGCGCCAACGGCACGATGTTGTGCCCGACGGTGCAGCCGATATCGAGGATGCGGCGTGGCTTGAACCCAGGATGCTGCTCCTGCAGCCACTGCGCCAAGGCCTGGCCGCCGCCGTCGTTGTAACGGCCAAGCATGCCGCCGGTGGTCGCGAAGATGCCGCAGTCGTAGTTGGCGGCGGCGGACACGTCATCGGCCAGCAGTTCGGTGTGGTACCCGCCCGGCATGCAATGGATGTCGACCGCGCTGGAATAGCGCGGCACCTTTACCAACGCATCCAGCTGCAGGCCGTCGTCGCTGGCGTTGAGTGCGCGGGTCTTCTCGATCAGCGCATCCACCTGCTTGAGCACCAGGCCGCGACCGGCCTGCTGGCGCATTTCCATGCTGCTGCGGCGCAGGGCGCTCCAGGTCTGGTAGATGCCGTCGTTGGCCATGGCCTTGCGGACTTCGTGGCGGGTTTCGGGGGCGCGCCCCTTTTCTTTCTCGAAGGCCGGCTTCACCCGCTGCTCGTAGGCCAGCTTGACCTTCGGACTGAGTTGCGTCGCCAGGTAGCCATTGAGGTTGGCGAGGAAGTCGAAGCGTGCGGTGTCATCCAGCGCGCTGTCAGGGAACACCGCGTGGCGGCCCACGTGTTGCCAACTCGGTGGCAGGGCTTGCTGGCTCATGGCAACTCCTGGTGGCTTCAAGTTCTAAAGTTATATCTATATGTCATGGCGATCAGTGCAGGGTCAAGTGGTGGGCTGATACCAGCCGCGCGGATGTCATTGCGTAGGCGGCGGCCCTGCAAACCCAGCCGATCGTGCATGCAGTGACCGGCAGAATCCCGAATCTCTCAAATGTCCGGACAAAAAGCCAGTGCCGTCTTTCATGCCGCTGGCAGAAGGGTTTCTGGTGCGAAGCAACATCCTGCGCAGTCCCGCCAGCGGCGGCCGCCGTGTCGTTTTCAGGCGCGCCAGCATGGCTGTGGCATTCGCGGAATAGGTGTTACAAATGATTGGACATTCATGTACTAATGATATAGCTATATGTCATCTTGGATGGGTCAACAGGCCTGTCTTCCGTGGTCCGGAGCAGGCCGGCGCATCGGCTTCATCGCTCCACTTCAACCGGGGGTTGGACGTGATTCGAATGTCATCGGTTTTGCTGGCTGCCGCAATCGCACTTTCGCCACAGGCAAAAGCGCTGGATCTGCAGTCCGAACAAGGCAGCGTCGAGGCGATGGTCAAGCTGCGTTGCTCGCTGGACCCCAAGCAGGAAGAGATCCTGTGGTGGGCCGGCACGCTGTTCGCACAGGAGCCGGGCAAGAAAGCCGCGCCGCTGATGGGCTTCGAGGGCTACAACATCTGCCGTGCCGAGAAGCAGGCAGATGGCGTGTGGCGGCTGTACACCCGCGAGCTCACCTTCTACCGCGACCTGGCTACCGGCAAGATCATCGACAGCTGGGACAACCCGCTATCCGGCGAGCGCAATGAGGTACTGCAGGTAGCCAACGATCCGGTCAACACCGTGATCAACGCACCGGGCCGCCCGATGCACTTGCCATGGGTGGAAGCAGGTGACCAGGTGATGCTGACCCTCAACATTCCGCTGGCCTATCCCAACCCGCTGCAGCCTACGGAATTCCCGGCCGAATCGACCGGGCCGACCTACATGGGCTCGGAACATTTCATGTTCTTCGCGCCGCGCGCCGACCTCGAGAATCCAGCACTGAAGAGCGTGCCGGTGACCTACGGCTGGACCCGCGTCGGGCCGTGGTTGCCGTGGATGAAGCTGGGCATGCGCCCGGGCAACCTGCTGTACATCGCGCAGGGCAACAAGCGCAGCTCGGTCGATGAGCTGCCGGCCGACATCCAGCAACTCGTGCGTAGCCGCTACCCGGAATATGCACGCGCACCCGAAACCTGGGTGCAGCCCAACGTCACCAGCTGGAGCTACTACAAGCAGCTCAAGCAGGGCGCGGCGGCGAAAAAGCAGGACTGAAGTACGGAAGCACTGGACGGAACCCTCCCCCAAAGACGGCGCATCCATCCTCCCAACCCGTTCCGATCAAACTTTCCAGTCGGTAGACCATGAAAACCATCAAGCCAGACCTGCTGTGCTCATCGATCGCCTTGGCACTCTTGCTGTGCGCCGGCAACGCCGCCGCTGCAGACGCTGACCAATCGACGCCGCCGCCGGCAGCCAACAGTGACGCCGTACAGAGCCTTGACCAGATCACAGTGACCGCGCGCGGTGTATCCGAGCCGCTGCAGCAGATGCCATTGCCGATCACCGCCATGTCGGCGCAGACCATCGAAAAAAAGGGTCTTGTGGATGTGCGTGACATCGCCAACCTGTCGCCGAGTTTCTCGTTCAAGTCCGGCTACGGTCGCGGCTTTGATCGCCCGGTGATCCGTGGCATGTCCAATATCCAGGGTGAGGCCAATGCCTCGTTCTTCATCGACGGCATCTTCGTCGAGGGCGATATCTCCAGTTACGGGCTGGAGAACATCCAGCGCGTGGAGGTGATCCGTGGGCCGCAGTCGGCTGCATTCGGTCGCCGTACATTCTCTGGCGCGGTGAACTTCATCACCAAGCGCCCTGGCAGCGAACCTGGGGGCAAGGTCACCCTGGGCGCAGGCAATTACGGCCAGGAGAAAATGAGTGTGTTCTACTCCGGCGGTACAGAGGATGGGGCATTCGGCTACGACCTGAGCCTCAACAAGCGCGGTAATGATGGCGTGTTCTACAACAATGCCTCGGGCCGCAAAGACCTCAACGGCATCGAGACCATCAGTGGCATGGCGGCGATTGCCTGGTCACCCACCGACGCGCTGGACATCACCGCGCGGGTGATGAAGCAGAAGAGCCGCGACCAGCACTTCGCCGTCGCGCGCCTCGGCAGCGAAAACCTGAATTGCTACCTGCCGGAATACACCGGTGGCCTGTATTTCGGCCTGTATCCGATCCTGGAGTCGCGTCGCCGCGGTTATTACTGTGGCGAGTTGAAGGCGCCGTCGGACTACGCACTCAATACCAGGGAATTCGAGAGCGCCGGCTACTTCGCCGGGCGCAAGAGCGATCTGCTGCGCACCAGTGTAGTGGTGGACTATCTGTTCTCCAATGGCTGGAACCTGACCTCTACATCGGCCTACAACAAGAGTGAAACCTACGCCGCCAGCGATCAGGACTACAGCACCATCCGCGGTTACGGCGGCGCATTCGAGAGCTTCGCCAACAGCGGCGTCAAGAACTGGTCGCAGGACATCCGTTTGACCAGCGACCAGAGTCTTGCCGTGTCCGGCATGCTCGGTGCGTACTACTACGAGCAGAACGCGCAGCCGGGTTGGGGCGGCGACCTGACCGGTTACACAATCGGTGGCAGCAAGGTGGTCACGCCGATCCCGACCAATCCCGATGACCAGACCGCCAACAAGGCGCTCTATGGCCTGATCAACTGGCACATCAACGACCAGTGGACGACCTCGCTGGAAGGCCGCTACGCGCGCGATGAAATCAGCAAGGGCGGTACCGATGTGCGTGTACTCGGTGCCAATACCTATCGCCAGACGTATGCGCTGGACAAGACCTTCAGCAGCTTTACCCCGCGCTGGACGCTGAGCTATCAGGCGCGTGAAAACGTCAATCTGTATGGCTTGGTGTCCAAGGGCAACAAGCCGGGCGGCTTCAACACCGACGTCTACCGCGCCGACTTCCTCGAGTCCGAGCGCGATGCGCTGATCGCACGCGGACTGAATACCTTCAAGGAAGAAGAGGCCTGGAACTACGAGCTGGGCATGAAGAGCGACTGGCTGGACGGCACCCTGCGCGTCAATGCCAACATCTACCAGATCGACTGGACCAACCAGCAGCTGACCGAAACCGGTCCGGTGATCCGCAAGAATGGCTCGCTGTTCTCCACCAGCTATACCACCAATGTCGGCGAATCCCGCATCCGCGGCTTCGAGCTGGAAAGCCAGTGGGCGTTCGCACAGGGCTGGCTGGCCAGCCTGGCTTACTCGTTCACCGATGCCGAGATCCTGAAGTTCATCAGCCAGGACCAGGCGGATCTGTTCTCCAGCAGCAACGCGCCGACCTTGGCCGATCCGGCTGCCGATGCCGCCGGCGCCACGCTGCCACGCGTTCCAAAGCACAAGGCCACGCTCGGCCTGATGTACGACGGTGCGCTGTCCAACGGATGGCAGTACACCGCCAACATGGACGTGAACTACGAAGGCAAGCGCTACATCCAGGTCGACAACCTGGCTTACATCGGCGCCTCGACCCGTACCAACTTCCGCTTCAGCATCCGCCCGACCGAGCAGCTGCAGGTGTCGGCCTACGTCAACAACGCATTCAACGACCGCACCCTGGAAGACGCACAGCGGACCATCAATCCGGATGCCTATATAGCCGTGCCTGCAGTACCGCCGTTGACTGGATTGGCGGTGACCAATCTGCGTGATTTCGGTCTGACGCCCTCGTTGCCACGGATGTATGGCGTAGAGGTCAGTTACAAGTTCTGAGGGAGGGCATGGGCTGGGAGGGTGCGATGCGCCGTCCCAGTCTGCGCTTGATTGGCTTTACCGACGCACCATCAGATCTTCATTCCCGCGCAGGCGGGAATGAAGGCATTTGAAGTAGAAGCAACCGCTAAGCAAAGCACCCCGCAACTCCGCAGGCAGCCCCAATGCAACGACGCGATTTCATCAAGGGAGTTTCTGGCATGGCCGCACTGTCGCTGCTGCCTGGCATGCTGCACGCCAGGATTCCCAGCAGTGACGTCATCGTCGTAGGCGCTGGGTTGGCAGGGCTCGCCGCCGCACATGCACTGGAAGCTGGTGGTGCCCGCGTCACCGTTCTGGAAGCCAATCCGCGCGTCGGTGGCCGCCTGCAGACGGTGGAGCGCAACGGCATCCGCTTTGAAATCGGCGGCGTCGAAGTAGGTAGCGGCTACGATCGCGTACACGCCCATGCCAAGCGCGTTGGTGTAGGCATCGTGCCGCCATCTGCCGCCTTGCCGACCGCCGCTGGGTTGGGCCTGGCCATCGGCGATACGCTGGTGCCGGCTACATCATGGGGCGAAAGTCCACTCAATACCCTGCAAGGCCGTGAACGCGCCCTGTTGCCGCCGCTTCTGTTGGCCACGGCCATGGGCGAGCTTGGCCTGCCGGCATTGGACAGCTGGCGCGACCCCGCCAATCTCTCGCTGGATATCCCCTTGTCGCAGTTGATCGCCAGCAAGGGCTGGTCGCCGCAGGCGCTGCAGTGGATGGATATCGGCAACAGCTTTTCTTCGCTGCAATCGATCAGCGCGCTCGATGCACTGCGCCGCGATGCCCTGCGCCGTTTCGGCTCGAAAGGTACCGGCTGGGTGCAGGGCGGCAGCCAGGCGCTGCCGGAGGCGATGGCTGCGTCGCTCGCGCAGCCGCCTGTGCTCGACGCCCAGGTCACCCGCGTCGAATCCGTGCGCGGCAAACTGGAAGTCCGTTGCGCCGATGGCCGCCGCTTCCGTGCCGCGCATCTGGTGCTGGCCCTGCCCAGCGGCCCACTCAGCCGCATCGTCATTGATCCCGCGCCGCCGGTCGCACAGCAGGAGGTCTGGTCGGCGCGCCGCTCCAACGCCGTCACCACCATTCACCTGCAGCCCACCCGCAGATTCTGGGAAGACGATGGCCTGCCGCTGTCGCTATGGGGCGATGGCCCGCTGCAGCGCGTGTTTGCCGTGCCCGGCGCCGATGGCCAGATCAACCGCCTGATCGTCTGGCTCAACGGCGCCATGGCCCAACAGGCCGATCAGCTCGACCGCGAGGCCCGCTACGCCTGGGCCATCAACGCCATGCAACGGCTGCGGCCGGGCTCCAAGGGCGCGCTGCTGCCATTGGAGACCCGCAGCTGGGGCAATGATCCGCTGGCCGATGGCGCGTTTTCGGAGATCGCGCCGGGCCATTTCGCGCAGACCATGCGCTGGGCCAATACCCCGTTCGGGCGCATCCACTTCGCCGGCGAGCAGACCGAACTGCAGGTTCCGGGCATGGAAGCGGCCGTAACCTCGGGTGAGCGTGCAGCTGCAGCAATTCTTTCGGCCTGATTGAACTACCTTATCCCCTACCTTCCGGGCGCGGATGCGCCTTCCAGAGACAGTAATGAGCCTGAAGACACTGAACCCCTACGATTTGTTCGACGTGCGTTCGCTGCTGAGCGAGGAAGAACGCGCTGTACAGGATTCCGTTGCGCGCTTCACCGATGAGCGTGTGCTGCCGATCATTGGTGACTGCTTCGACCAGGGCCGCTTCCCGACCGAGCTGATCAGCGAGATCGCCGACATGGGCCTGCTGGGCAGCTCGCTGCCGGAGCAGTACGGCGGCGCAAGCTTGAACAGCGTCAGCTACGGCTTGATCTGCCAGGAACTGGAGCGCGGTGATTCCGGCATCCGCAGCTTCGTCTCGGTGCAGAGCTCGCTGTGCATGTACCCCATCTACGCCTACGGTTCGGAAGAGCAGCGCATGCGCTGGCTGCCGGACATGTCGCGCGGCAAGGTGATCGGCTGCTTCGGCCTGACCGAAGCCCATGGCGGTTCCGACCCGGCCAGCATGAAGACCCGCGCAGTGAAGGACGGCGGCGATTGGGTGATCAACGGTTCCAAGATGTGGATCACCAATGGCTCGGTGGCCGATATCGCCATCGTCTGGGCCAATACCGACGAAGGCGTACAGGGCTTCGTCATCGAGAAGGGCACGCCGGGCTTCACCGCCCAGGAGATCAAGCACAAGATGAGTCTGCGTGCCTCGGTGACCGGCGCGCTGTTCTTCGACAACGTGCGCGTGCCCGATGCCAACCGCCTGCCCAACGTAAAGGGCCTGAAGGGGCCACTGGGCTGCCTCACCCAGGCCCGCTACGGCATCACCTGGGGCCCGCTCGGTGCGGCCATCGCCTGCCTGGACGAAGCGCTGGCCTATACCAAGGAACGCATCCTGTTCGGTCGCCCGGTGGCAGCCACCCAGAGTGCGCAGATCAAGATGGCCGACATGGCCCGTCGCATCACCGCCGGCCAGTTGCTGGTGTTGCAGCTTGGGCGGCTCAAGGACGCCGGGCAGATGCAGCCGCAGCAGGTCTCGCTGGCCAAGTGGAACAACTGCCGCCTGGCCATCGACATCGCCCGCGAATGCCGTGACCTGCTCGGCGGCGCAGGTATCACGACCGAGCACGGTGCGATCCGCCATGCGCTGAACTTGGAATCGGTAATCACGTATGAAGGTACCGAGACCGTGCACCAGCTTGTGATCGGCCGCGAGCTGACCGGCATCAACGCGTTCTGATGATGGACGGCCTGCACACCACAATGCAGGCCGTCTGCCTGCGGAACATCCCGCAGGGCCTGCCGCAGCTGCAGGACTTTGAAACCCAGCAGCTGCCGTTGCCGAGCCCCGGTGACGGCCAGCTGTTGGTGCAGGTGCAGTGGTTGTCCTTGGACCCGTTCCTGCGTGCGCAACTCGGTGGCCGCTACGCGGTACCGTGCCCGCCGCTGGGCAGCATCGTGCCGGGCTACGGCATTGGTACGGTGATCGCCGATCGCAGTGGTCGGTTTGCGCCCGGCGACGTGGTGACGGGAATGACAGGCTGGGCCGGGTTCGCGGTGATGGATGCCAACGCCACGGCGTTGGTTGATGCGACGTTGGCACCGGTTGGTACCTTCCTCGGTGTGCTTGGTGTCCCCGGCCTCACCGCGTGGGCGGGTGTGCGGAAAATCCTGCAGCCAAAAGCCGGCCAGACCATCCTGGTTTCCACTGCGGCCGGAGCGGTCGGCAGCGTCGTTGGACAGCTGTGCAAGGCAGCCGGTTGCCGCGTCGTTGGTATTGCTGGCAGTGCGCAGAAGTGTGCCATCGTCACCGATGAGTTCGGCTTCGATGCCTGCGTCAGCTACCGCGACCCGGATTTCATCAATGCGCTGCGTGCAGCGTGCCCGGACCGCATCGACGGCTACTTCGACAATGTCGGCGGTGCCGTGCTGGAAGCAGCACTGTCATTGCTGCGCCTGCATGCGCGCGTGGTGCTGTGTGGGCTCAGTGATCAGTACAACCGCGCAGAGCGCCCGGCTGGTCCCAACCTCGGGCCGGTGATTGGTGCGCGCGCACGCCTTGAAGGCCTGGTGGTCTACGACCATCTGGCCGACTTCGCGCAATGCCGCACTGAACTGGCGCAGATGATCGCCGCCGGCACGCTGCGCTACCGCGAGCATATCCACGACGGGCTGGCCTCCGCGCCGGCCGGTTTCATCGGCCTGCTCAATGGCGAGAACCTGGGCAAGGCGCTGGTACGGCTCTAAGGAACAGGCATGACCCAGATCCAACGGCGCTTCGCTTCCGTCAACGGACGGCAGGTGCACTACCGTATTGCCGGCAGCGGCCCGGCGTTGCTGTTGATCCACCAGTCACCGCAGAACTCGCGGATGTGGGCGCAGATGCAGCAACGCTACGCCGACCGCTATACGGTGATTGCGCCGGATACGCCCGGCTTCGGTTATTCCGATGCCTTGCCCGGCAACCCGATGACGATTGCCGAGTTCGGCGCGGCCACGCTGGAGTTCGTCGACGCCATTGGCCTGCAGCGCTTCGTGGTGTTCGGCATGCACACTGGTGGCTTGATCGCCACCTGGTTGGCCTGGGCGAATCCACAGCGTGTCGCCGCCTTGATTGTTGATGGCTACGCGGCCTTCACCCCGGAAGAGAGTGTGCTGTACGGCGATGCCTATCTGCCGCCGTTCGTGCCGCAGTGGGACGGCTCGCACCTGCGCTGGCTGTGGTCGCGCATGCGCGAGCAGAAGTATTACTTCCCGTGGTACGACGGCCGCGCCGACGCAGCAATGATGATTGCGCCGCAGACCACCGGGAGCACCCGCGAGACGGTGATGGACGTGTTGGATGTAGGCGATACCTATCGCGCCGGCTATGCGGCCGCGTTCCGCCACAACGATCACTTCTGGCTGCAGCAGCTGCAGATGCCGTCGTGGCTGGTCTACCGCCACGGCGATCCACTGCTCGCACACATGCCGCGTCTGCGCGATCTGCCCGCCAATGTGTCAGTGGTTGAAGAGCCCGCAGGCATCCCGGCGATGCTCGACCGAATGGATGCCTGGTTGTTGCAGGCGTTGGCTGACCAAGCAGCCTTCGTCAGTGGCAAGGCTGCAGCAACGAACAACCGTTGGCAGCGACGCATCATCGCCACCGCCAGCGGTGACATGGCGGTATGGGAGCGGGCAGGGCAGGGGCCGCTGCGCCTGCTCCTGCATGCGCCCGGCACCCGCCCGCTGGTGCCGCAGCAGCTTGATGACGATGACAGCGCGTGCTTGCTGCCGGATCTTCCCGGTCACGGCGCGTCCTGTGAGAGCGAAGCTGCCTTGGATGCCGCCAGCGTGGTCGCTGCCTTGATGGACGCAGTACGCGACAGCGCCGAACTGCCGTTGTTGATTGAAGCCCATGGTGCCGCCGCTGGTTACATTCCCGCCTTGGTGGATGGCTTGGGCGCGCGTGTCAGCGAAGTCGTCCTGCATTCGCCATGGCTGCTCAACGCAGAAGAACAGGCCTTGCTGCTGGATGGATTGCCAAGCACGCTCATTGACCGCGCGGGCGGCTATCTCTGCGACGCCTGGCAATGGGAGCGCGAGCGTCATCTGCTATGGCCATGGCTGCCACCAAGCGCTGCTGCGCGCCGCCGCGTCGATGCGCCTGCGCCCGCGCTGGTACACGCCAACGTTGTCGAACTGCTGCGCCTCGGCAGCCGCCTGCACGGCCTGCTGCGTGACGTCACCGCGCCGGACCTGGCCGCGCGCCTGCGCGCCTTGCCGGTGCCGCTGCGCGTCATCACCGATGCCGAATCCGATTACCAGGGGCGCGCTGCCGCCCTGTCCGCCTGAGCCGAAGGACTTCCATGAGCAACGACACCGCAACCGCCGTCATCGCCACGCTGCAGTCCAGCTGGGGCGGCAGCATCGTCACCGATGCCAGCGAGCTTGAGTACTACGCCACCGACGTCTACTCGCAGGGCCAGCCACTGCTGGCAGTGCTGCGCCCGAACGATGCACAGCAGCTCGCCACTGCGGTCAAACAGCTCACCGATGCCGGTGTCGCGGTGATCGCGCGCGGCGGTGGCATGAGCTACACCAGCGGCTACACCGCTGCACGGAGCCCAAGCGTGCTGGTGGATACCAGTTCGCTGGACAGGATCGTCGAGATCAACCTGGAAGACGCCTACGTCGTGGTCGAGGCCGGTGTCACCTGGCGTGCGCTGAAGGATGCGTTGGACGCCAAAGGCGTGCGCACGCCGTACTTCGGGCCGATGTCCGGTTCACACGCCACGGTCGGCGGCGGCATGTCGCAGGGCGCGGTGTTCCACGGCACTGCACGCTACGGTTGTTCGGCCGATGTGGTGCTGGGCCTGCAGGTGGTCACCGCCAATGGCGACATCCTCACCACCGGCTCGGCGGCCGCCGCCAATACCGCGCCGTTCTTCCGCTGGTACGGCCCGGACCTGACCGGCCTGTTCCTCGGCGATTGCGGCCTGCTCGGCATCAAGACCCGCATCGTGCTCAAGCTCATCCCCAAGCACACGCATATCGACTACCTGTCCTGGCAGTTCCCCACTGCTGATGGCCTGTTTGCCGCGCTTGGCGTGCTCGCTCGACATGGGCTTGCCAGCGAAACCGCGGCGTTCGACCCGGCGCTGACCCGCGTGCGCATGCGTCGCGCCGGGCTGTCCAGCGACGTCAAGGCGCTGGGCAACGTGATCAGGAAGGGTGGCCTTATCTCCGGCCTGAAGCTGGCGGTGAAGGGACGCGACATCGTCGACCAGGAGCAGTTCTCGCTGCACATCACCCTGGAAGGTGACAGCGCTGCCGAAGTAGCCGATCGCGTCGCGCGTGCGCGCAAGCTGGTGGGTGAGTTTGGTGAAAGCATCGAACCCTCCATCCCCAAGATGATGGCGGCCAATCCCTTTGCCGCCTGGAACTCCATGCTGGGCCCGCAGGGCGAGCGCTGGGCGCCGGTGCATGCGCTGGTACCGCATTCCAGGGCCACCAGCATGTTCAACGCGTTGCAGGCGCTGTTCGCGCGTGAGCAGGCGACGATGGACAAGCACGGCATCTTCATCGGCACCCTGCTGTCCAGCGTGGGTGCGCAGGTTGCGTTGATCGAACCCTGCATCTACTGGCCGGACAGCCACAACGCCTTCCACGTTCGCACCGTCGATGCCGACCACCGTGAGCGCATTGGCTGCCCGGGCGAGCACCTCGATGCCCGCGCTGCGGCCGACACGCTCAAGCGGCAGATCGCCGACACCATGCGCGCGCATGGCGCGGCCAATCTGCAGCTGGGCAAGTTCTATGACTATCGCGCCGGCCGCGACCCGGCCGCGCTGGCGGTGCTGGATGCCGTCAAAGCCCAGCTCGACCCCAAGGGCCTGATGAACCCCGGCGTGCTCAGTCGCTAAGCAGACCTGAGCCCTTCTCCCAGCGGGAGAGGGGTTGGGGAGAGGGCAGGCGCAGCCCATTGGGCAAACCCCCTTCATCCCAAGCAACACAGCCCAACGGCCAGGCCCAGCGCCTGGCCGTTCGCGTTCGTGCCATCAGAACCATTCACTCTGAACCCGTGGTTGCTGCCATGGCTGGCCGGTTTCCGTACCATCGGCAACAATATGCCCGCCTGATCCCACCCGGACGGCCCACGTTCGATGCAGATCGAACCGCCACCCGCATCCACCGAGACACTGTGAAGACACCCCAACAACTGCAGGTATTGATAGACGACGGCGTCATCGACGAGGTCCTGCGCCCGCTCAAGAGCGGCAAGGAAGCGGCGGTTTACGTCGTCCGCAGCGGCGATGAAGTGCGGTGTGCCAAGGTCTACAAGGACATGGCGCAGCGCAGCTTCCAGCAGCGCGTGCAGTACCAGGAAGGCCGCAAGGTGCGCGGCAGCCGCGAGGCCCGCGCCATCGGCAAGGCCAGCAATTACGGCCGCAAGCAGGCTGAAGCGGCATGGAAGAACACCGAGGTGGACGCGCTGTACCAGCTGCGTGACGCTGGCGTGCGCGTGCCCGAGCCGTTTGGTTATTTCCAGGGCGTGTTGGTGATGGAGTTGGTGACCGACGCCGAGGGCTACAGCGCCGCGCGCCTGGGCGAGGTGGAGCTGAGTGCCGAACAGGCCGCCGAATTCCACGCCGTGCTGGTCGAGCAGGTCAAGCTGATGCTGTGCTGCGGGCTGATCCACGGCGATCTGTCGCCGTACAATGTGCTGGTTGGGCCGGATGGTCCGGTGGTGATCGACTTCCCACAGGTGGTGAGTGCTGGCGGCAACAACGCCGCACGCACCATGTTGCTGCGCGACGTCAACAACCTCACTGCCTATCTCGGCCGCAGCGCACCCGCGCTGCTGGACACCTGGTACGGCGAGGAAATGTGGGAGTTGTTCCAGGCCGGCGACTTGTTGGCGGACACTGTGTTGAGCGGTGAATTCACCCCGGACGAACGCGCGGTGGACCTGGACAGCGTACGCCACGCCATCAACGATGCCCGCGAAGAAGCGCTGATCCGCCAGCAAGGCCGCGAAGCCGCCGCGGAAGAAGAAGGCTACTAAGGTAGTGCCGAGCCATGCTCGGCAGGGGCTTTCCAAACCATCCACCAGCCTCGTAGGAGCGGCGTAAGCCGCGAAGCCAGCAGCGCCGGAAAGGCCACAAAAGCCAACCCCACCCCAGCCCTCCCCTTTGCTACGCAAAAGGGAGGGGGCAGAAACGGTAGTGCCGAGCGGTGCTCGGCAGAGGCTTTACCGGTAACTCTCCTGCCGAGCTTGGCTCGGCACTACAGAACAGCGCTGGCCTCACTCATCGCCAAGCGATGATTCCTCACGCGGGTCCGCCAGCAGGAATGAATCATCTCCCGAAGCCGAGGTAACCCGCGCAGTGCCGCCATTGCGCAGCTCCCAATGCCAGGTCTCATACCGGGTGGTAAGCGTGCCACGCACGTAGCAAGGTCCGTGCAGGAAGAAATCGTGTTCCTGGCGTGGAGTGATCAGCACGGCGCTGCGGAAAAATGCACGCACTTGTGGCGCTTCGGGTTTGAACTCCTGGCACAAGGGCGCATCGCGCTCATTGTCGACGCCATTCCCGGTCACCACGATGTTGGACAAGCTGCCCAGCGGTCCGGGGCGCGTCGCGCAGGCGCCCAGCAGCACGGTGCTCATCACCAACAGGCAGGGGAGGGCCAGACGCGAGGTGGCTGTGGTCGGCGCGAAAATGTGGCTGATTCCGTTCGTCACGATGATGTGGTCCTTCGATGATCAATGCGTATGCGCGGAACAGGTCTCCGCAGCGCTGTTCCGTCACCAGCAATGGCTTCGGCGCCGAAATGCCGGCAAAGCATGCTTATGGCTGGGCGTCGGTTTGCAGTTGGTAACTTCCGGGCGCGCCAAGCGCCACGTTGAACACGCGCGGCTCCAGCGAATAGGCGTGAACCAGATTGAGCTGCAGCGTGTCATGGTCCAGCACCACGGTTCCGCTCCGCGCTGGGCATGACCAGAAACTGTCGGAGGCTTCCGCCAACGGCACCTTGGCAACCGGAGCGAGTGGCTTCCCCGGTGCAGCTGCTGCCAGCCATTCGATCCAGACACGGCATGACACGTGCTCGAAGCCGACGTTCTCCAGACGCACCCGATAGAGCCCTTGCTGTTCCCCCGCCTGCCAATGGCCGGAAGTGACGATGGCCACGGTGGCGGCATCATCGGTTGCTTCGCTTGCGGCGGCAGGTGCGGCGGCAAGCAGCAGGTACAACAGCATGGAGTGACTATTCATGTCAGAGATCGTCCTGGGGAATCAAGTTCAGCGTTTGGCAGGCGTGCGTTGCCTGCCAGACGATCATAGCGAAGTAAGCACGCCTTCCGCGGACTCCTCGGCCAGGACCAGGAAGTCGATGTAGAGCGAAACAATCGTGCCATCCGCGGCCAGTCCCCAGAACGCAGGGTAGGCGCCATCGCCATAGCCGCTGCTGGTGATAAGGCAATCGTTCGGAGACTTCAGCGAGAGCAGGGCTGGCGTGCCGCTTCCGGACCATTGCTGGAACGCCCGCTCATATGCGATGCGGCTCATTCCATCCAATGCTGCCATGTCGAAGATCGACAGGTTGCCGGCATCCACGCCATAGACACCATTGCCCTGGACGGTATTGGCGGCTTTCCAACTGGCCGCGGTAGCGCCTTCCTTGAAGCGGACGCGCACGCCGGCAACACGCCTGTCCAGATGCACGATCTGCACCGGATGACTGCCGCAGGGCGCTGACCTGTGCAAGGGCTGCACATCGGCAAGGTCGTAGCCGAAGTCAGTGATGGCGAGCGCGCCCGAGCTGACTGTCAGACGTCCCAGTTCCTGTACGGTGATGCTGCCGCTGACGGAATCGGTCTGCACGCTCCTGTCACCAAGCAACAGGCGGTTCTCATCCAACTGCAGTTCTTCGCCGGGTGCGATCAGCGGCGCATCGCCGCTTGCATCAGCCATGCGCTGGTGCAGCGTTGATGATGCGATGAGCATCTGCGCAGGCGGGTGAAGCAGGTCGAATATCCTGGCGATGCGCCAGCTTCCCCCGGCATCGCGTTGCAGGTCATAAACGTTGTAATGCGTCATTGGCGGCGCGGTCTTGGTGGTGAATACCTGCGCCAGGTCCCCATCAATCTCACAACCATCAAACGTGGTCGTGTCGGGTACGAAGTCGGGGTGAGAGCCGAAGTGGCCGCTGGAGCCGCACGTGCGCCCCTCGAGGAAATGAGCGGAGTCCACCTGCTCAACCAACTCGTGCCAGACCTTGAAGTCCACCTTCCGGCCCATCATCGCGCTGGCTTTTTCCCATTGCCGGTGCCAGTCGGCGATGAAGGCGACGACCCGATCCTGCGGCAACCCGGCAGCGGCGACGGAAACGGGCGACTGGGTAGCGTGCTCTATCGCAGGGCGCTTCCCGGTGAGGAAATCCAGGATCTTCTTCATGGGCAGAAAGTTCGTTGTGCGGTGATGCGCGCCCGTGTCTTGCTGAACAGCGACGCGCTGCAGTAGTTGATACGCATGGAGTAGACCGCGGCCAGATCAGTCATGTGCATCCGATAACCAGCGCGTGCTAGCATGGATGAAGCCGTGGCAGCAGTAGCCCGGGCCTTCGCAGGAGATCTGTGCGGTAACCCGTGTAGCTTCCTTGGCAAAGGTATAGCAGGCGACGGATATCTCCCCCTGTATGCTCAGCGCCGGTGCAGCGGATGGCCCGTAGCGAAGCGACAAGGCGTTCTCCAGTTGCTCGCAACAAGGGCCGAAATCCAACTCCGAGCTGAAAACAAGCTGCTCCAGGATGTTGTTCGGGTCTTCCGTGCAGGCCTGCATCAGTTCCGTTTCAATTTCGAATTCCTGGCCCAGCGTGAAGCCGTTGAGGAGAGGCATGTGGACCTGGCAACCTGCAGTTCAAGGTGAGTACCGTCCGATTGTATTCGCCGGTGCCGGACTGCGGAAGCGGGCCCGATAGCCCCATGTAGTGCCGAGCCATGCTCGGCATGCGCCCTTCCAGGCAATCCACCAAGCTCGTAGGAGCGGTGTAAGCCGCGAAGCCGACAACGCGGACCATCACCCGCTACAACCGACTGATCATCTTCAACCGCACCTGCGCCGCCAGCACATCGTGGCGCTGGGCGGCCATCGCGCAAAGATGATCCAACAGTGCCTGTGGATGCAGCAGCATCGGATCCGCCTCCTGCAGCTGCACGGCCAGATGGCCCCACCAGAACGGCTGGCCGTCGAGGTAGACCTCGTAACCCACGATGTAACGGTGCGCATCCATCTCAGGTGCCTACGTGCACGCGGTCGCCGACGTCGCTGCAGCACAGGTGTTCCAGTGCAAGCTCCATCGCCAGCACGTAGCTTTGGGCGCAGTAGCCTTGGGCGATGCCGAGGCGCTGGCCGAGATGCTCGGGAAGGCAGGACTGCGGCGCGTCGCTGGGGTCGTCGTGTACTTCCACATAGGCGTTGCGCAGGCGAGGTAGCAGGCGCTGCAGGCGGGCGCTGTGCACGCAGGCTGCAGGGGCCAACAGGATCACGTCGCTAGGGTTGTGATCGGCCGCGCACAACGAATCGAGCAGCTCCTGTTCGGAGCGGCAGTTGCGCTGTGCAACGCTGATACCGACATCGAGTGCGCGGCGCACCAATGCGCTCATGACCGGGCTGGGCAGCGGAGTACACGCCTGCAACAAGGCGCCGCTGGCATCCGGCCCACGTACGATGAAGACGGCCATGGCTCAGGCACCTTGCACGTTGCTGAGCAGGCGCGTGGTGATCGCCAGTGAGAGGCGTCGCGCCTCGTCGGTACCGGTACTGCAGACCGCCAATGCGGTCGCGGCATGATGCGGATGCAGATGGGCTTCGAGCGTATCTGCATCGCTGCGGGCGATCTCGATATACGGCGAGGGCAACGCATCCAGTGCGCTGCAGACGCTGCGGCCGTGCAGCGCCCATTGCGCCTCGTCGGTGGCGGTGTTCTCGATCAGCACCCAGCTTGGTGCCTGCTGTCGGGCGTTATCCAGGCACCGGGCCAACGCAGGCAGTGAGCCGCAGTGCAGGCATTGCAGCGGCTGATCGGCGAGCTGTGTGGGTAGAAGGGATGCATCCGGCACCGTTGGGTTGCGGGTATGCCGGATCAGTAAAACGCTCATGTGGCACCACGTTAAAGCGCCTTGCGGCGCGGTGGTGGCACGATGCGCCGCGGCCACATCAAATCGCCATGGCGGCTGGCTGCGGCGGCGTAAAGTCTGCGTAGCAAATCGTGCGGGCCGCCTTTCTTGGCCATGGGGAACTTCGGCCAGCGTTGGCGGTCAATTCGGCTTGACCTCCGGAGTTGGTGATCAGCCATGAGTGAGACTGAGTCCCTTGCATCGCCCCATCCCGTGCTGGCCTGGCTGCGACGTGAAGCCTTGCCCTTGGGCGTGATGTTGCTGCTGCTGTTCGCGGCCCGCGACAGCCTGGCCAATCACTACCAGGTGCCCAGTGGCTCGATGCAGCCGACCCTGCAGCCCGGTGACCGGGTGGTGGTGGATATGCGCGCCTATGGCCTGCGCGTTCCTTTCACCGATGTGCAGCTGCTGGCCGGGCAGGCCCCGCAACGTGGCGATGTGGCGGTGTTTGATTCGCCAGCCGATGGCACGCGCTTGATCAAGCGCGTGGTCGCCGTGGCCGGTGATCGCGTGCAGTTGCATGATGGTTATCTGTCCATCAACGAACAGCCGTTGCGGCAGGACGTGGCGCGGGAGTTGTTCGGCAGCAAGCAGGTGCAGTTGGATCTGCGTGATGGCGGTGGCCCGGACATCAACGGCATGACCATTCCGGCCGGCAAGTTGCTGGTGGTGGGTGATCACCGTGGCAATAGTTTTGATGGGCGCTTCTTCGGTTTGGTGGATGCCGATACGGTCTACGGCAAGGCGGTGGCGGTGTATTGGCGGCGCGGTGATGGGCCGGAGTGGCAGCGGTTGTAACTGGCGACAGTGGAGAAGAAACCGGCACGGAGACGTGCCGTTTTTTTTGCCTTTGCTTTTGTTTTTCTTGCAGGAGCGGCGTAAGCCGCGAAGCTGACGGTGCCGGCAAGCTGCATGGATGCAGTGGCAAGTGGATGGGTGGCTGTACTGATATCGGCTTCGCGGCTTACGCCGCTCCCACAAAGTCCAGATATTGGTAAGACCAATTACCTTCACTAACCCTATGGTCTAATAGGATCTTCGCGGCAACGGCGATTCAATCGCGGTTCGTTGGTCGGACTGATTGAATATTGGTAATACCAATATTTGCGACCATCGCCACACCACCTGCGGGTGGGCCGCCTTTCGCCTTTGACGAGAACCTGCATGCAGCCCTGGGAACAACTGTACGACCCCGCTGGCAACCTCTGGCTGTCCAGCCTGATCGCGCTGTTGCCGATCGCTTTCTTCTTCGTCGCCTTGGCCGTGCTGCGCATGAAGGGCTGGCTGGCCGGTACCATCACCGTCGCCATCGCGCTGGCGGTTGCATTGCTGTTCTATCGCATGCCGGTGTCGCAGGCCTTGGGTGCAGCCGGTTTCGGCTTCCTGTACGGGCTGTGGCCGATCGCCTGGATCATCATCGGCGCGGTGTTCCTGTACAAGGTGTCGGTCAAGACTGGCCAGTTCGCGATCATCCGCGCGTCGATCCTGTCGGTGACCGAAGACCAGCGCCTGCAGATGCTGATGGTCGGCTTCGCCTTCGGCGCCTTCCTCGAAGGTGCCGCAGGTTTTGGCGCACCGGTGGCGATCACCGCCGCGCTGCTG